>NZ_CP093845.1:3720512-3725606 GCF_024732245.1 Dietzia sp. B32 | reverse complement strand
TGAAGTTGTGTTCGGCGGTGACCTACTCTCCCACACCCTCACGAGTGCAGTACCATCGGCGCTGGCAGGCTTAGCTTCCGGGTTCGGAATGGGACCGGGCGTTTCCCACGCGAAGGTGGTGAGAAACCTCATCTTGGAACAGGCTTCCCGCTTAGATGCTTTCAGCGGTTATCCCTTCCGAACGTAGCTAACCAGCGATGCTCCTGGTGGAACAACTGGCACACCAGAGGTTCGTCCGTCCCGGTCCTCTCGTACTAGGGACAGCCTTCCTCAAGTTTCTTACGCGCGCGGCGGATAGAGACCGAACTGTCTCACGACGTTCTAAACCCAGCTCGCGTGCCGCTTTAATGGGCGAACAGCCCAACCCTTGGGACCTACTCCAGCCCCAGGATGCGACGAGCCGACATCGAGGTGCCAAACCATCCCGTCGATATGGACTCTTGGGGAAGATCAGCCTGTTATCCCCGGGGTACCTTTTATCCGTTGAGCGACACCGCTTCCACTTGCCGGTGCCGGATCACTAGTCCCGACTTTCGTCCCTGCTCGACGTGTCAGTCTCACAGTCAAGCTCCCTTGTGCACTTGCACTCAACACCTGATTGCCATCCAGGCTGAGGGAACCTTTGGGCGCCTCCGTTACTCTTTAGGAGGCAACCGCCCCAGTTAAACTACCCACCAGGCACTGTCCCTAACCCAGATCATGGGCCGAGGTTAGACGTCCAATACGATCAGAGTGGTATTTCAACAACGACTCCACACACACTGGCGTGCATGCTTCACAGTCTCCCACCTATCCTACACAAACCGAATCGAACGCCAATACCAAGCTATAGTAAAGGTCCCGGGGTCTTTTCGTCCTGCCGCGCGTAACGAGCATCTTTACTCGTAGTGCAATTTCGCCGAGTCTGTGGTCGAGACAGCAGAGAAGTCGTTACGCCATTCGTGCAGGTCGGAACTTACCCGACAAGGAATTTCGCTACCTTAGGATGGTTATAGTTACCACCGCCGTTTACTGGGGCTTAAATTCTCAGCTTCGCCTTGCGGCTAACCGGTCCTCTTAACCTTCCAGCACCGGGCAGGCGTCAGTCCGTATACATCGACTTACGTCTTCGCACGGACCTGTGTTTTTAGTAAACAGTCGCTTCTCTCTGGTCTCTGCGACCACCCCCAGCTCAGATCGCAAGGATCGTCACCGGGCGTGGTCCCCCTTCTCCCGAAGTTACGGGGGCATTTTGCCGAGTTCCTTAACCACAGTTCTCTCGATCGCCTTGGTATTCTCTACCTGATCACCTGTGTCGGTTTGGGGTACGGGCCGTGTATGAACTCACTAGAGGCTTTTCTCGGCAGCATAGGATCACTGAATTCCCCACAACGGGTATGCATCAAGTCTCAGCCTTGATGTGACACGGATTTGCCTATGTCACGGCCTACACTCTTACACCAGTACAACCACTGACTGGCCCAGCTACCTTCCTGCGTCACCCCATCGCTTGGCTACTACCAGATCAGGTCCCGCGCATCCAGTCCACGTCATCCCGAAGGATGCTCTAGAACATTCAGGGCGGTTAGTATCACTGATTCACCATGGGCGCGCATACACGGGTACGGGAATATCAACCCGTTGTCCATCGACTACGCCTGTCGGCCTCGCCTTAGGTCCCGACTCACCCTGGGCAGATTAGCTTGACCCAGGAACCCTTGATCATTCGGCGGACGAGTTTCTCACTCGTCATTCGCTACTCATGCCTGCATTCTCACTCGTGTGGCCTCCACGCCTGGATCACTCCGGCGCTTCTATGGCCACACGACGCTCCCCTACCCATCCATACACCTGCCCGGAGGAGGTTATTGTATGAATGCCGCGGCTTCGGCGGTGTACTTGAGCCCCGCTAAATTGTCGGCGCAGGACCACTTGACCAGTGAGCTATTACGCACTCTTTCAAGGGTGGCTGCTTCTAAGCCAACCTCCTGGCTGTCTCAGCGATCCCACATCCTTTTCCACTTAGTACACGCTTAGGGGCCTTAGCCGGCGATCTGGGCTGTTTCCCTCTCGACTATGAAGCTTATCCCCCACAGTCTCACTGCCGCACTCTCACACCTCGGCATTCGGAGTTTGGCTGACGTCAGTAACCTTGTAGGGCCCATCGGCCATCCAGTAGCTCTACCTCCGAGGTGAAACATGCGACGCTGCACCTAAATGCATTTCGGGGAGAACCAGCTATCACGGAGTTTGATTGGCCTTTCACCCCTACCCACAACTCATCCCCTCAGTTTTCAACCTAAGTGGGTTCGCGCCTCCACGACGTCTTACCGTCGCTTCACACTGGCCATGGGTAGATCACTCCGCTTCGGGTCTAGAGCATGCCACTAAGATCGCCCTATTCGGACTCGCTTTCGCTACGGCTTCCCCACACGGGTTAACCTCGCGACATACCACTAACTCGCAGGCTCATTCTTCAAAAGGCACGCCATCAGCCCTAAAGCCTCTGACGGATTGTAAGCACACGGTTTCAGGTACTATTTCACTCCCCTCCCGGGGTACTTTTCACCATTCCCTCACGGTACTAATCCGCTATCGGTCACCAAGAAGTATTTAGGCTTACCGGGTGGTCCCGGCAGATTCACAGCAGATTTCACGGGCCCGCTGCTACTTGGGAACACAAATCGCCCCGCCGCAAGGTTTTCAGGTACGGGACTCTCACCCTCTCCGGCCGACCCTTCCAAGTCGTTCCCCTAACCCGCGATCAATCAGCGCCCGGTCCGGCAGAACCGGGACATCATGCCCCACAACACCACACACGCAACCCCTGCCGGGTATCACACGCATGCGGTTTAGCCTGATCCGCGTTCGCTCGCCGCTACTGACGGAATCACTGTTGTTTTCTCTTCCTGCGGGTACTGAGATGTTTCACTTCCCCGCGTTCCCTCCACACACCCTATGTATTCAGATGCGGGTAACACGCCATCACGCGTGCTGGGTTTCCCCATTCGGACACCCTCGGATCACAGCTCGTTTGGCAGCTCCCCGAGGCTTATCGCAGCCTACTACGTCCTTCATCGGCTCTTGGTGCCAAGGCATCCACCGTGTGCTCTTACACACTTACATTCACAAACAATTAAAGATGCTCGCGTCCACTGTGCAGTTCTCAAACAACACACACCAACCCCACCCACACCCGCGCCCACAAGGCCGCATCAGATGTCTCGGGAATCAGTGCCATCAGAAACAACCAAACCCGAAGGTTCGATGGTGTTGTTTCAGACACCCAACAGTGTGTTTCGTCCGGACCACGCTCCCCCCGAACCGCCGGCCCTGAGCCGACGCCCAAAGATCAAGGCGAGTCCTACGCGATAGTGTTCCACCCAATGAGCCACAGAGCGCGCCACATTCGGACGCGAACCCTGCGCAAACTCTGACCACACAAAAGCGTGGTGAGTGCTCCTTAGAAAGGAGGTGATCCAGCCGCACCTTCCGGTACGGCTACCTTGTTACGACTTCGTCCCAATCGCCGATCCCACCTTCGACGGCTCCCTCCCGTAAGGGTTAGGCCACCGGCTTCGGGTGTTACCGACTTTCATGACGTGACGGGCGGTGTGTACAAGGCCCGGGAACGTATTCACCGCAGCGTTGCTGATCTGCGATTACTAGCGACTCCGACTTCATGGGGTCGAGTTGCAGACCCCAATCCGAACTGAGACCAGCTTTAAGGGATTCGCTCCACCTCGCGGTATCGCAGCCCTCTGTACTAGCCATTGTAGCATGTGTGAAGCCCTAGACATAAGGGGCATGATGATTTGACGTCATCCCCACCTTCCTCCGAGTTGACCCCGGCAGTCTCTCACGAGTCCCCACCATTACGTGCTGGCAACATGAGACAGGGGTTGCGCTCGTTGCGGGACTTAACCCAACATCTCACGACACGAGCTGACGACAACCATGCACCACCTGTATACAAGCCACAAGGGAAACGACATCTCTGCCGTCGTCCTGTATATGTCAAGCCTAGGTAAGGTTCTTCGCGTTGCATCGAATTAATCCACATGCTCCGCCGCTTGTGCGGGCCCCCGTCAATTCCTTTGAGTTTTAGCCTTGCGGCCGTACTCCCCAGGCGGGGCGCTTAATGCGTTAGCTACGGCACGGAATCCGTGGAAGGACCCCACACCTAGCGCCCACCGTTTACGGCATGGACTACCAGGGTATCTAATCCTGTTCGCTACCCATGCTTTCGCTCCTCAGCGTCAGTTACTACCCAGAGACCCGCCTTCGCCACCGGTGTTCCTCCTGATATCTGCGCATTTCACCGCTACACCAGGAATTCCAGTCTCCCCTGTAGTACTCAAGTCTGCCCGTATCGCCTGCACGCCCCCGGTTAAGCCGAGGGATTTCACAGACGACGTGACAAACCGCCTACGAGCTCTTTACGCCCAGTAATTCCGGACAACGCTCGCACCCTACGTATTACCGCGGCTGCTGGCACGTAGTTAGCCGGTGCTTCTTCTGCAGGTACCGTCACTTGCGCTTCGTCCCTACTGAAAGGGGTTTACAATCCGAAGACCGTCATCCCCCACGCGGCGTCGCTGCATCAGGCTTTCGCCCATTGTGCAATATTCCCCACTGCTGCCTCCCGTAGGAGTCTGGGCCGTGTCTCAGTCCCAGTGTGGCCGATCACCCTCTCAGGCCGGCTACCCGTCGTCGCCTTGGTAGGCCATTACCCCACCAACAAGCTGATAGGCCGCGGGCTCATCCTGCACCGAAAAACTTTCCAACCCCCACCATGCGGAAGGAGTTCATATCCGGTATTAGACCCAGTTTCCCAGGCTTATCCCGAAGTGCAGGGCAGATTACCCACGTGTTACTCACCCGTTCGCCACTCGTGTACCCCCGAAGGGGCCTTACCGTTCGACTTGCATGTGTTAAGCACGCCGCCAGCGTTCGTCCTCCGCTGGTCATGAAGTTGTGTTCGGCGGTGACCTACTCTCCCACACCCTCACGAGTGCAGTACCATCGGCGCTGGCAGGCTTAGCTTCCGGGTTCGGAATGGGACCGGGCGTTTCCCTGCCGCTATGGCCGCCGTAACTCTGTGAAACAAGGCCC
>NZ_CP093845.1:3720236-3720412 GCF_024732245.1 Dietzia sp. B32 | reverse complement strand
AGTGTCCAGGAAACCAACTCCGCACTGTATGCGCAGGTAGTGGATGGTTTATCGCTTCCGCTTCCGTCACCGTGTCCACGGCTGCGAACCGGCGACGTCATCGCCGCCCAGCCCAGCGATCCGGAACCAGGGCCGCGCACCCGCCGCCCGCATCGTCGGCGCGTCGCCTGCCGGGG
>NZ_CP093845.1:3719050-3720136 GCF_024732245.1 Dietzia sp. B32 | reverse complement strand
TAGCTGTACTGACCACGGACGTTGTGTCACCGGTCGGCATGGCGGGCTGACATGAGGAAGACCTCCGTGTGAGGTGTGAAAGCGACCAAGCAAACACATCCACAACGGAGGTCTTCGTGTCCCACGCTAACGCCCCGCTGACTCCGACGGGAAGACTGCGTCTGGCTCGGTGTGTCGTCGTCGACGATTGGGTACCGCGGCGAGCGGCGGAGCGGTTCGGTGTCTCGGTCACCACCGCCCGCAAGTGGGCCCGCCGGTACCGGCAGCTGGGCAAGGCCGGCATGGTCGACCGCTCCAGCCGCCCGCACCACAACCCGACCCAGACGCCGCGGCGGCGGGAACGCCGCGTGCTCGGTCTGCGCGTATCCCGCCGGTGGGGCCCGGCCCGGATCGCCTACCACCTGGGCATGCAACCGTCCACGGTGCACAAGATCCTGTCCCGCTACAGCTGCGTCAGGCTGGCATTCACCGACCCGGCCACCGGCGCGCCCGTCCGGGCGCACACGCGGCGCCCGCGTCGCTACGAGCACGAGGCGCCGGGCGATCTGGTGCATGTGGACATCAAGAAACTTGGCCGCATCCCCGACGGAGGCGGGCACAAGGTCTTGGGCCGGGTGAAGGGAAAGCGTGACCGCAAACGCGGGATGGGCTACTGGTACATCCACAATGCCGTCGACGACCACTCACGCCTGGCCTACAGCGAGCTTCTAGAAGACGAGCGCAAGGAGACCGCGGCCGCGTTCTGGCACCGGGCCCACGCCTACTTCGCCGACGCCGGGATCACCGTGCGGCGGGTGCTGACCGACAACGGCTCCTGCTACCGCTCCCACGCCTTCGCCGAGGCCCTCGGAGGCAATATCACACACAAGCGCACCCGCCCGTACCGCCCGCAGACCAACGGCAAGGTCGAGCGCTACAACCGCACCATGCTCGAAGAATGGGCCTACGCCACCGCGTACGTCAGCGAATCCGACCGCGCGGCTCGCCTACCCGCATTCCTGCACCACTACAATTTCCACCGCGGCCACACCGCGCTACGAGGCGCCTCACCCGCAGACCGCGTACACAACCTGCGTGGGCAGTACA
>NZ_CP093845.1:3715193-3718950 GCF_024732245.1 Dietzia sp. B32 | reverse complement strand
CTGGCTGTCCGGCAGCGCGGCCACGCGACACATGGAACGCGCACTGAGCAAGGGTGGGTGAGGCGCCCGGAGCCCATGGCGCCGGCCTCGGAGTCGAATCTCACGTAGCCGGCCTCGTCGATGACCATTCGCGACTGGTGGGAGGGCACGCGCACCGCGGCCTCGAGCGGGTGGCAATAGCGTTCTACCCGCTGTGAGAGTTCCAATTGGGTGTTGCCGGCTCCGGGCGAATCGAGCAAAACGATCGTGTCGTGAATCGCACTGGGTTGGTGGGAGTCTCCATCGTTTGGGAACGAGGATGGACTCATGCCGAAGGATACGAGCCCGGCAAGTCGACCAGGCGTCGCTATAGCCCTGGAGAATAGGTTGCCGCGGTGCGGATGGTCAGGACCCTGCGAGCCGATCTGGGCACCGATCACGGCACGGTGAAGCGGGTGTCAGCTCAGCTTGGCTATGGCGGGCGAGTCCGTGCGCTCGTGGGTGCGTCAGGCCGATATTGGCGAGGGCCACGGGGCGGGGGCGACTCGGCGAGGATGAAGGTTCGCGGGAAGGAAGGCCGCGAGCTCAAGCGGGCAAACGAAATTCTGAAGAGGGCAGCAAGTTTCTTTGGGGCGGAGCTAGGCCGCATCACAAGAAGTAGCCGCGTTCATCGACGCCAACCGCGATGATGTCCTCGCGGGCCGGTGTTTGGGGGTCGAGCGCATCTGCGGAGTTCTGCAGGTGGACCCGAGTAGCTACTACGAGGTCAAGTAGCGGAGAACCGTCCACGCGGTCGAAGCGTAATGAGGTTATGGGTCCAGTCGTACGGCAGTCGTGGGCGGACAACTTCCGGGTCTACGGGGCACGAAAGTTGTGGACGGCGGCCCAGCGTGCGGACCCGCGACATCGGCCGGGACCAGGTCGCCCGGCTGATGCGTGCCGGCGGGATCGAGGGCGTCCGGCGCAGCAAGCGGGTGCGCACCACAGGACCCGACCCGGGGATGCCGCGCGACCCTGACCCCGTGCGTCGTGACTTCACTGCCACCGCGCCGACCCAGTTGTGGGTCTCGGACCTGACATTCGTGCCGACCTGGACTGGGTCGTCGACGTCTGCTTCATCGTCGACGCTTTCTCACGCACGATCGTCGGGTGGCGGGTCGCCTCGCCCATGTGCACCACGTTGGTCCCGGGCGCGATCGAGATGGCCCGCTGGTCACGCGGCACCCAGCTGACCGGGCTGCGGTGCCACAGTGATGCCGGGTCGCAGTTCACGTCGATTCGCGACGGCGAGCACCTCGCCGAGATCGGAGCAGCTTCCTCGATCGGCACCGTCGCAGATTCCTACGATATTGCGCTCGCCGAGACGGTCAATGGCTACTACAAGGCCGAGCTCATCCGTGGCCTTTCCGCGAGGGGCGACCGTGGAAGACCGTGGAGGACGTCGAACTGGCCACCTTGAGTTGGGTCCACTGGCTCTGGCCACGCCCGCCTGTCGACTGCGGGTGTCCGCGTACAGCGGGTGAATACTGACCCCCGGTGACGGGTGAATCTTGACCCCTCCCGCCCCTGAGAGGGTGATTGCAGTGGAGCAGTGGGCCGAGATAGGCCGTCTGCATAACAGCGAGGGTGTGCCGATCAAGGAGATCTCCAGGAGGCTGGGGATCGCGAGGAACGCGGTGCGCTCAGCGTTGGCCTCATCCGAGCCGCCAAAGTACAAGCGAGCCCCGAAGGGATCGCTGGCCGATGCGTTTTCGAACCGGAGATCCGCAAGCTGCTGGCGGAGTATCCGACGATGCCGGCCGCGGTGATCGCCGAGCGGATCGCCTGGCCGCACTCGATGACCGTGCTCAAGGACCGCGTGCGAGCGGTCGGCCCCGAGTACCGCGGGGTTGACCCGGCGGACCGGATCGAGCACGAGCCCGGTGATACGACGCAGTGCGATCTGTGGTTCCAGAATATGCCGATCCCGCTGGGCGCAGGTCAGAGTGCTCAGATGCCGGTGTTGGTGATGACGCTGGCGGTCTCGAGGTACATCTCTGCGACGATGATCCCCTCCCGGATGGCCGGGGACATCCTGGCCGGGATGTGGCTGCTGCTGTGCCGGCTCGGGGCTGTATCCCATCGCCTGTGGTGGGATCGGGAATCGGCGATCGCGACCTCGGCGGGCAATCCGACGGTCGATGCCGCGGCGTTCGCCGGGACATTGTCGTCGATGCTGGTCGTCGCCCCGCCGCGGGACCCAGGGTTCAAAGGCATGGTCGAACGGCACAACGGTTACCTCGGTCTGTCGTTCATGGTGGGCCGGATCTTCGCGGGCCCCGACGATTTCAATGACCAGCTCACCGAGTGGCTGGCAACAGCCAACTCGCGCACTGTGCGAGTGTTGGGAGCTCGACCCGTCGACGCACTAGGCGAGGACCGGGCTCGGATGCTCGCGCTCCCGCCGGTCGCACCGACCACTGGCCTGCGCACAACGGTGAGACTGGCGCGGGACTACTACGTGCGTATCGACTCGGTGGACTACTCGGTCGACCCCCGCGTGATCGGGCGCCTGGTCGAGGTCGCCAGCCTGCATACAGTGACGGTGACCTGCGCGGGCGTCCTGGTGGCTGAGCACCGCCGCAGTTGGCCCCGCCGCGGGACGGTCACCAACCCCGAGCATGTGGAGCTGGCCAAGCAACTGCGCGTGGACTACTGGCAGCGGACCCGCGAGCAACCACCGATGAGTTCGTTCACTGATCCGGTGGTGCGCTCGCTGTGCGACTAGGACGACCTCTACGACGTCGACTTCGCCGGGAACGCAGCATTGGATTCGGAGGTGTCGGCATGAGCGAAGACGCCTCCTCCCAGGTCGCCTACGCAGCCCGGGTGCTCAAGACCCCGACCAATTCGGGCGTGTTCGCCGATCTCGCCGATACCGCCCGCAGGCAGGGCTGGACCTACGAGGA
Organism: Dietzia sp. B32; assembly: GCF_024732245.1. Classification (NCBI taxonomy): domain Bacteria; kingdom Bacillati; phylum Actinomycetota; class Actinomycetes; order Mycobacteriales; family Dietziaceae; genus Dietzia; species Dietzia sp. B32. Next base: position 3,716,023 of record NZ_CP093845.1, on the reverse strand, counting down.
GTACCTGGCCGCGGTCCTGGGCCGCCAAGTAGCCGACCGAGAGGCCTCCGGCATCCAGGTCCGCACTCGGGCTGCACGCTTCCCGCAGGTCAAGACGCTGGAGGACTTCAACGTCGACCATCAACCCAGCCTGCGCAGGGACGTCCTGGCGGACCTGGCCACCAGCACCTACATCGGCAAAGCCGGCAATGTCGTCCTGCTCGGCCCGCCGGGAGTCGGCAAGACCTACCTGGCGGTAGCCCTCGGATACAAGCCGATCGCCGCCGGCTACGCCGTGCAGTTCGACACCGCCGTCGGCTGGCTGACCCGCCTGCAGGCCGCGCACGCGGGAAACCGTCTCGAGGCCGAGCTGCGCAAGCTGCGCCGCTACAAGCTGCCCATCATCGACGAGGTCGGCTACATCCCGTTCGACTCCGACGCCGCGAACCTGTTCTTCCAGCTCGTGGCCCACCGCTACGAGCAGGGCTCGATCCTGGTGGCCTCGAACATGCCCTTCGGCCGCTGGGGAGAAATCTTCGCCGACGACATCGTCGCCGCCGCGATGATCGCCCGCCTCGTCCGCCACGCCGAGGTCCTCACCCTCGGCGGCCAGTCCTACCGGACCAAAGCACGACGAGACCTCATGACCGCACAGACCAACAACCAGAGGGGTCAAAATTCGCCCGTCACGTAGGGGCCAATTTCTGCCCGCCGTTGACACCGCCTGCACGGCTATCTCAATGACGTGCCTCAACTAGAGTCCGAGGAGACGTTCTAGGCTACGAAACGGGCCGACCAGACCCTGGTCGGAATCCGATAACCTGGTCCTCCATCAGACCCAGTGCGATTCA
>NZ_CP093845.1:3710800-3715093 GCF_024732245.1 Dietzia sp. B32 | reverse complement strand
ATCGACCCGTTTCTGTTGGTCCGGGGTCGCCCGGTGGAGCTGCTCGGTCTCGAGGTGATTGGGGGTCCGGGGCGATCAGATATCGGGATCGCAGGCCGGAAACCCGGTCGCCTGTGAGGCGGCCCGTGCCGCCGCCGCGGGCGATCGTCAGTGCGCGGAGTCGGCGTGCGCGGTCTGCTGTGCTTGCTGCGGGACTGCCGAGGCCCAGCTGATCTGAGCCGGCCGGGTCGGCAGCGGCTGAAGCATCCACGGGACGGGGCGAGTTGTGTCCCCTGCTGAATGTCCGGCACCGTGGTCACGCGTCACGCGTCACGGGGAGCGCGCACTGAGCAAGGGTGGGCGAGGCGCCCGGAGCCCATGGCGCCGGCCTCGGACCTGAGTTGGACCTCTTGATGGGTTCTGGGGGCCACCGGCGTTCATCATTGCTGGTCAGCGGAATTCGGGTCAGAGTTTCGGGGCACTAGCCGGGCTGTAGGTTGTGGGTGTGAGCCCGTTCGTGCGGAAGGTGAAAACGTCGTCGGGAGCGACGGCTGTGCAGATCGTGGAGAAGATCCGCGGCCAGCGGAAGATCTTGGAGCACATCGGATCCGCGCACACCGAAAGCGAGCTGGCGGCGTTGATCGCCGTGGCCAGGGGCAAGATCCACGCTGGTCAGCAGCCCCTGGACCTGGGCTCGGAGCCGGAAGCGCAGGTCCGTTCCGGCGGGGAGGCGGTAGTGCGCCGACACTCCAGTGAACTGCTGTGGCAGACGTTGACCAGCACCTTCGACGCACTCGGCTTCGATGCCGTGGCCGATGAGACGTTCAAAACGCTTGTGTGCGCCCGGCTGGTCGAGCCGACCAGCAAACTTGATACACCCCGTGTCCTGGACGACATCGGCGTCGATGCTCCACGGCTGTCGAGCATCAAGAGGTCGCTTGCTCGCTGCGTCGAGCGTGACTATCGCACCGTGCTGGCAACCGCGTGCTGGGAGCACGTCACCGCCGCCGGCGGCCCGGGCGCTGCCCTGGTGTTGTACGACCTGACCACGCTGTACTTCGAGGCCGAGAAGGAAGACGGCCTACGCAAGGTCGGCATGAGCAAGGAACGCCGCGTCGACCCGCAGATCACCGTGGGCCTGCTGGTGGCCCGGGACGGGTTCCCGCTGGATCTCCACGTGTTCGAGGGCAACAAGGCCGAGACCAAGACGCTCATTCCGGTCATCAATGCTTTCCAGCAGCGCCACCAGGTGAGCGACACTGTCGTCGTCGCCGATGCGGGCATGCTCTCGGCGGCGAACCTCAACGCCCTGGAGGACGCCGGGCTGTCGTTCATCTTCGCATCCCGCACCTCGAAGGCGCCGAAGGAACTCGAGGACCACTTCGGCCGGCGTGGCAACGCCATCGAGGACGGCGAGGTCGTGGAACTGACTCGTTCGATGGGCCAGGGACGGGATCGACGCGACCGGAGGGTGGTGTGGCACTACAAATGGCAACGTGCTCAGCGGGATCGCCGCACGCTCAACGCGCAGATCGACCGCGCCCAAAGGGTTGCTGACCGGGCGGAACCGCTCAAGAAGCAGCGGTTCGTGAAGGTCACCGGCCAAACCGTCGCACTGGACGAGGCGTCGATCGAGCGGGCCCGCCAGTCGGCCGGCTACAAGGGCTACGTCACCAACATCGACCCGAAGATCATGGATGGCCACGCCGTCGTAGCCGCCTATCACGATTTGTGGAAGGTCGAGCAGTCGTTCCGAATGGCCAAGTCGGATCTGAAAGCACGGCCGATCTTTCACCGCACCCGCGACTCGATAGAAGCACACCTGACCATCGTCTTCGCGGCCCTCGCGATCGCCCGTCACCTGCAGAATTGCACCGGCATGTCGATCAAGAAGATCGTGCGGATCCTGCGTCGAATCCATACCGTCGTCATCGACGTCGACGGACACGAGCTCACCGCCCGCACTCCGCTGGACGACGACGCCCAAGCCATCACCAGCGTCATCTCAGCGGGGCACTAAGGAGGTCCAACTCAGGTCGGAGTCGAATCTCACGTAGCCGGCCTCGTCGATGACCATCCGTGACCGGTGGGCGAGCACGCGCACCGCGGCCTCGAGCGGGTGGCAATAGCGTTCTACTCGCTGCGAGAGTTCCAATTGGGTGTTGCCGGCTCCGGGCGAATCGAGCAAAACGATCGTGTCGGACTTGCTGAACTCGATCCTCGTCGCGAAGTTCGCTGACTGATCTCTTCTCACGCTTGACCGATGTTCCGGATTGCAGGCCTCAAGAGCCTTGGCTCGCGGCGAGCGGGCCGTTTTAGTTCGGGCCACATTGCCGGAAGCCTCCCGGTCGTCGGCCGGCCGACGCGAGACGAAAACCTTCAGGGAGTAATCGTCGGTTTCGCCCTGCGTGGTGACGGGTTCGCGAGAACCTCACGGACACGTCAGATCGGCGAGGTCCTGTGCACAGGGGCGCCGATGGCGCCTGGGATGAGGGGACCTCGTCCGTGCAGCCATCTCTGGACGCAGCGCATCGTTGCTGGCGCGTTCAAGGACGTGGGGGAGTCGCCCCGATCGGTCAGCGTGATCCTCCCGACTGGCAATGAGATCTTCGGAGATTGCTAGCGGTCCCGTTGTCGGCTCGCCGTGCGGCAGGTGAGCGGCCGGTTCACGTCGTCTGGGGCACTCACTGTTCAGGGGTGGGGCGAGCTCTGGCCCCTGTTCGATTTCCATGGCGCTCGAGCGGGGCCCGGGGGCCGTCTGCTGGCTGTCGACAACCCTGGCCGGGTGCCCTGTCACGCGGAGGTCGACCGAAGAGTTCACCGAGTCGATACGGACGTTGTGGGCCGGAGCCAACTGACTGTGACCCGGATGCCGGGGAGTTCGGCGGAGAGGTGACTATGCGGCCCCAGTCGCCGACCACAGTGTCGACCGCAGGCTTTCTCGACGCGCGCACGGTGCTATACCCATCAGTGGAAAGTGGTACCCGGGCGCTCTCATCACCACCCGGTGGGATCCGCACTCCGGCCAATCATTGGTCGCACTGCCCCGTCTGGCCGGACTTGCGCTCGGTACCGGCAGCCTTGCATCGTCCGCCTTGTCTACCCTGCTGAGTCCGGGGCGGACATGTCCCACACGATTCTTGCGGGGCATCAACGAGTGCCCCTGCTTTCACGATCCCCGGCCTTCGCGCTCTCTGCTGGATCGTCAGGCTGTATCAGCGACGAGTGTGGGCCCGCTGGCCCACAGCAATCACCCAATGCCCCTGCGCCGCTGGCTCGGGAGAGGTGACCGTTAACTCGTGGCCCGGGGGGTCGGTACTCACTCGGGCGTCGACTCCTTCCTGGCGGCTCGCGGAAATGCAGGAGTCAGCCCGTCCCGCCCCCGCACCAGTTGCGCCGCGACCTATCGGATCGGGTCCTCGAGGTGCGTCATCAGGATCGGCGTCTCGCCGATCCTGCTCGGGTCTCTACTGTTGACTAGGATTCCTCGTCTGCTCGAGGTCCACCCGGTCGGTTTCACCAGTGTTGTTCGCGCGGCGGGTAGCGACGTACCTCCACAGGACGAGGCGGATCCTCTCCAACTGGCCTTGATCGTCGGCTCTTGATGAGCCGTCCTCGAGATACCGCGGTCCCCTCTGTCGGAGACCCATAGTGGCCAGGGCAGTCGGGATCGCACGCCGCGGCCCATCGTCGGGAATTGACGGGCCACCGGAGGCGCCCGGGGTGGTCGTTACGCAGGGTGTGTCGGTGCCTGCGAGCGCGGAGGCAGCACAAGCGACGGTGGGAAGGCCGCCGGCGGGGGTACCCGGAAGAACGTCCCATGCGTCTGTGGCGTCGCAGACTGGTGGTGATCACTACCGGTTCGCGTACGCCGACTCATCGGGTGCGACGCGAAAGAGACCATCGCGAGCGGCGGGGGAGACGCTTGTGATCTACCGAGACTTCCCCGTAGCCCATACCCGGTGTTCCGCGCCGTCTTAGTGACGGGCGGGCAGCGGGCGACAGTTTCCTGGATCGACCGGCCCCGAGCCGTCGACGCCTCCTGGCTCAACGACGCCCAGCAACGCCGACGCCACGCTCTGGTGCGCAGTCCCAGACTCGATCCACAGGCCGACCCCGACGGAGAGTCCGTCGAGGGAAACGGACCCGGTGGCGCCGTCCGCCCGCCGCCCGAGCAGGAACCTCTGCCGGGTGAGGGATGCATACAGCGGCCCGGTGAGTCAGGCCGCTCCCGGGCGCGTCCGAGAGAACCACCAATCGCAGCCGGCTACTTCCCGAGGTACCGGGCGATGTCCTGCTGCCCGTGATTTGCGG
>NZ_CP093845.1:3611426-3710700 GCF_024732245.1 Dietzia sp. B32 | reverse complement strand
CTGTCCCGCAATCCTTCTCGTAGTTATCCCTTCCCACAGGCCCGCATATCCACAGCATCGAAGGAGTGAGCAGTATGACCCAGAACCGAGCAGTCCATGTTGCCCGAGCGGCCGGAACCGGAGCGGTGGCCGGCTTAGTAGGGGCCGGATTGATGGTCATCGGCGAGAAAGCCGAACAGGCGATCACGGGCAGGCCGAACTCGTACGTCCCGGCGCGCGCCCTGCTCACGCTGTTGGGCCAAAAGCCTGGCGACGACGACCGCCCGGACGGGTGGAACCACCTCATGCACTTCAGCACCGGCGCGGCGCTGGGTGCTATTCGCGGCGTGTGGGCGGCCACCGGGATCCGAGGAGTTCATGCGACCGTGTGGCACACCGCCGTCCGGCTGGGATTTGACCAAACCGTGGAAAACGCCACCGGAGTCGGAGCGCCGCCGTCGACCTGGCCCGCGAGTGAGCAGGCCGTGGACATCCTTCACAAAGCCGTCTTCGCCGCCATCACCGGCGCGGTCGCCGAACGGCTGCTACCGCCCACCCTGCAGTCACAGCGTGGACGCATCAGCCACTGACCCCCGCCCTGAAGATGGTGGGTATCGCTAGCCACAGCAGCGCGACCGCCGAGATTCTGCACTCGGGAAGTGACCGCGGTTCTTGCTGACCTTGCGCAGTTTCTCCAGGCACGAGTCAGTGCAGCCGGAAGCCGGACGGGCCACCTATCCGACGCTGTCCCGGTGTGCCGGTGCTGTGGAACTGGCCGTGGTCTTGTGGTCACGCGCAGCAGTGCCCGGGGCAAGGATCGCTAGCAAGACTGCGGCTGCGGCGGTGAGGATTGCCAACGTAAGTGTGGCCTGACTGCTGCCGTTGACAAATGCCTCTTTGGCGTAGTCGACCAATGGTTGCGCCATTGGTCCGGCTTGTGCGGCGATCTCTAGGGCGGCGGCCAGGGAGTCGGAGACCGGACCGCGGGCAGGTTCGGGTAACTGAGGCAGGGCGGGTTGGATGTGGCGGGTGTATCCGGCGGCCAGCACACTGCCGGCCACTGCGATCCCCATCGCAGCGCCGATCTCGCGGGCCGCATCGTTGACTGCGGCGGCGACCCCGTGTTTGCTCTCCGGAGTTTCGGCGATGATCGCGTAGGTCGCTGGGGCTGTGCATAGTCCGAGCCCTGCGCTCATGATCAACAGCGGCCATAGCAGGTCGAGGTAACGTGCATCGACGGTCATCCGGCTGACCAGCATCAGGCCAACTGCGATGGTCGCCAGACCGGCGACGGTCATCACTCGTAGTCCAAATCGCTGTGACAGTCGGGGGGCGATCACCGAGATCACGATCAGGGGGACCGTCATCGGCACCAATCCCAACGCCGAGGCCAGCGGTCCGTATCCCAGGATCAGTTGCAGGTACTGCACCAGGAGTAGGAATACCCCGAAAGTGACCAAGAATTGGATGGCCACCGACAACGAGCCGGCGCTGAAGCCGCGCTTGGCGAACAACCGAACATCCAACAAGGGGGCCGAGGATCGCAGCTCAATCAGGATAAAAAAGGCTGTCGCCAATATGCCGGCCCCGGCGCTGGCGAGAACGATCGAGTCGGCCCAGCCCCGCGCGGGAAACTCGATCGTGGCGAATACGATTCCCGCAACCGCGACTGCAGCTGCCGCCGCGCCCACCCAGTCCACGGGAGGGTGATCATGCTGGCTGGACTCAGCGATCGTGCATGCCAGCGCGGCCAGTAGGGCTCCCGCTGCGGTCAGTCCGACAAATACCGACACCCACGACCAGCGCTCAAGCAGCACCCCGGCGCCGAGGATGCCTAACACTGCTCCGGAGCCGGCGACTCCAGCCCACACACCTACTGCTCGGCCGCGATGAACGGCGGCGAAACCAGCAGTCAGAATCGATAGCGTCGAGGGCATTACCAGTGCAGCGCCCGCCCCGGCAATCGCTCGCGCAGCGATCAACCAGGCCGGGTCAGACAGCAGCAGGGGAAGTGCGGATGCCATGGTGAATATCGCCAGGCCTATTACGAGAACTGCGCGTCTGCCATAGCGGTCACCGATCGCTCCAGCGGGCAGGACCAGGCACGCCAGTACCAGCGTGTAGCCGTCGACGATCCAGGTCAGCTGGGCTTGCGTCGCTCCAGTCTCTACCGCAATCTCCGGTAATGCCGAATACAGCGCGGCCATGGCCGCGACCACCAACGCCACGGCTAGGCACGACACCGTGAGCATCCACCATTCGGCTCGGGTCCACCGGGATGACTCGGTGATGGTCTGTTGGGGTGAGTGCATCGCCGGCCCCTTGCTGTGAGATGGTCGGTCTTGGTCTGAGACAAGTAGTATCACAGTATCCGGCTGGCTGGACAGGTTAGCTTGGACGAGAAGTGACCGTCGGCCGAAGGGGAGAGCGTGAACGACTGGAGTGCTGACCGGCCCGCTACGGACGACGATCAGCTCGATCCGCGACTGCTGCGCTCACGAAAACGATTGCTCGACGCTGCCACGCATCTCCTGAGCACTGGCGGTGTAGAGGCGGTTACCGTCGAGGCGGTCACTCGAATGTCAAAGGTTGCGCGGGCCACGCTCTATCGGCATTTCGGCGGGACCGCCCAGTTGCTTGCGGCGACCTTCGAGCGGCTGTTGCCTCGCGTCGAGGTCTCTGCCGACAGTGGGTCGGTACGCGACCAACTCATCGCGCTTCTCACGGCCCAAGCCGACCTGATTGACCAGGCGCCGCTGAACATTACGACTCTGGCTTGGCTGTCAATCGGATCAGTCGGCGGCGATCCTGCCGATTCGGCCGCGATCACCTCACTGCGTAGTCGAGTCATCGAGGAGTACCGGCAGCCCTTTGACCGCATCCTCACACATCCTGACGTTCGAGCACAGCTCGGCAACGTCGACACCACCTTCGCGATCGTTCAACTCCTGGGTCCCGTCGTGTTCGCTCGCCTTACTGGGCTCTGCACGGTCGACCACGACGGATGCGTGCAACTCGTTGATGATTTTCTTGCTGCCCGCAAGCAGGGAGGCGAACCCATCCAGGCCGAGTTCGGCCACGATCTGAACCGCCCTGGCGCCGTCGGATCTCGCTAAATCGGGGCTTCTTCTTGTCGGATGGGTGTGACCGCTCGATCGCCGAGGTCGCCGGGGAGGTGGCGAGGCAACCCTAGAGCCCGGTCGTTTCGGTGCGAGCGGCGGCGAGCCATCCGCTGCAGTCTGAGTGCGGCCGGAACTTCTACCGTCCAGTTTTGACTTCCCGATTAGTCAGGCTGCTGCAAGCGATCGCGAAGCTGACTCCAGAGCTTCAGCCAGTTGAAGCTCGAGCGTGGGCAGGAGGCTAACCGCCGAAGCCACACGTTCCAGCCGAGTACGCACATCGACCTCGTGCTCGATCCCGGCTCGGCCGGCCTCCGTCCATGTCTGTGCACAGTGTCTGGCGGCTACGGCGAGATCTTCGGTCGCGAGGTCACCGGTCAAACGTGCCACGTCCGCGCAGCCGTCAGCGAGCAGCTTTCGGAACAGGCCGCCACCGGTGCCGGCCTTCTCGATGAAAGCGCTCAAGCTGAATAAGAGGATCTCGAGTTCGTCAGCCGGTAGATGGGACCAAGTCCGGACATCAGCGGCGAGCTGGGCGACCGCTGCTAAGCCTTCGGAACCGCTCACCGCGGTCGTGAGATCAACGACTCCTGGCGGAGTTGGGTGGCGCATGTTCGCTGCCGATTGACGGAAAGCCGCTGCGGCAACCTGCGCAAGGTCTGGTAACTCATGCGGCCAGGCGATGCGGTACGTGGTGTGACGTGTCGGTTGTGGGAATGACATCGACGACCGTGCTCGAGCGAGAGCGTCGAACGGAACCTTTTGGACCTCGGCACGGTCGTTGTCAACAACGAAGGCGATCCTCTCCGCCTCGTCGTAACCAATTACCACGATATCGTGGCGACTCATTTGGAGCCGAACCCGCAGGTAGGGCAACTCCGCGATGTCGCCCCATATCAGGGCTGGCCTTCCGGCATCGACCTCCTGGCTAATCCACGACCATCCTTCTCGGGGATCGTCGGTCGTGAGCACTTGGACCTGTGCGCCCAGTAGATGGGGGAGATTTACTTCGAAATCGGAGTCTCTCCCTACCAGATAAAGCGGCGGGAAGAGGTCGCTCGAGCGCAAGTAGGACAGGCCAAGTGACCCCCCGAGGGTGAAGACGAGACCTTCATCGGGCGGTTCTTCCCAGCCGAGGCCTTGCCAGTGCAGGAGGTCTCGCATCGCGGCTGAGCCGCAGTGCCCCCCGACCCGATGTGGATAGTTCTCGATGAGCGTCTGGCGAGTCATCAGAGTTCCTTTCTGAACGGCAGGCGGGCACGAACCGGGCTCTCTTGCTGCGCCAGTGGGATGTCAGCGCCGTTCGTCGAGGCTCCGCCGCTGACCGTGCGAGTCTCGCTCGGGACTGGCTTACCCATTGCGCAAGGAATCGGGAGAACCCGTATGGGCGAAATCGGTCCGGACGAAAGGACGCTGCTGTGTGATGACCTGTTTGCTGAGCATGAAATCACGGGGACGATTGATGCAGTCTGCAGCAAGGAGTTCGCCATCACGGAGGTAGAAGCAGCTGAAGTCGCGGTCCCGCGTGGGGTCACCGCTGAGGACGACTTCGTCGTAACCGGTGTTGAGACCGGCGATCTGCAGCTTGAGATCGTATTGATCTGACCAGAACCAGGGCAGCGACACTGCGCTCTTGGACTTCCCGCAAAGGGTAGCCGCGGCGAGTTTCGCCTGATCGGTTGCTCCGGGTACGCACTCCAGCCGGACTCGGCGACCGTATCGAGAGATGTACTTGCTGGCACAGTCTCCGGCGGCAACGATGGCTGGGTCACTGGTTCGGGCGTGCTCGTCGATCACCACACCATCGTTCAGGGTCAAGCCCGCCGCCTCGGCGAGTTCTGTTCTCGGTTCAACACCGATACCCACGATGACCAGATCAGTCGGAATCGACTCGCCAGTAGATAGTGTGACCTCCCGGACGCAATCGTCTCCGACTAATGCTGCGACTTTGGCGCCCGTTCGGATATCGATGCCCTCCTCTCGGTGGATCCGCTCGAAGAACGTTGATACGTCGGGAGCAGTGACCCGCTCGAGGACGCGAGTGGTCGCCTCGAGCACGGTGACTTCCAGGCCCAGTGCCCCTAGTGAGGCGGCCGTCTCAAGTCCGATGTAGCCGCCCCCGACGATCACCACCCGCCGCCCGGGGGCGGCGGACGTGCGGATCAACTCGACGTCTGCGGCGGTACGAAGGTAATGGACCCCGGCGAGATCGGCCCCAGGAACGCGGAGCTGACGAGGGCGGGCTCCCGTGCACAGCGCGAGCTTGTCGTATGTCAGTGTGTCGCCGGTGCTCATAACGATGTGCCCAGCCGAGCGGTCGATCGCCTCCACGTGCGCGTTGAGAAGCTGGATTCGCTGCTTGGAGTAGAAGTCCGAACTGCGGATGGTGATCTCGTCGAGGGTGGTTTTCCCGGCGAGATACGCCTTCGACAGTGGCGGGCGCTGGTAGGGCACCGTGGGCTCCTCGCCGATGAGGACGATCTCACCGCTCCACCCGTCCTGCCGTAGGCTCGCCGCGAGTTGGGCTCCGGCATGGCTGGCACCGATGATGAGGGCTCGCTGCGATGTCATGTGCCGGATTTCGGGGTGAGGCGCACCATCATCTTGCTGATACCCCGCACGAAGTTGGACTGCACGTACTCGGGTTCGCCGACGACCTCGATGTTCTCGAAGCGGGGGAGCAGCTCTTCCCAGAGGATCCGCAGCTGCATTTCGGCCAGTCGGTTGCCCATGCACCGGTGTACGCCGAACCCGAAGGAGATGTGGTTGCGGACGTTGGCCCGGTCGATGATGAAGTCTTCGGGCCGCTCGAACACACGCTCGTCGCGGTTGCCTGAGGCGTACCACATCACGACCTTGTCACCCTTACGGATGAACTGACCGTTCAAGATAGTGTCAGTCTTGGCGATTCGGCGCATGTAGGCCAGCGGCGTTTGCCACCGGATTATCTCGGAGACCATGTTGGGGATCAGGTCAGGGTTGGACTTGAGCTTTTCGAACTGGTCTGGGAACCGGTTCAGCGCCAGAACGCCACCACTCATCGAGTTCCGGGTCGTGTCGTTCCCTCCGACGATCAACAGCACAAAGTTGCCCATGAATTCCATCGGGCGGTCGATCAGATCCTTGGTGTTCTCGTTGCTCTGCAGCATGGTGACCAGGTCGAAACCGGGTTCCTCCCCCTCTGCTAACCGAGCCTTCTTGTCGTACCACAGAGAACTCAGACCGCTCGCCATCTCGCGCATTCCGTCGAACGTCTCGTCGAGGTCCGCAGGACCACCGTTCGCTTCCTCGAACGAAGTTGCAATATCTGACCAGTACACGAGTTTGTGACGTTCCTCGTATGGGAAGTCCAAGAGCGTCGCGAGCATTCGAGCTGTCAGTTCGATCGAGACAGCCTGGACCCAATCGAACGGCTGATTCACCGGCAAGTCGTCTAGTACCTCGCGAACCCGAGACCGAATGAGCGTCTCCATCTCGCGCAGGTTCTTCGGCGCCACCACCCCCTGCACAGCTGCTCGCTGCACGTCGTGGCGCGGTGGGTCCATCGCGATGAACATCTCAATATCGAGAAAACGAGGCGGGGCCCCGATCACTATCATCGGCTCGGCGGAGAAGACCTCATGGTTCTTATCGACCGCGATGATGTCTTCATGTCGGGTCACTGACCAGAACGGCCCGAACGCACTGTTGGGCTGAAAGTGGACCGGAGCCTCGTTTCGCAGGCGCTCATAGTAGGACTGCCAGCGGCCTTGGCGATAGAGAAAGGGATTACTGAGGTCGATGTCGGCGAGCTCGACATCCTCGACGGGAGGAATGGGACTTTCTACGAAGAGCTTCTTCCCATTCGTCCTTGTCACCCAGCGCCGAGTCCTGTCGTACAGATGGGCGCCCCGGATCTGAAGATCCATCGGGATGGCCGACCGGATTCTGTCCCCGACTTCTACATGATTGCTTGACACGACTCTTGATCCCTTCGTCGTTACATCTGGAACTCTGGCACCTGGACGACCAGGCCGTCCCAATCCGCGGACGCGGTCATCTGGCACGACAGTCGAGAGGTCGGCAGCCTTTCCGGGTTCATTGCGAGCATTTCCTCTTCACTTGCTCCCGAGAGGCCGACCTGTTCGGACCACTGCGGATCAACGATGACATGACACGTGCCGCACGCGGCTTCGCCTCCGCAGTCAGCGTCAATCCCGGGCACCGCGTTGTTGACGGCGATCCGCATGAGTGACTGCCCCTCCTCTAAGGGCACCACGTGCTTCTCTCCCTCATGTGAGACGAAGGTTACGACTGTCATCGCTGGCTCCTGCATGGTTGTTCGGGTAATAGCTGCTCACAGCATTGCTAACAACGACGACTGCGGCTAGGTTGATTGAGGGCAGAAGCTTGTTAATTTGGCTCAGAAGGCGGGGGCGATGAATCTTGATCGCGAGGGCGTGCCACCGCTCGTGTTCGCGCAGTTACTTGAGAGCCCAGTTCTGGAGCAAGACGCCGTTGCACGGTTTCGCGAGATCATGGATCGTGAGCGAAGCGACGTCGAGTCACTTCTCGCCATCAACGCCCAAGTTCCCCTGCGGTGGATCAGGGAAGCCTTGCCCGACCTCGACGTTGACCAAGCAACGACCCTCGGTTTGGCGTTCGCCCAGCATGCTCATCTGACGTCCTTCGGACCATTAAGCGTCCCACTAGTAAGCGCAGGTTCCGCAGGCGAGATATTGGAATTGCTTGTCTACCTGCCGCTAATAACCCCAGCCCTGAGTGCGCAGTTCTACGCAGGTGGACACGGAGTGTCTGTCGCGCTCAATGGGCAGACGGGCGATCGAGTCCTAGACTCCCTAGTGGTCACCTACTGTGGTGCGGTCCTGCTGAGGCTGCTGAATATACTCGTTGGCGATGCACCAGACATCACACTCTCACTGGGTTGGCCCGCTCCGGAAGGTCTGCCCGTGGATCAGGATCGGTTAGCTGGTCGCCTGGTATTTGACGCTTCACTGTCCATTCTGCATTTTCCCGTTGACGCGGTCAATCACGTCTGCCGGTTCTCTGACCCCGTGGCGTATCGACTCGCTATCAGTGACTTGCAGCGAAGGCTCGACGAGCGGAGTAAAATCGCCTCGTATTCGGACAAGGTGAGACGTCTGATAGAGAAGCGTCCCGCAGATTGTGGAAGTCAGTGGATTGCAGACGAACTCTCCATCTCTACGAGCACACTTAAGCGGCGCCTCTCTGAGGAAGGGATGACCTATCGCGGACTGCGCCAGTCGGTCATTCGTGAGTACGCGATTCTTCGTTTACTGGACGGATCTGTGTCCGCGAGCGAGATCGCCACGGACCTCGGATATAGCGACCTCGCCAGCTTTTCACACGCTTTCAAGCACTGGACCGGCCACCCGCCGACGGGGTTCCGTCGTAGGTAGCGCTGCCACTTGGTTGACTCGTACAGGGCAACTGGCAATGCACGGTGCCTTCAGCTTCGCCCTTTCTTTGGGCGTGGCGTTCAATAGCTTCAGGCTCCGCCGACACCCTCGACGTATTCGGGCCTGGTGCTCGCGGCGGTGAGTTTGGCCTAAGTCCTCGAGTTTCTCTGTGACTGCAAAAAGTGTTCAACCTCGACCACGATGAACAGGGCAGTGGCAGTAATAACAGTGCGGCCCTCTGCATCCTCCATCGTGGACTTGAGGTCCAATTTCCGGCCATCGCGAGACCGAACTGCAGCGCGCAGGATGTAGGGGGTGTCGAGTAGTGCTGGCGCAAGATAGTCGAGCTCGAGACGGCGCGTCACGGCGAGCTCGCCGACCGAATACAGCAAGAAGCCGAATAGGTCGTCAATCACGGTCGCTACCGCGCCGCCGTGTGCAATGCCCGGTGCCCCGACGTGGCGCTGGTCGAACTGGTGGTGTGCGACGACGCCGTCTCCGTCACGCCGTACCGAGAGGAAGTGACCATTCGGGTTCTCTGGTCCACAGCCAAGGCAGTTGGGGTGGTGGGGAGGAAGCTCGGAGGAACCGGATTCCATGCGCGTGAACGAGGCCACCCAGTTGTCGATATCGGTACCTATCGGCTCGCCGGCCTTGTCGCGAAATGTGTCCATGTCCAGACCTTCCTGTCGATGAAGTTGTACTGGGTGCGATACCTCGGCTTGTGGCGACGGAGATATCGCCGACACCCGCACGTCCGACCCGTGACCCAACCTTTGACCGGGACGTCCAAGGGGCCCTGAGGCCCGATGCGGGTGGCCTGAGCAACTGGCTGTCGACGGCACGATAGTCAGGTCGACAAGGCCGACTGAGCCGGGACACCTTGTACTGTACGAACATACAGTAAGCGGTACCGACGTATAGTCTAGTTTGGGGTCCGTAGGCTCGACCGCAACTGAAGGGGAACCGCGTGAATCGTTCCGCACCAGGCGCCGCGGGCCAGGATCTCACTGCCAAGGCGCGCATCCGCAACGCCGCACTGGATCTCTACGCCGCCAACGGCGAGGACGGCACTTCGTTGCGAACCGTGGCAACCGCGGCCGGAGTGACGGTGGGTCTCGTGGTCCATCACTACGGCACGAAGGACGGCCTTCGCGAGGCGGTCGAGCGACTGGTCGTAGAGCATTTCGCTACCGCACTTGCCTCGGCGCCCGTGGACATCCCAGGCGCCGACATCGCCCGGATCCGCAACGACGCGGTTGCCGACATGCTGGTCAGGCGTCCCGAGGTGGTGAACTACCTGCGCCGCGCGTTGCTAGATCCCGGCGGTCAGCGAGGTGAGTTACTCGAGCGACTCACCGAGCTGACACACCGGGAAGTGGCGGCTATGCGGGAATCTGGCGCGGCGTCTAGGGTCCGCGCCGATGCTGTTCAGGTGGTCGACGTCATCGTCACTCAGCTGGGCCGTTTGTTCCTCCAGCCGCTCGTGGACTCGATGTGGTCCCATCTCGGGACATACACCCACACCGAAGGCCACGACAAGCCGGAACTGAGTGTTCGCGTCACCGAGACATTGGCACCGCAAGGAACGCCGCAATGACCTTGGTCATGGAAAGTCGCTGGTTTCGAGGCCGGACGATGCCGCGAGCCGCCGAGAATCGTTGCCGCGTGACGGCCACAGTGGACTCCACTTTTAGGGGCAAGAAAACGAGATCCTGTGGCACGCCGTTGACTATCTGTCGCAGGCGAACCCGCCAGACGACGATATACCCGTGTGGGGCAAGAAGGTCGGCTGGGCGCTGATGATCGCGGGCCTGGCGTGGCTGATCGCGGTGCTGGTGGCGTGGCGATTCCGGCAGCTACGAACGTGGTGGCTCGGGGCCCCTCCGGCCCTTTTCGTGGCTGGTGTGGCCGTGGTGCTGGCGATTGGAGCAGCGGTCCCAAAAGGGTTCGATTCCTCTCGCTCAGAGATGGAGAATGCTGTTGCGCAGGCTCGCTCCCATCCGCCGGGTTGGTCGGAGCACTACGGCTTCGACACCCCACGGCAAGTAGGGCACGTGGAGGTCTGGAAGCTCAGCCACCGAGAGGACGGGGTGGTCGTGGTCAGCGATGCCGACTTCGTCTTCGGATTTCACATGCGCGGGTGGGCACATTCCCTATAGGGGCCTCCCACGTTCGAACCTGGAGTAAAAGATCTGCAGGTAGAGCACCTCGGAGGGCCGTGGTACTCCTACAGCTACGTGCTGTAGCCGCCGTCCGGAGCGGGCCGAACGAAATTCGTGCCGGTTCGCGGACGAGAGGAGTGGCGACCTTCCAGACGTGACTCAGCCTGGTCGGGTTGACATAAAACCTGGATATCGGCGGGTGGCCCAGCCTGGTCGATTGTCGTGCGACCGACCAGGCCGGGCAATGATCGTTAGCTGATCGCGGACAGGAGTTCGGTGCAGGCCTGTTCGCATTTGCGGCAGGCTTCGGCGCAGACTCGACAATGCTCATGCATGTCCTCGTGCTTCCTACACTCGGTAGCACATTCTGCGCATGCTGTCCGGCATGCCTCGAGCGCGGTCTTGACCGTGGCGAGGTTCTGCCCAGTGCGACGGCTGAGGATATTGCCGGTGGTTGCGCAGAGATCGGCGCAGTCAAGGTTGAGGCGAATGCAGTTCCGTAGGTCTGCGACCATCTCTTCGGCCAGGCAGGCATCAGCGCACGAGGTGCAAGTCTGTGCGCATTCGAAACACGCAGCGATGCAGTCGGCAAGCTTCTGCACGTCTATGCCGGAAGCGTCGTTGGGGTGGGTTTCGATCATTGAAGTGATGTGAGACATCGATGTGCTCCCTTCTTCTCCGAGTCGTCGCTGGAGGCGCCCAGCTGACGCCGACGCTACTGATGCGCAGTGCTGGCTACAGTCCCTCGGGCCGACCTTCGCAGAATCTTTGTAATAGCAAGCGTCCAGTACCCGTTGTAGCTGCTTTTGGCAGGGGGGCGGATCATTGTTCCGAGCGGTGACGCACGGTGAGCCACTGCGCTGCGATGATGACTAGGGCCACGATGGCGGTGATGCCCAGCGTGAGCGGGTCTGATTGCGCCTTGAGGAGGAGGAAGGGCACGAGCACTGCGACGTCGAGGACGATCGCGACCCACGGGATCCACGCCTTGGCGTTGACGTCGTCTCTGAGGCGTCGGATGATCCCGTAGTGGATGGCGATGTCCATTGCCAGGTACAGGATCGCCCCGAGGGAGGCGATTTGTGACAGGTCGAAGAAGGCCGCCATGAGGATCGCCAGGCCAGCTGTGATGTAGAGCGACTGGTGTCCGCCGGCCCCGGGCAGGCCCGGCACCTGCCCCATGTCGCGGAGCATGTCGTAGAGCTTGGAGACCGAGAACAAGCTCGCGATGAGTCCTGACAGCGTCGCCACCACCGCGATGATCACGGTCAGCGTGACGCCCCAGGATCCGAACATCGGCTCGGCCGCCTCGGCGAGGGCATAGTCGCGGGCCCCGATGATCTGCGGCACGGTCAGGCTGGCGGTCACTGCGACGGTGATCAGCAAGTAGAGGACGGTGCACAGGGCGATCGAGATCATGATGGAGCGGCCGATATTGCGCTCCGGGTCCCGCAGGTCCGCACCCTGGTTGGTGATCGTGGTGAAGCCCTTGTAGGCCAGGATGCACAGGGTCACCCCGGCCAGGAATCCCATCCAGCCGTGGTCCGGTGGGGTGCGGTCGGCGACGGTGACCAGCCGGCCCAGCGAGGACACGCCCGCGGCCAGGATGCCACCGATCGCCAGCACCGCGATGCCCACGATCTTGAGCGCCGCGGTAGCGGTGGCTGAGCGCTCGACCCACTGGTTGCCCACCAGGTTGACCAGCGCGGCGGCGGAGATGGCGAGAACTGCCAGCACGGGCACCCACAGGGACGAGTCCTGCATGCCGAATGGCCGCAGCACCTAGGTGCCGAAGGTCCGCCCCAGCAGGGACTCGGCGAGGATCATCGACACGTACATGAACAGGGAGAACGTGCCGGCCGCCACCCCGGGCCCGTAGGCGGCCTTGAGCAACATCGCGATCCCGCCCGAGGACGGGTTGGTGGCCGAGTACCGGATGTAGGAGTAGGAACTGAATGCCACCACTACCGCGCCGGCGAGGAACGCCCACGGCACCCAGCCGCCGGCCAGTTCGGCGACCTGGCCCACGAGGGCGAAGATGCCGGCTCCGATCATTACCCCGGTTCCCAGTGCGACGGATCCGGTGAGAGTGAGCTTGTCTTGGGACTGTGTGCTGTGGTCCATGCTGACCGCACTACCTTCCTGCCAGTGGGTGGCCGCGTCGGTGGCGATGTCGGCGCGAGTGGGGATGTCAGGCGAGTTGCATAGTGGTCAGGCAGGTGAGGTCGTTGTCGCCCGTGGAGATCGGAGCGGTGGCCGTTCTGCCGTCGTGGTCGATGGTGAGCGTGGCCGTGATGCCTCGCGGTAGCCAGAGCCCGAGGAAGCCGTTGTCGTAGGTGGTGCGCGGTTCGTCGATGAAGGTGTCACCGGAGGCGTTATCGGTGGCTGTGACGTGCACCTGTTCGTTGGCGATCTCACCGCGGCAAGTGGTCAGGCTATGGAATCGGCAGGGGTGGGTGCTCGTGTAGTACGGAGCCACTGACAGATAGAACTGGTCCTCTGGAATAGGAATCGTCTCGAGGCTCTCATCGCCACTGGTCAAGACCACCTCTGTCGGCTGCACCGAGGCGATCAGATCGTCTGGCCTGTCGGCCACCGGCATGGTGTCGAGCGTGTTGATGATTTGGGGTGCCTCGAGGCCGGCGAGGTCGTAGTGCTCCAACGACGCAGGGTGAGATTCCGGCACTGAACTGTCGGAGGTGCCGATCGAGCAGCCGGTGAGGGTCAGGGCAGCGGCGGCAACGAGCGCGGTCGCGGCTCGTCTCCGAGTGGAGTGGGTGGCGTTCATCGGATTCATCCTCGTTGCATCGCTGTGGTGACGGTGTCCGGGCGCAGGTCGAGACGACGCAGCAGCTGAGCGTTGAGAGCAACGACGACCGTGGAGGCGGACATGAGGATGGCGCCGACGCCCATGGGCAGTACGAATCCGATCGGGGCGAGGACACCTGCGGCCAGGGGCACGGCGGCGAGGTTGTAGCCGGCCGCCCACCACAGGTTCTGCTTCATCTTGCGGTAGCTCGCCCGGGACAGTTCGATGACCGAGAGCACCGAGCGGGGATCCGATGAGGCCAGGATGACCCCCGCGGAGCCGATCGCCACGTCGGTCCCGGCGCCGATGGCGATGCCCACATCGGCTTGGGCCAGTGCGGGCGCGTCGTTGACCCCGTCGCCGACCATGGCGACCTTCTTGCCTTCGGACTGCAGTTCGGCGACTTTGGCGGCCTTGTCTTCTGGCCGGACCCCGGCGAAGACCCGGTCGATGCCCAGCTCGGCGGCGACGGTGTCGGCCACGGCGCGGGCATCGCCGGTGATCATGACGACCTGCGCACCGGCAGCATGCAGGGCGTCGACGGCCGCGCGGGACTCGGGCCGGATCTCGTCGGCCAGCCGCAGCGCGCCGATCACCCGGCCCTCGGCGAGGATGTGCAGGATGATCGCGCCCTCGTCGCGCCACTGGTCGGCGACGGGCAGTTCATCGCGTCCGTGCTGATCGAGCAGGTAGGGGCCGCCGACCTCGACGACGGTGCCGTCCACCGTGGCCTTGACGCCCACGGCCGGGGAGGAGGAGAAGTCAATCGCCGTCGACACGGTCAGTTCGCGGGCCCGTGCGGCCCCGACGACGGCTCTGGCCAGCGGGTGCTCACTGTCGGACTCGGCCGCGGCAGCCAGGGCAAGCACCTCGTTGGCGGTGTGTCCGTCTATTGATTCGATTCCGGTGACGGTGGGTTCGCCCTTGGTCAGGGTGCCGGTCTTGTCGAACAGGACGGCGTCGACGGTGCGCATCGACTCGAGCGCGAGGCGGTCCTTGATCAGTACGCCGCCGCGGGCGGCGCGTTCGGTGGCGATGGAGACCACGAGCGGGATCGCCAATCCCAGCGCGTGTGGGCAGGCGATGACCAGCACGGTGATCGTGCGCACCACACCCGCGTCCGGCAACCCGAGAGCGCTCCAGATGACCGCGGTGATCACGGCCGACGCGAGGGCGAACCAGAACAACCAGCCGGCGGCGGTGTCGGCGATGCGCTGGGCCCGCGAGGAGGACGCCTGTGCGTCGGCCACCAGCTTCTGGATCCCGGCCAGCGCGGTGTCGTCCCCTGTCGCCGAGACCTTCACGCGCAGGCCGGAATCAGTGGCCACCGTGCCGGCGACGACCTGCTCGCCGATGCCGCGGCGGACCGCCTTGGATTCGCCGGTGACCATGGATTCGTCCATGCTGGCCGAGCCGTCGATGATCTTGCCGTCGGCGGGCACAGAAGCACCGGGGCGGACGATCACCACGTCGCCGACCACCAGGTCGGCCGGAGCGACTGTCACCACGTCGTCGCCGTCGACCTTCTCGGCCTCATCCGGCAGCAGCGCCGCCAGGGAGTCGAGCGCGGAGGTGGTCTGCGCCAGGGAGCGCATCTCGATCCAGTGGCCCAGCAGCATGATCACCACCAGCAGGGCCAGTTCCCACCAGAAGTTCAGCTCATGATCCAGGATGCGCAGGGTAGCGCCCCAGGAGGCGATGAACGCCACGGTGATGGCCAGGCCGATCAGGAGCATCATGCCGGGCTGGCGAGCGCGGAGCTCGGACAGCGCGCCGGTCAGGAACGGCCGACCGCCCCAGAGGTAGATCACTGTGCCCAGGGCGGGGGAGACCCACCGCACCCAGTCGGCCTCCGGCAGCTGGTAGCCGATGAGGTCGGCGAACGTGTCATTGAAGCCGACCACCGGCACTGCCAAGACGAGCATGATCCAGAACAGCCGTCGGAACTGCCCGACGTGGTCTGCGTGGCCCGCATGACCGCCGTGGGCTTCATGACCGGTGTGGTGCTGTCCGGTGTGGCCGTGGCCGGCCGCGTCGTCAGCGGCGCCCGGGTGATGATGTTCGGCTACCGATGTGGCCATGTCGTCGGGGCGGCCGTCCGAACCGTCACCGGGTTCGCCGCGCCGATCATGGTGGTGGTGATCGTGTGGCTGACTCATTTGTCTGTCTCCGTGTGAGCGCCGGCGGCCAGGGCGGCATCATCGTCAGCTTGCGGACGGCCGGTGGCGTCGATCCGTTCTAGGTCCGTGGGCGTGGAGCAGCACGAACACGCTTCCTTGACGGCCGTGAGCGGGAGCGCAGAGCGCGTTGTGGAGAACATGGATCTTCCTCTCCGCGTGGTGTGGTGTCTCGGGTGTCGTGCCGGGCCGGGGTGGCCCATGGCGATGGGGTGGTTAGAGCGAGGTGAGCAGGTCGCGCATGGTGTCGATCTCCTGCTGTTGGGTGTCGATGATGGTCTGGGCCAACTCGACCGCGGGCTGGTAGCGGCCACTTTCGACCTCGTCCTCGGCCATGGCGATGGCGCCCTGGTGATGGGCGATCATCTGCTCCATGAACATCCGGGCGGCGTCGACTCCCTGGGCCTGGGACAGCTGCTCAAGTTCGTCGTCGGAGAGCATCCCTTCCATCATGGACATGTCGTGACCGCCGTGACCATCCTGCGCCTCGATGGGCTCTTCCCACTGCTCGAGCCAGTTGGTCAGCTGCGCGATCTCGGGGCCCTGGGCGGCTTTGATCTCCTCGGCCAGCGCCGTGACGTCGGCGGGGATGTCGTCCTTGGCCAGGATGATGTCGCTCATCTCGATCGCTTGCTGGTGGTGCGGGAGCATCATCTGCGCGAACATCACGTCGGCCTGCGAATGCTCCTCGTCCTGGCCGGAGGCAGCGGTGCCGGTCACGGACGTGGTGGCGCCGGCCGCGGTGGTGGGCGCGGCGGGCGAGGCTTCGGTGCTGTCGGTGCTGTCGGTGCAGGCGGACAGCGTCAGGGCAACGGCGGTCAGGGCTGCGGGCAGGAGCAGAGTGGTGCGGGTCATCGTGGTCGATGTCCTTTCGGGTCGGCGTCAAGATCGGGTGGTGTGTCGATCGGGTGGTGGTCAGGCGAGGTAGGACAAGGTGGTCATCATTCCGGCTTCCTGGTGGTAGGCGTTGTGGCAGTGGAACGCCCATTGGCCGGGGTTGTTCGCCTCGAACTCGATCTCGATAGTCCGCATGGGGCGGATCGTGACGGTGTCTTTGCGCAGCCCGCTGTCGGCGAGGGCGAAGGTGTGACCGTGAAGGTGCATCGGGTGGGCCATGTCGGACATGTTGCGCAGCCGCATCCGGACCCGGTCGCCGCGGGAGACCTCCAGCGGCGTGGTGTCGGGGTGGGTTTGGCCGTTGAGTGTCCAGCGATACGGCATCATGCTGCCGCCCATGTCGACGCTGAGGTAGCGGTCGTGCCCCCGGCCGGGCAGTCGTGAGTCCGGCGCTGGGGTCAGGTCCGCGGCCAGCAGCACCGGTCCGTCGAGTTCGCCGGGGCGCGGGTCGGCGGGTAGCTCACCGGCCCCGGTGCGCACAAGGGCGTACCCGTACCCGTTCTTGCCTTCTGCTTCGACGAAGAGGGGAAACACCCCGTCTGTCAGCGTGACCACGACGTCGACCCTCTCGCCCATTCCGAGCAGGATCGCCTCCGTCTCCTGGGGCGCGGTGGGAAAGCCGTCGGTGTCGGTGACGGTCATCGTGTGTCCGCCGAGGGCGACGCGGAAGAACGTGTCCGCCCCGGCGTTGATGAACCGGATCTTCGCGCGTTGGCCCGGGCTGGCAGTCCATGAGATCGGATCGGCCGGGACTCGGCCGTTGACCAAGTAGTGCGGATAGTGGACGTCCCCGGCGACACCGAGCAACCGGGAGGTCATCATCGGGTTGCTGGACCGGGCGCCCCCCATCGGGCCGTGCCCCATTCCGGCCATCGGCCGACCCCGAGTGCCGGGGGCATCCATGCCCACTCGCCCGGCGGCGTCCTCGGGAGTGCCGTCGATGCCGTCGAGCCAGTCGTCGAGGACGACGATCCATTCGTGGTCATAGTCCCCGGGGTCGGCGGGATCGTCGATGATCAGCGGACCGTACAGGCCCCGGTCGAGCTGTAGCCCTGAGTGTGAGTGGTACCAATGTGTGCCGGCGAGCGGGACGGTGAAGTCGTAGGTGAACCGGGCGCCCGGACGGATCGGGTCCTGGGTCAGACCGGGCACTCCGTCCATATCGTTGCGCAGGGCGATGCCGTGCCAGTGCACGCTCGTCTCCTGGTCGAGCTGGTTATCCACCTCGACTTGCAGCAGATCTCCTGCCCGGGCCCGCAGGACCGGACCCGGAACAGTGTCAGCAAATACCCAGGTCGACACCACGAGACCACCGAGATCGACCTCCACCGGGCGCGGGGACAGCCGAGCGTTCACCACCTGCTGTCCCGGTCGTTGCCGCTCGGCCTCCAGGTCCCGGATCGCCGGATCCGACGCCGATACCGGCACCCCCGAGGGCCCCGGCTCGCTGCAGGCGGTCACCGCACCCGCGCCGGCCAGGACCGAACCGATGAGAAATGCCCGCCGCGACAACTCCTTCACCGGTCGCCCGCCGAGGGCGACGGCCCGAACAGGGCAGTGACCAGCAGCAAGGTTGACGCCCACAGTGCGGTGACGACCACAGCGCCGACCGAGAATGTCACCCATCCGAGCATGAGGTACCTCCGGTGTCCGACTCGACCGCCCATGGTGACCGGCTACCCGAGCGTTCTCGATGGAGATCGTGTGAAGATTCGGTCAAGGCGCCCACCTGGGTGAGGGACTGCCAGGAGTTGCGGCGATGATGGCCTGCATGTCCCCTTCCGTTTCTGGCGTTCGCCGTTCGCATGCCCAGCAGCCTGCCGGTCCGCGGGCGCTGGTGGTCGATGACGAGGAGCCTTTGGCGGACCTGGTCGGGTCGTATCTTGAGCGCGACGGTTTCGATGTCACGATCACCGGGGACGGACAGGAGGCGGTGGGTCTGGCTCGCCGAATCGATCCCGATGTCATCGTTCTCGACCTGGGGCTGCCCGGGCTGGACGGGATCGAGGTATGCCGTCAGGTCAGAACGCACTCCGACGCCTACATCGTCATGCTCACGGCCCGGACCGAGGAGGTCGACACGCTGATCGGCCTGTCCGTCGGCGCGGATGACTACATGACCAAACCGTTCAGCCCACGCGAGCTCTCGGCCAGGATCCAGGCGATGATGCGCAGACCTCGAACCGGCGCCACCGAAACCCACCACGGCAGGTCGCCGGAACAGGTACAAACCGTCGGCGACCTGACTATTGACACCGCGGGCCGAGAGGTCACCGTCGGCGGCGCCGATGTCGCGCTGACCCGCACCGAGTTCGACATCCTCGCCGCGCTCGCCCGCGACCCTGGGGTCGTCTTCAGCCGAGCCCAGCTCATGGCCGCCGTGTGGGGCCCGAACTGGGTGGGTGACGACCACCTGGTGGACGTCCACATCGGTCACCTTCGCCGCAAGCTGGGCGACGATGCCTCCCGAGGCCGTTTCGTACGCACGGTCAGAGGAGTTGGCTACCGCATGGGAACGGGCCAGTGAACGACATACCATCGCCGGACGCGGCCACAACTCGGCCCCACACCAGCCGACGCATCGCTGGATTCAGCTTCGGTACCCGCCTGCTCCTGGCCATGTCCAGCGTGGTCGTCGGGTGCGCGGTCAGCGCGTGGCTCGTCGCCTCCGCCCTGGCCCCGGGCATTTTCCACGACCACCTCGGTCAAGCCGGCATCGACCACGATTCGAACGAAGCAGCCCACGTCGAAGAAGCCTTCACGGTCGCCATAGTCCTGGCCTGGGGGCTGGCGGTAGCCATCGCGGTCCTGGTGGCCTTGCTCACCAGTTGGTACCTCACCCGCCGGGTCCAGCGCTCGGTCACCATGGTTACCACTTCGACGGCAGACATAGCGCGTGGGCACTACGAGACCCGGATGGCGAGTCCGAAACTTGGCCGGGAGTTCGACGATCTGGCGACCAGCGTCAACGAACTGGCCAGGCGTCTCGATGCGACAGACGCCACCAGGCGAAGGATGCTCGCGGATCTGGGCCACGAGCTGCGCACCCCGCTGGCCACCATCGACTCCTACCTCGAGGCCGTGGACGACGGAGTCCGTACCTTCGACGACTCCACAAGGCAGGTGTTGTGGGCGGCCACCCGGCGGCTCGAACGCCTCGCGTCGGACATTGTCGACGTCTCCGATGCAGAAGAACACCTCACACGACTGCAACCAGCCCGAACCACCACTAAAGCCCTGGTGGAAACGGCAGTCAACGCAGCACGCGAACGCTACTCGGACAAAGGTGTCCAGCTGCACATGGGTGAGATCGAACCAACCGACGTCACCGTGGACGTCGAGCGAATAGGACAGGTACTGGGAAACCTCCTCGACAACGCCCTACGACACACACCGACCGGAGGGACCGTCACCCTCAGCGCTGTTCGTTCGAGAACGAACACAACCGCGATCACCGTCTCCGACACCGGGGAAGGGATCGCCGCACAGCACCTAGATCATCTCTTCGACCGCTTCTACCGAGCCGATCCCGCCCGAGGCCGAAACGCAGGCGGCACCGGAATCGGCCTGGCGATCACCCGAGCACTGGTCGAAGCACACGGAGGACGAATCCGAGTAAGCAGCCGCGGCACAGGCCACGGAGCACAATTCACCCTCGAACTCCCCTGCACGGCAGAAACGCCAGGAACGAAACTGCTTTAGCAAACTTGCACCTCCCCGTCATCTGTCCGCCCAACCCCGCTGCACTCCCCGCGCACGTCAGTGCTTGAGTGGTCGGTCTAGTCCCAGGGTGTCAGTCTCGCGGCCGCGGACAGCGATTCTCCGGTGTGGTGGCAGCAATCAAGCTGAGCCTGCGGCGGCGCTGCGGAGCGGGAGTACGGAATGGTTGGTCAGCTCGAGAACGGTCTCGCCGCTGGTGTCGGCGAGTTCTGCGGTTATGGTGACTTTCGCATCGCCGCGTTCGGGTCGTGGAGTCGTTTCTTGCATTGTCAGGTGTCCGGTCAATGTGGTGTCCGGCCGCACCGGCCGACGGAACTGAATCTCGAAACTGCGTCCCACCCCTCCCGTGAAACGGGACCAGAAGGCGGGCACGGCCAAGCGCTGGTAGATCGCCAAGGTGTGTAGTCCACTGGCGATGACGCCACCGAGCGGGGTTGTCGCGGCCGCGGTCGGGTCGGTGTGGATGAACACCGGATCCCACTGTCGTGCGTAGGTGACGATCTCCTCCTCGGTGATGGTGTAGCTCCCGAGTGGGATTAGTTGGCCGGGTTCGAGATCGTCCGCGTAGTAGATGTCGGTCATGTCGCCCTCCCAAGTAGTCGGCCCAAACCGGCCTCAGATCGCGGGAGGCCTCCATGACTTCCGAGCTTTGGCGAGCCAATACTGGCTTCGGGTCTAGCCGATGCCCGAGTGATCAGAGTTCACGACGTCACAAACCTCGGACTCCACACGCGTCCCGACTCCGTGACCCGGGTCCCAGAGGCGCCCACGATGAGCAGGCACTTCATGTCGACGGAGTCGCAGTCGAGGTCGGCGAGAGTCGTCACGGTGAGGGATTCCTCGGTTCGCCCAACATCACGGCCCACGATCACCGGCGTGGTCGGGCAACGGTGACGCAGGATCACCTCGCGGGCGTCGGAGACCTGGTGGGTGCGCGAGCGGGAGGCGGGGTTGTAGACCGCCAGGATCAGGTCGGCGGCGGCGATCGCGTCGAGGCGCCGCTCGATGACGTCCCACGGCTTGAGCCGGTCCGACAGGCTCACCACGGCAAAGTCCGCACCGATGGGAGCGCCCGCCCGCGCGGCCACCGCCTGTACAGCGGAGACCCCGGGAGCGACTCGGATGTCGATGCCGGCGAAGTGCGGATCCTCGGCGGCCTCGAAGACCGCCGAGGCCATGCCGAACACGCCCGCGTCGCCGCCGGAGACCACGGCCACTTGCTCGCCCGCGCCGGCCAACTCCAGGGCGAGTGCCGCGCGGTCGACCTCGACGGTGTTGCCCGAGCAATGGCGACGCAGCCCGGGCCGCTGGGGGACCCTGTCGACGTACGGGGCGTACCCCACCACGTGGTCGACCTCGGACAGGATCCGCGAGGCCTCCGGGGTGAGCCAGTCCTGCGGCCCCGGGCCCAGGCCGACGACGTGCACGACGCCGCGCGATGGCGGGGCCTGCCCGTCCGTGGAGTCGAGAGAGTCGGCCGAGCCGGCGGTCCGCCCCGGGGAGGGCTCCCCGGGTGCAGGGAGCGGCGCGGGCCGGCGGCCGGTGGGGTCGGAGTGCTGAGAGTCGCCGGGGACGACGATGAGCGAGAAGTACGGCACGGAGTCCGGGTCGACCTCGCTGACCGGGTGATGTGCCTCCGCGTCGGTTGAGGCCCGCTCCACATAGACCGCGCCGTCGAGCCGCCCGGCCGCCTCGAGGGCCCGCCGGACGGCGGGGAAGTTGCGGCCGAGCTTCATGATGATCGCACCGTCGGTGTCTGCAAGTCGCCGCGCGAGCTCGGGCTCGGGGAGCGTGCCCGGCAGGACGGTGAGGACGTCGGTCTGCCGGACCAGGGGAGTGGCGGCCGCGGCGGTGGCGGCGGCGAACGCGGGGATGCCGGGCACGATCTCGGTCTTGAATCGAGCGGCGAGCTTGTCGTGCATGTACATGAAGGAGCCGTAGAACAGCGGGTCTCCCTCCGAGAGCAGGACCACGTCCCGGCCGGCGGCCAGGTGCTCGGCCAGTCGCTGCGCGCTGCGTTTGTAGAAGTCCGCGATCGCGCCCGCGTACCCGCCCGGGTGGTCGGTGACACCCGTGGTCACGGGGTATTCCAGTCGCTCCTGTATCGCGCCAGAAGGGATGAGCTCGGCGGCGATGCGACGCGCGTTGGATTCCTTGCCGCGCCCAGCGTGAAAAGCCACGACGTCGGCCGCGCCGATGAGCCGGGCGGCCTTGAGCGTGAGCAACTCGGGATCGCCCGGTCCCACGCCGACGCCGTACAGACGGCCGGTCACTCCGCCTCCTGGGCCAGGGCGTTGAGGGCCGAGGCGGTCATCGCGGACCCGCCGCGCCGCCCGTGGACGGTGACGAAGGGGACGTCGATGCCGTGATCGTCCGCGAACGCGGCGAGCGCGGCCTTGGACTCGGCGGCGCCGATGAACCCCACCGGGCAGCCGACGATCGCGGCGGGCCGGGGAGCACCGTCGAGCAGCATCTCCAGGAGGTGGAACAGGGCGGTGGGGGCGTTGCCGATCGCGACGACGGCGCCGTCGAGGCGGTCGCCCCACAACGCCAGCGCGGCGGCGGAGCGGGTGGTGCCCATCCGCGCGGCCAGGTCGCGGACGCCGGGATCGGACAGGGTGCACACCACGTCGTTGTCGTGGGGGAGCCGGGCCCGGGTGATCCCGGAGGCGACCATGTGGGCGTCGCAGAGGATCGGCGCGCCGGCGTCCAGGGCGCCCCGGGCTGCGGACACGAGCCCGGGGTGCACCTGTAGGTCACGGGTCAGGTCGGTCTGGCCGGTGCCGTGCACCATCCGCACGGCGAGTCGCTCGGCGTCGGCCGGAACGCGGGACAGGTCGGTCTCGCCGCGGATGGTCGCGAAGGAGTCGACGTAGATGGCGGGCCCGTCGTCGACGTAGTCGTAGCGACGCGGCGGCCTCAGGGCAGCACTCATGGGGTCCTCCTCGGGGTTCTCGCCCCGGTGTGAGAAGTCGCAGCGACGCGGTGGGAGCGCGCTGATCCCCGGTGAGTATCTGGCTGGGCCCATCGGCTCGACGGGCCTCACAGTGGCGGAACCGCCCCGGACTTGCACCGGGTTCCTCGCCGTGGGACAGCCCGCAGCCTACTCGCGGACGGCCAGCACCCCGCGCCACGGGGTCACGATGAGCTCGGCGACGTCGCCGCCGGTGAGTCGGGCGATGAGGGCGCGGTCGAGCATCCCGTCCGGCGCCTCGACGTGCTCGATCCGCCCCGCGGACCCCGCGACCGGCCCGTACGGCAGGACCGGGGCCGGGCTCGGCAGCCGGCCGTCCGCAGGGCGGGCCGCGACGAGCGGGGTTGGTAGTTCCCGCACGTGCCACGGCGCGTCCGGGCCGGTGCCGCGGGCCCGGACGAACTCGCGGGCCAGCCCGACCAGCCGGTCGGAGGCGTAGGCCAGCGGCACCACCTCGGACCAGCGGTCGCCCACCCGCAACTGCGCGGTGTCGGCATCCAGCGCGATCAGGCCCAGGTCGCAGGAGCGATCGAGCAGGTCCCCGCGGCCGTCGTCAAGGACGAACAAGAACCGGCCCGGCAGGCCGCCGAGCGCGGGGTCGGCCAACAGTCCGGCGTCCAGCGCCTCGGTCACCGGCCGCAGGTCCGCGCGGCCTCGGGCCTGCCCGCCGAACGACTCGCCCAGGCCCGTCATCGGCGAGACGAGGACGTTGCGCACCAGCTCGTGCCCGGGCGCGGGGAGCAGGCCCGTCTCCGCGATCGCCGCCACCACCTCGCCGGGCAGCTGCCCGTCCGGACCGATCGGCAGAGCCCGAAGCTGCAGGTTCGCACGCGTGGTCACGTGCACGTTGTCGTCGTCGCCATATCTCACGGCGACCCCGTGCAGGGCGGACAGGGCCGCCGGTGACACGCGGCCACCCGGCACGCGCAGTCGGACCAGGGCGCCGTCGGAGGCCGGCCACGGCCGCAGGACGCCCGGGCACAGGTCGCCACGGGTCCGGCGGGTGGGTTCGGCGATGCTCACGGGGGCCATTGTGGCAGCCCGACGCGCGCGTTCAATTTCCCGATCCCCGGTGGTAAGTTTTTTCTTCACAACTGAAGAAACGGAGCTCCACCGTGACACCTCGCCGCGTACCCACCCTTCTCGCCTCCGTCCTCACCGCAGTCGCACTGGTCGCGGCCGGGTGCTCGTCGGACGCCGCCACCGAACCCGCCGCCGCCGAAGCGGCCGCCACTACCACGGCATCACCGGCCGCCGGGTCCGTCGCCGGGGTGACCGTCCCGGACGCGTTCACCGCGCTGACGATGATTCCCATCGGCAACTCGCCGCTGCCGTTCAAGGGCACCGACGGCAAGTACCACGTGGCCTACGACCTGCAGCTCACCAACGCCACCAAGGTGCCGGCGAGCGTGGACAAGATCGACGTGGTGGACGGCACTGATCCCACCAAGGTCATCGCCAGCTTCTCCGCCGCCGCTCTCGTGGACCCGGACTGCGTCTTCGGTGACTGCAACCGCCTGCGCGACCTGCCCGCCGGGTACGTCGACACCGCGCAGATCCCGCCGCAGGAGAGCCGGGTCATGTTCATCGACTTCACCCTCGACTCGCTCGACCAGGCCCCGGACGCGGTGCTGCACCACCTCTACGGGACCGGCGCCGCCTCGCCGGCGTTCGGCGAGCCGGGGCCCATCGACTACCTCACGACGCCGGTCGCCTTCTCCACCCGCACCGTGCCGGTCATCGCGCCGCCCGTGCGGGGCGAGAACTGGGTGGCCCTCAACGGGTGTTGCGAACCGGGCTTCCCGCACCGCAGCTCGGTGATGTCGGTCAACGGCAAACTCAACAACAGCCAGCGCTTCGCGATCGACTGGAAGCGCACCAACGACCAGGGCGAGTTCTATACCGGCGACAAGAACCACAACGAGAGCTACGTGGACTACGGCGCCGAGATCCTCGCCGTCGCCGACGCCACCGTGGTCTCGGTCCTCGACGGCATGGACGCCAACGCGCCGGGGGTCCTGCCCGCCAGCAACCCGGAACTGGCCTCCAAGCTCACCGTCGAGAACGTGGACGGCAACCACGTGGTGCTCGACCTCGGCGACGGCGTGTACGCGATGTACGCACACATGATCTCCGGCTCGGTCACGGTGAAACCCGGCGACACGGTGACCGAAGGCCAGGTGCTCGGCAAGCTCGGGAACACCGGCAACGCCAACGCCTCGCACCTGCACTTCCAGCTCATGGACGGGCCGAGCCTGCTCGAGGCCGACTCGCTGCCGTACGAGCTGAAGGGGTTCGACTACGCCGGGCAGGTCCCGCCGCAGCGGATCGCCGACGCCGACGACTTCCTGTCCGGCACCTTCGTCGACGAGGCGACCCTCTCGCCGGAGCCGCGGATGAACGAGCTGCCCCTCAACCTCGCGGTGGTGGACTTCCCCTGATCGGGGCGGCCGTCCCGGGCTCCCGCGACCCTCGCGCGGCGGCCGGGCGGCCGGGGGCCGCGGCCGGCGGATAGGCTCCCCGGTGCCGTGGTGTTCGGGAAGCCGGAGGAAAAGCCGGCGCGGCCCTCGCCACTGTAGTCGCGGAGTCGCGCACCCTCGTCCGTCCCTCCCGGGTCGGAGACCACTGGACTCATCGGTCCGGGAAGGTCGGTCGCGCGGCGTTGATGCGGAAGCCAGGAGACCGGCCACGGCGACATGTTCCACGAGGGTTTGGAGAAGAACATGCGCCCCACCCGGCGTTTGGCGTCCCCTGATGACGCCTCGGCACGCTCAGACGTGCCCCGCATCACCCTGTTGTCCACCTCCGACACCGACCTGCTCAGCGCCCGGGCCTCCGGCGCCGCATGGGCGCTCGGCAACCCGTCTCGACTCGACGTCGAGGCGAATCTGCCCGAACTGCTCGACGGCGCCGACCTGGTGGTGGTCCGCATCCTCGGCTCGCGGCGATCGTGGGAGGCCGGGTTCGCCGCCGTGCTCGGCGCGGGCGTTCCGGTGGTGGTCCTGGGTGGCGAGCAGACCCCCGACGCCGACCTTATGGAGCTGTCCACCGTCCCGATCGGCACCGCGGCCGAGGCACACCGCTATCTCGCCGAGGGCGGCCCGGGCAACCTGGCGCAGCTGCACGCGTTCCTGGCCGACACCGTGTTGCTCACCGGCGCCGGGTTCGAGCCGCCGGAGAACGTGCCGGTGTGGGGGATGCCGCCGCGGCCGGGCACGACGGAAGCCCCCGGCCTGCCCCGCGTGGGCGTGCTCTACTACCGCGCCCACGAGGTGAGCGGGAACTCCGGGTTCGCCCACGCGCTGGCCGACGCGATCGACGCCGCTGGCGCGGTGGGAGTGCCGGTCTTCGCCGGCTCCCTGCGCTCGGCCCCCGACGAGCTGTTCGACGCCCTCGGCACTCTCGATGCGCTGGTCGTGACGGTTCTCGCTGCCGGCGGCACCACGCCCGGCGCGGTGAGTGCGGGCGGCGAGGACGAGACGTGGGACGTCGAGCGCATCGCCGCGCTGGACATTCCCGTCCTGCAGGGCCTGTGTCTGACGTGGAGCCGCGAGGACTGGGCTGCCTCAGACGACGGCGTCAACCCGCTGGACTCCGCCAACCAGATCGCGATCCCCGAGTTCGACGGCCGGATCATCACTGCGCCGTTCTCGTTCAAGGAGATCGACGCCGACGGCCTACCCCGCTACGTGGCCGATCCGGAGCGGTGCGCTCGCGTCGCCGGGATCGCCGTGGCCCACGCGCGGCTGCGCCATGTGGCGCCCGCCGACCGCAAGGTCGCGCTGGTCCTCTCGGCCTATCCGACCAAGCACTCCCGCATCGGCAACGCCGTCGGTCTGGACACCCCGGTCTCGACCATCCGCCTGCTGCGCCGGATGCGCGACGAGGGCTACGACCTGGGCCCGGACGACGGCCCCATCGCGCGCTTTCTCGATCGACCGGGCCTCGACCTCACCGAGCCGGGGGCGGATGGCACCGTCGCGGAGGGCGGTTTCGCCGACGACACCGCCGCCGGCGACGCACTCATCCACGCGCTCATCGCCGCGGGCGGGCAGGACGAGGAGTGGCTCACCAGCGCCCAGCTCACCGACAGTCACGTGCGGATCTCCACCGACGACTACCTGCGCTGGACCGCGGACCTGCCCGAGGCGCTGCGCGCGGAGATGGTCGAGGCGTGGGGGCCAGCGCCGGGGAAGCTGTTCGTCAACGACGCCGGCGAGATCGTGCTGGCCACCATCCAGGCAGGGAACGTCGTCCTGCTCATCCAGCCGCCCCGCGGATTCGGCGAGAACCCGGTCGCTATCTATCACGACCCCGAGCTCGCGCCCTCCCACCACTACCTGGCCGCCTACCGCTGGCTCGCCCGCGGCTTCGGGGCGCATGCGCTGGTGCACATCGGCAAGCACGGCTCGCTGGAGTGGCTGCCGGGCAAGAACGCCGCGCTCTCGGCGGACTGTGCCACCGACGCGGCGATCGCCGACCTGCCGCTGATCTACCCCTTCCTCGTCAACGACCCCGGCGAGGGGGCCCAGGCCAAGCGCCGCGCGCACGCGACGATCGTCGACCACCTGGTCCCGCCGATGGCCCGCGCGGAGTCGTACGGAGACATCGCCCGCCTCGAGCAGCTGCTCGATGAGTACGGGAACATCGCGTCGATGGACCCGGCCAAGCTCCCGGCCATCCGCGCGCAGATCTGGACGCTCATGCAGTCCGCGCACATGCACGAGGACCTGGGCCTCGAGCAGCGGCCCGACGACGAGGAGTTCGACGACTTCCTCCTCCACGTCGACGGCTGGCTGTGCGAGATCAAGGACGTCCAGATCCGCGACGGCCTGCACGTCCTGGGGCAGGCGCCCGCGGGCGAGGCGCGCGTCAACCTGGTGCTGGCGATCCTGCGGGCCTCGCAGGTGTGGGGCGGCGAGTCCGGGGCGGTTCCGGGCCTGCGCCGCGCACTCGGGCTGGCCGAGGGCGCGCCGACCGAGGAGGTCGACCGGGTCGAGGCGCTGGCCAAGGCGCTGGTCGAGGGGATGGACGCGCGGGAGTGGGACGTCGCCGCGGTGCCCGACGTCCTCGCCGCCGCGGGCCTCACCGCGGGTGGGGCGGGTGACGGCGCGTCCGAGGGCGATGACGACAACGACGACGACGAGGTCGCGCAGGTGCTCGAGTTCGCCGCCCGTGAGGTGGTGCCGCGCCTGGCCGCCACTGTCGACGAGCTGGACGCCGTCATGCACGCCCTGGACGGCGGGTTCATCCCGGCCGGGCCCTCGGGATCCCCCCTTCGGGGCCTGGTCAATGTGCTGCCCACGGGCCGGAACTTCTACACGGTGGACCCGCGCGCCGTCCCGTCGCGGCTGGCGTGGGAGACCGGTCAGGCCATGGCGGACTCGCTGCTGGACCGGCACGTCGCCGAGACCGGGGAGTACCCGAGCTCGGTGGGGCTGTCGATCTGGGGCACCTCGGCCATGCGCACCTCGGGCGACGACATCGCCGAGGTCCTGGCCCTGCTGGGCGTCCGCCCCGAGTGGGATGAGGCCTCCCGCCGGGTCACGGGTCTGGAGGTGGTCCCGTCCGAGGAGCTGGGCCGCCCGCGCGTCGACGTGACCGTGCGCATCTCGGGCTTCTTCCGCGATGCGTTCCCGCATGTCATCGGGATGCTCGACGACGCCGTGCGGATGGTCGCCGAGCTGGACGAGCCCGACGAACACAACTTCGTCGCCGCCCACACGCGGGCCGATCTGACCGAGCACTCCGACCACCGCCGGGCCACCACCCGCATCTTCGGCTCCCCACCCGGCTCGTACGGCGCCGGGATCCTGCAGACCATCGAGGCGGGCAACTGGCGCGACGACGGAGACCTGGCCGAGGTCTACACCCGCTGGGGCGGGTACGCCTACGGCCGCGACCTCGACGGAGTCCCCGCGGCCGACGACATGCGCACCAACTACCGGCGCATCGCGGTGGCGGCCAAGAACATCGACACCCGCGAGCACGACATCGCCGACTCGGACGACTACTTCCAGTACCACGGCGGGATGATCGCCACCGTCCGCGCGCTCACCGGCGCCGAGCCGCGCGCCTATGTGGGCGACTCGACCACGCCCGACGCCGTCCGCACCCGGTCGCTGGCGGAGGAGACCACGCGGGTGTTCCGGGCCCGCGTGGTGAACCCGCGGTGGATCGCGGCCATGCAACGTCACGGCTACAAGGGGGCGTTCGAGCTGGCGGCCACGGTGGACTACCTCTTCGGGTTCGACGCGACCGCCGGCGTGGTCCACGACTGGATGTACGACTCGCTCGCCCGCGAGTACGTCCTGGACGAGACAAACCAGGAGTTCCTGCGCCGGTCCAACCCGTGGGCGCTGCGCGGGATGATCGAGCGGCTCTCCGAGGCCGCCGACCGCGGGATGTGGGCCGAGCCCGACGCGGACATCATGGACCGGATGCGGCAGGTCTACCTCGACGTCGAGGGCGATCTCGAGGAGTCCCACGGTGACTGAGTTCCCCACCGGCCGCAGGCGGGTGCGGGTCGTGGGCATCGGCTCGGGCGGGCTCGACCAGATCACGGTCGAGGCCGCCCGGGCCCTGCGCGCCAGCGACTACGCCCTCGCGGCCGTGAAAGGCCCGGCCGACCCGTTGATCGATCTCCGCGCGCAGGTGCTCGCCCGCCACGCGCCGGGCGTCGAGCTGGTGGGTGTGCCCGATCCGGAGAGGGACCGCTCGTCGTCGTCGACCTCCTCCGACGCCGGGTACCGCGGCGTCGTGACGGACTGGCACGAGGCCCGCTCCCTGGCCTGGGAACGCGTCGTGGCCACCCGGCCCGGCGATGTGGCGATCCCCGTGTGGGGCGACCCGGCGTTCTACGACTCAACGCTGAGGATCCTCGACCGGATCGCCGAGCGCGGTGCGCTGGACCTGGAGGTGGAGGTCGTGCCCGGGATCTCCGCGCTCCAGGTTCTGGCCGCTCGCCACCGGCTGGTCCTGCACGAGATCGGCGGCACGGTCACCGTGACCACCGGCCGCAGACTGCGCGAGGTCGTGGCTGCCGGCGCGGACAACGTGGTGGTGATGCTCAACGGCGACCTGCCGCTCGATGACCTGGCCGACTGGCAGATCTGGTGGGGAGGCAACCTCGGCGACGCCGGCGAGACGCTCGTTGCGGGCCGGGTCGGCGACGTGCTGGAGGAGCTGCGCGCGCACCGCGAGCGACTGCGCGACGAGCACGGCTGGGTGATGGACGTGTATCTACTGCGACGCGGAGAAGGGACGACGGCCCGATGACGGCTGAGAAGGAGAGCGCGGGCCGGGTGGTTCTGGTCGGCGGCGGGCCGGGGGACCCGGGGCTGATGACCGTGGCCGGCCTCGACGCCGTCCGCACCGCCGACGTGGTGGTGACCGACCGCCTGGGACCGGTGTCGATCCTCGACGAGCTCGACCCGGGCATCGAGGTGATCGACGTGGGCAAGGTGCCCTTCGGTCCGGCGACCCCGCAGGAGGAGATCAACCGGATCCTCGTGGAGCACGCGCGGCGCGGGCGGACCGTCGTCCGACTCAAGGGCGGCGACAGCTTCCTGTTCGGCCGCGGCGCCGAGGAGCACCTCGCGTGCACCGCGGCCGGGGTGCCCGTCACCGTGATCCCGGGCGTCACCTCGGCGCTGTCGGTTCCGGCCCTCGCCGGCGTCCCGGCCACCCACCGCGGACTCTCGCAGGGCGTGTCGGTGATCTCCGGCCATGTCCCGCCGGGCGACCCGCAGTCGACCCTCGACTATGGGGCGCTCGCCCGATCCGGAACCACCCTCGTGCTGCTCATGGCGGTGACGAACCTCGCCGCCATCGCCGCTGAGCTTCTCGCCGAAGGGCTTGCAGCGGATACTCCCGCGGTCATGATCGAGAACGGATCGACCCCGGCGCAGCGGGTCCTGCGCGGGACGCTAGCGACGATCGCGCAGCAGGCGACCGAGGCGGAGGTCGAGCCTCCCGCGATCACCGTGATCGGTGCGGTCGCCGGGTTGGCCGGATAGCCCGGTGTTCGGCGGCTGACCGGATCCGGCAGCCACGTCACATGCGCTTGATCCGCTCGAACGGGTACCGGGCGATCATCGCCACGATCAGCCCGTAGGCGGCCGTCGCGGCGAGGAAGCCCGTGGAGACCTCCACGCGGAAACTCGAGGCGAGCAGCGGAACCACCGCGACAGCGGGAGCCAGAGCCAGGCCTGCGGCAAGGAGACACCAGGTGGCCACCAGCGAGTTGGCGCGGCGGGACGCGTCGGGGTCCCGCCGAACCCGGTCGGGTACGCGGTAGCCGCGACGGGGATCGGTCACCCAACCTTTGAAACCGGTGTAGGCCGCCAGAGCCGACGTGATCGCGCCGAGCAGAAACAACCCGGCCAGCACTGTGGTGGCCACCCGTACCTCTCTCGACTCAGCGGACGTACCTGATGATGAAGGCGGCGACAGCGGCGACCGCCTTCTCCTTCGCCCATCCGGGCAGCACCTTCCACGCCCACGAACCGACGTTACCCGCGAGACACCCGATGATCGCGTTGCGCGCATAGTCGGTGCCTGCGCCACCGTTCGTGAGGTCGTCGAGCACGGAGGTCGGCACGCTCCCCAGCGCGCCACTGGCGCACCACGCCGCCGCGGCGACCGCGGCGGCGGCGATCGGTAGCGCGACCGACCGGACTTCGCCCTCGGAGGTGTCACCCTGCTGGGCGCGCTCGATCTCCCCGGCCGCAGGCCCGAGCTGATCCGAGAGAAAATCCAGTTGAGCCGTGGTCGGCACCGGAACCTGCTCTTCCACGACCTGGGTTGACGATGACTGACCGCCCGCCGAGCCGGACGGCACCGCAACCGCGGTGGAGCCGGCGAAGACAAGCGACATCGCCGTGCCCAGGGCAATAACGGACCGAAGAACGGAGTGAGAAGTAGAGAGAGTCATAGAGCTCCGACGTGGTGATGTCACCCGTGATGCCACGGGTGCCGACGGCGGGCACCGTAACAATTCTGCTGACGTCTTCTTCACCGCGAGCACAGGGGCCGGGCTACGTCCGACGGACGAGCTCGACTCGGCGGTCCTCCGGGGCACGGCGCGGGCAGCTCGCGCACGTGCTGCCGTCGGTGGCCAGATAGATGAGGCAGCAGGAGCTGCGGCGGACGAACCGGCGCGTCCGCTCGGGGCCCTCCACATCGATGTACCGAGCCGGCAGCAACGGCGGGCGGCACACGGCGTGCGCGAGCTCGACGCCGCGATCCGGGTCGCCCGCCGCGCGGCCCGCCTCGAGCGCGCGGCCCGCCTCGAGCGCGCGGTTCGCGATGGAGTCGGTCGCGATCGCCCACAGCGCCCGCGGTGCCGCGCCCGAGACCTCCGCGAGGGCGGCGATCACCTCACCGTGGGCCTCCAGCAGCGCGTCGGCGTAGGCGGCGGTCGACGGCAGGAGGTGTTCCGACAGCGCCGAGTGAAGATAGCCGTTCGGCTGCAGCGAGACGGAGAGCCGCTGCGGTCGGGGATCGGGCGCGCGGCCGATCGCGAGCAACATGGCCAGCGGCGCGGCCACCAGCGTCGAACTGGCCGAGTACCACCACAACGTGCCATTCACCCGCGGATCGCCATGGTTCCAGCGCCGGCCGGTGTCCTCCACCCGCCGGGCCAGCCACCGCGGGTCCGTCAGCACCGATCCGGGCAGGACCTCCGGGCCGTGTTCGATGGTGCGGACGAAGTCGCCGAGGAGGTCCGAGACGCCCGAGTACGCGGCTGTCACGGTCTCGGGGGCGCGGAGCTCGTCGTCGTCGCCGTTTCTAGTCATCGGCGAGCCCCGCCACGTCGAGCGTGCGGCGGCCGTCCGGCCCCGCCCGCACCTCGCCACGCACCCCGAACACCTCCCGCAGCACCGCCGCGTCCAGGACCTCCTCCGGCGCACCGGTCGCGACGAGGTGACCGCGGTGCAGGACCGCGATGACGTCGCAGTACTCGATGGCCATCCGCAGATCGTGGATCGTGAGCAGCACCGCCAGCCCGTCGGCCGCCAACTCGCGGAGCAGGAGGAGAACCGACAACTGCTGGTGCAGGTCGAGGTGATTGGTCGGCTCGTCCAACAGGAGCACCTCGGGCCGCTGGGCGAGGGTGCGCGCGATCGACACGCGTTGCCGCTCGCCGCCCGACAGGGCCAGAACGTCCCGCTCGGCCAGCCCGGTCAACCCGACCCGGGCGAGCACTTGCTCCACAACGGTCGAGTCGTCGGTGCCGAAGGGCTCGAGAAGTCCCCGGGTGACCGTCCGGCCCAGGCGCACCGACTCGCGGACCGTGATGCCGCCCAACGAGACCGGTTCCTGCGTACTGGCCCCCACCGCGCGGGCCAGCGTGCGGCGACGCAGCGCGGAGACGTCCTCTCCGTCCACCGAGACCATCCCCGCCGACACCGGCAGAGCGCGGTAGCAGGTGCGCAACAGCGTCGTCTTGCCGCTGCCGTTCGGGCCGATGAGTGCGGTGACCCGGCCGGGTGCCACCGTGAGGTCCACGCCGTGGAGGATCCGCCGACCGCCGAGGTGGGCGGAGACATCGCGCGCGGTGAGGCTGCTCATCGGGACGCCTTCCCGTAGCGGTGCCACAACATCAGCAGGAACACCGGGCCGCCCACGACGCCCGTCACCACGCCCACCGGCAGCTCGGTGCCCTCGCTCACCGCGCGGGCGGCGAGGTCGGCCAGCACCAATGCGACCGCGCCGAGCAGCGCCGCCGCGGGAAGCAGGCGCGCCGCGGTGCGGCCCGTGAAGAACCCCGCGAGGTGGGGGATGAGCAGGCCGATGAAGCCGATCGTCCCGGAGACCGCCACCGCGCCCGCGGTGAGCAACGAGACGAGCAGCAGCATGAGCACCCGGAAGCGCGGGACGTTGACGCCCATCGCGGTGGCGCCGTCGTCACCGGTGAGAAGCAGGTCGAGGTGACGGCTGCACAGCATCACCACCGTGCCGGCAACGGCGAGGATCATCACCGGCGCCCACAGCATCGTCCACCCGGCGTCACCGAACCCGCCGGCCAGCCAGCGCATGACCGTGCCCAGCTGATGGTCGTCGCCGAGGACCAGCAGCGTGAACGTGTTGAGCGCGCCGAAGACCATGGTCATGGCCGCGCCGACCAGCACGATGGCCGTGGTGTCGTGGGCGCGGCGGGCCACCAGGACGACGCCGGCCAGCGGGAGCAGCGCGCCGAGGAACGCCGCGATCGGCAGGGTGAACACGCCCCACATCCCGGCGCCCACGCCGAGGACCGTCAGCACCACGACGCCGAAGCCCGCGCCCGAGGAGACCCCGAGCAGGTACGGGTCGGCGAGCGGGTTGCGGGTGACCGCCTGGGCGACGCCACCCGCCACGGCCAGCGACGCGCCCACGGCCGCCGCCATGAGCGCCCGGGGCAGTCGCGACTCCAGGACGATCGCCTCGCGGGCGTCGGTCCACCACGGATCGAACGCGCCCGGGGCGAGGCGGTGCGCGACGATCGCCCACACGTCCCCGATCGGGATCGAGACCGAACCCAGTGAGACCCCGGCCGCGATCGTCATCGCCAGCACCGCCACGAGCGGCAGGCAGATGAGCCACAGCGGCCGCCGCCCGGTGGGCGGGGCATCCGTGATGCGCCCGGAGCCGTGGCGGGGATCGACGCCCGTGCCGGCGCGGTCAACGCGCCCGCCGGTGTTCTCGGCGACGGTCGTCATGTCACTGCCCGAACGCGTGCGGGTGCAGCTCACGGGCGATGGTCTCGGTGGAGGTCGTCATCCGCGAGCTCTCGAAGAAGTCGGACAGCGGGACCACCACGATGCGATCCTCCCGGATCGCCGGCGTCGTGGACATGATGGGCTGCGCGCGCAGGTAGGCGATCTTGTCCTCCGCGCTGGTGGCGCCGTAGTCGAGTACCACGATCGCCTCGGGCTGACGCTCGCCCAGGAGCTCCCATGTGGACGTGAGATAGGGGCGGTCGCCCTCGGAGAAGATGTTGTCCGCGCCCGCGTACTCGCCGATCAGTTGTCCGATGCCCACGCCGCCGATCGTCGTCGGTTCTGATTCGCCACCGTCGTAGAAGAACGTGGGGGTGCCGGTGACACCCGACGCATCGAGCGTCTCTCGGACCTCCCTCATCTCGCCGGTGATCCGGTCCGTCAGGTCCCGGGCCCCCTGCTCGACGTCGAGGATCCGGCCGAGCTGGGAGAAGTCGGTCTCGAGCATCGACAGGTCACCGAAGCCCTCTCCGCAGTACTCCGAGAACAGGAAGGTGTTGATCCCCGCGGCCTCGAGGGCGTCGCGGCTGCGGCCCTCCTTGTCGTCGAAGGCGCTGCGCATCCCGGCCACCACGAGGTCGGGCTCGAGGTCCACGATCTGCTCCCAGGTCGGGTACTCCTCGGCCAGCGAGGGGATGGTGTGGAACTGATCGGCGACCTCCGGCAGGACGTCGTCCTGCTCGCCGTATCCCATTCCCACGATCCGGTCGCCGGCCCCCATCTGGATGAGGGTCTCGGTGACGTGGTCGTTCATCGAGACGATGCGCTGGGGTGGGGCGTCGTAGGTGGCCTCGCGGTCGCAGTTGGTGATGGTCACCGGGTCGGCGAAGGGTTCGGTTGAGCCCGCGGCCTCCTGCGCCTCGCCGCGGGAGCAGCCGGTGAGTGCGACCCCCGCGACGAGGAGGGTGGCGAGCGTGATTCTGGTGTGGCGACGGAACATGATCAGTCCTCGGATCGTGTCGTGCGGTCGACGACACGTGAGACCCGCAGGAGGGTAGGAGTCGACGACGACACCACGTCACCTGACAGGACCCCGGATCGCAGACCACGGCGATGTACTCGGAGTCGCGAACATCCGGGCAGGTAATCGGGCTCGCGGTCACGAAAGTGGCCACACACCGTTGCGGGTCAGCGCCGGATTCCCACCGGTCTTCCCCTGCTCGTTCCGGATGTCAGCAGTACGCCCTCAGGATAGGCACACCGCGTCCGCGTGCTTTGCAGGTACCCCGGCTCGGCGGAGCCGACCACGCGCGCTTCGTGGCCCGGCGCCGCCCGAGGACGGCGCGACGCACGACCACACCCAGCACGGCCAGGGCAGCGGTGCCCACCTGGACGCGGTCGTGCAGGAGGATCGCGCGGCGGATGTCGTCGTCCCGGACCGACCGGCCGTCACCGAGGACCGCTCGGTCCTCCACGCCGTAGGGGTAGGGCGTGGGCCCGCCAAGCCGGACCCCGAGTGCGCCCGCGCACACGGCCTCGACGACCCCGGCGTTCGGGCTCGGGTGCGCCCGCGCATCACGGAGCCACACCCGCAGGGCCCCGGCGGGACTCCCGCCCACGGTCGGGGCACAGACCACCCCGAGCGCGCCGGCCACCCGGGCCGGCAGGAACCCCAGCACGTCGTCGAACCGCGCCGCGGCGGTGCCGAAGTGGCGGTACCGATCCGAACGGTGACCCACCATCGCGTCCAGCGTGTTGGCCGCGCGGTGGACGGCGGCACCGGGCGAACCCGCCACCGCGGCCCAGAACAGCGTCGCCACCGCCGCATCGGAGGTGTTCTCCGCGACCGACTCGACGACCGCCCGCGCGAGATCCTCCGGGCCGAGCGCGGCCGGATCGCGACCGCACAACCACGGCAACAGGTCCCGGGAACCCGCGTGGTCGCCCCGGGCGAGCAGGTCACCCTGCCGCCGCGCGACCGCGAGCAGCGACGACCCGCCCAGGCACGACCACACCACGGCGGCGTCCCACGCCACTGCCGCGACGCGGTTCCGTCCGGCGAGACGTCCGACGCCCGTCACCGCAGCGGCGGTGCCCCCCACGAGGAGGCCGGTGAACAGCAGGCCCGCCGCCCGCTGCGTATTGGGCGTCCGGCCGGGCCGGAGGAGTCGCGACTCCACGGCGAGCGCCACCCGGCCGAAGCCCGCGACGGGGTGGAACCGCCCCGGGTCGCCGACGAGGCGGTCGAGAGCGAACCCGGCCGCGATGCCTGCCGCGCGGGTCGCGAGTGCGGTCCCGTCAGCGCGCGAGATAGCGGACATGCGCCCCCCGCCCGTCGTGGGTCACCTCGGCCTCCACTCCGTACACCTCCCGGATCAGATCGGCGGTGAGCACCTCGTGGGGCGCGCCGCCGATCACCAGTCGCCCACCGGATAACACGATGAGATGGTCGCAGAACGTGGCCGCCAGGGTGAGATCGTGCAGGGCCGCGATCACCGTGGTGTCCGTGGCGCGGACGAGGGCCAGCAGGTCGAGCTGGTGGCGGATGTCGAGGTGGTTGGTCGGTTCGTCGAGGACCAGCACCCCGGGCTCCTGGGCCAGGGCCCGCGCGATCTGCACCCGCTGCCGCTCGCCGCCGGACAGCGTCGCGTACCGCTGGTCCAGGCGGTCGCCGAGGCCGGTCGTGGCCGCCGCGCGCCGCACCACCCCGTCGTCCCCGGGAGCGGGGCCCGACCAGGCCGGGCGATGCGGGATGCGGCCGAGTTCGATGACCTCCCGGACCGTGGGGTTCTGGTCGGTGGTCGCCTCCTGCGCCACCAGCGCCAGGCGCCGGGACAGGCGTTTGCGGGGGAGTGATCGGATGTCCGTGCCGTCGAGGTGCACCGATCCGGTGTCGGGGCGGAGTAGGCCCGTCAGGATGCGCAGGAGCGTCGACTTGCCGGATCCGTTCGGCCCCAGCACCCCGACCATCGTGCCGTGGGCCGGGGCCACGCTGACGTCGTCGAGGATGGTCCGGCCGCGCACGGACCACGAGACGCTGCGCGCCTCGAGCGTCGACGGGGCGCCTGTGGCCGGGGTCATCGGCCCCGTCCCCGTCGCAGGAGGAGCCCGACGAAGGCCGGGACGCCGATGAGCGCGGTCGCCACCCCGATCGGCAACTCCTGGGGCGCGATCACGGTGCGGGAGACCGCGTCGATCCACACCACGAACACGGCCCCCATCAGCGCCGCGGTCGGGACGAGGACCCGGTGCCGGCCGCCGACCAGGGCACGGGCGGCGTGTGGCAGCACTAGGCCCACGAAGCCGATCGCCCCGCAGGTGCTCACGATGACGGCCGTGACGAGCGCCGTCACCACCATGAGCACCAGCCGGGTGCGCGCCACGTTGACGCCGAGGGCGGCCGCGGCGTCCTGGCCGAAGGTGAACGCGTCGAGGCTGGAGGTGTGCAGCAGGCACGCCACCAGCCCGAGCAGGACCACGACGCCGCACACCGCCACGTCCGACCAGCGGACGGAGGCCAGCGAGCCGAGCAGCCAGAACAGCACGCCGCGGGTCTGCTCGGCGTCGGCGGCGATGTAGACGACGAACGAGGTCACCGCGGAGAACAACTGGGTGGCCGCGACCCCCGCCAGCACCACCCGGTCGGGCGTCCCGCCGGACGCGAAGGCCAGGACCAGGACGAAGCCGAACGCGGCGAGCGCCCCGACGAACGCCCCCGTGGTGAGCCCGACCGCGCCCGCCCCGACCCCGAGCACCACCACGAGGACCGCCCCGGTCGAGGCCCCGGAGGAGATGCCGAGGATGTACGGGTCTGCCAGCGGGTTGCGAAGCAGCGACTGCAGGATGACGCCGCACAGTGCGAGCCCCGCCCCGGCCAGCGCGGCCATGAGGGTGCGCGGCAGCCGCAGGTTCCAGATGATCCCCTCCTGGATCCGCGTGAGCCCGGAGTCGGCTCCGGTGAGGCGGGCCAGCGCGGACTGGACGACGTCGGCGGCGGTGAGTCCGGACGGGCCGATGGTGATGACGAGCGCTGCCGACACCGCCAGCAGCCCCAGGCCGCCGAGCCACAGGGTGACCAGTGCGGACGGTCGCCGCAGTGGCGGCCGCCGGTGCGGTGACGCCGGGCCCACCGTGGCGGGGGTCCTCTCGGGTGCGAGGGTCATCGGGTCAGTTCGCCGGGTCCGGCTCGGCGAGACCCGGCGTGGTGAGTCCAAGCTCGGTGAGCCCCGCCGCGACGGTCTCCACCCCGTAGATCGTGCGCAGCGACGGGTTCATCTCGGCGCCGGTGATGTCGATGAATCGCTTCTCGCGGACCGCGGCCATCTCCCGGGTGACGGGGTTGGACTCGAGGTAGGCGATCTTGGCCTCCGCGGTCTCGGCGGTCTGGCTCTTGCGGGTCAGGTCGCCCACGACGATCACGTCCGGGTCGCGCTCGGCCACGACCTCCCAGCTGATCTGCGGCCACTCCTGGGTGGTGTCGTCGAAGGCGTTCTCCAGGCCCAGGGTGGTCGAGATGAGGCCGGGGGCACCGCAGCAGCCGGCCAGGTACGGGGACTCGGAGTTGGCGAACCAGTACATCGCGGAGATCCCGCGGGCATCGACGCTCTCGGCGGCCTCGTCGAGCCGGCGCTGCAGGTCCGCCACCAGCTCGTCACCGGCCTGCTCCACGTCGAAGATCCGGGCGAGCTCGGTGATCTCGCGGTAGAGCAGGTCCGGGGTCAGCGGGGTCTCCCGGACGCCGTCCCCGGA
Source organism: Dietzia sp. B32 (assembly GCF_024732245.1). Taxonomy (NCBI): domain Bacteria; kingdom Bacillati; phylum Actinomycetota; class Actinomycetes; order Mycobacteriales; family Dietziaceae; genus Dietzia; species Dietzia sp. B32. Next base: position 3,670,986 of record NZ_CP093845.1, on the reverse strand, counting down.
GTCGGCGACCTTGCCCACACAGTCGGTGGGGGAGAGGTACGTGCCCACGCCGAGTTCGTGGAACTGCTCGCGGGCGGCGACCCCGCCCTCCCCGAGGGTGCTGCCGAAGGAGGCGGTGACGAAGTCCGGCTCCACGTCGAGGACGGCCTCCATCGACGGCGCGTTGTCGGCCAGGCGGGGGACTGACCTGTTCACCTCGGCGAACTCGGGCAGGACCGGGTCGGTCCAGGTGGCGGTGCCGACCATCCGGTCGCCGAGGCCGAGGGCGTACAGGATCTCGGTGGAGCCCTGGTTGAGTGAGACGACCCGCTCGGGCGGGGCCTCGACCTGCACCTGCTCCCCGCAGTTCTCGATCGGATCGGTGCGCGGGCCGGCGATCGCGGCCGGGTCGTGGGCGGTGCAGGAGGCCAGGGTGAGAAGGGTGACGCCGGCGAGGGTGAACAAGGCGGAAGAACGCATGGGTGTGCTCCGAGGTCGCGGGCCTGGAACGCGAAGCCCGATGATGACCTGGCGGTTGTCACCGCGAGGGCCAGCCGGTATTCGGACTCGGGATCACCTGGACGGAGCGCCTTCCCAGACCGTGCGGCCCAGTGGCATCGTGCCCCGCCATCACCCTCACCGCTGCGCGTCAGTTCCGGAGTCACACCGGATTCCCGCGACCGATCGGTCTCGCTGGCGATCACAAGGTAACACGCGCTCCAGGGTCAGTACGCCAGCCCCATCCGCATCGCGCCCACCGCCTCGGACAGTGCCGAGCGCGCGAGCGGGGTGGCCCCGACGGCGTTGACGAACGGGTGGACCAGCGAATCGTGGCGGCGCAGCGAGACCGGGACACCGGCGTCGGCCATCTTCCGGGCGTACGCCTCGCCCTCGTCGCGCAGCGGGTCGAACCCGCCCGTGGCCACGTGGGCGGGCGGCAGTCCCGAGAAGTCCTCCGCCAGCAGGGGGGAGGCGCGGGGGTCGAACCGGTCCTCGTCGGACCGGATGTAGGTCTCCTCGTACCAGTCCATGTTGGCCCGGGTGAGGAAGAAGCCGTCGCCGAACAGCTCGTACGAGCGGGTCCGCGCGGACATGTTGGTGGCGGGGACGAACAGCAGTTGGAAGTCCGGCATCTTCTCCCCGGCGTCGCGCGTCTGCTGGCACACCACCGCCGCCAGGTTGCCGCCGGCGCTGTCACCGCCCACCGCGATGCGCGTCGGGTCCACGCCGAATTCGTCGGCGTGGTCGCGGACGTACCGGAACGCGGCGAGGGCGTCCTCGGAGGCGGTGGGGAACCGGAACTCCGGTGCCAGCCGGTAGTCGACGCTGATCACCTTGAGTCGGCCCGCCCGTGCGATGTAGCGGCAGGTCGCGTCGTGCGAGTCGACGCTGCCGAGCACCCAGCCGCCGCCGTGGAAGTACACCAGCACCGGCAGCGGCTCGTCCCCCTCGACCGGCGAGTAGAGGCGAGCGGGCAGGTCGGCCCGGTCCGGACCGGTGCCGCCGAGCGGGAGGACGATGTCGGAGACGACGGCGAGGTCGATCTTCTTGCCCGAGACCGTGAACGCCGACCGCTCGACAGCCGAACGTGCCCTGTCGACGGTGAGGTCCTCGTATTCACCCTCGGACGTCATCGAGATGACCCGGAGCCCGGCCTGGAAGTGCGGGTCGAGAACCTGGCCGTCCAGCCGCCTCGGGGTCCCACCCACTACTCGGAGCAGCCGGCCGGGCAGGAACCCCGCAGCGGTCATGACCGATTTGGTGACGCGATCCGCGATCGACGGGGAGAAGGCACGGTGGCCGGACATGGGAGAGCGCATGCCCACATTGTGACGCGGATCCCTGGGATGATCAGGGTAATCGGACGAAGGAGCTGGTCATGCGTTCAGAAGACGAGAGCGTGGTGCGGGTCGAGAGCCTGGTCAAGACCTTCGGCCGGGCCCGGGCCCTGGACGAGCTCGACCTGGACGTGCGCCGGGGGGAGGTCCACGGGTTCCTCGGCCCCAACGGGTCGGGAAAATCCACCACGATCCGGATCCTGCTCGGGCTCATGCGCGCCGACTCCGGCCGGGTGACGGTGTTCGGCGGCGACCCGTGGCGAGACGCGGTCCAGCTGCACGCCCGGCTGGCCTACGTCCCCGGTGAGGTGACCCTGTGGCCGCGGCTGACGGGCGGCCAGTGCATCGACCTGCTGGGCCGGGCGCTCGGAGGACTCGACCCCGACAGGCGCGACGGACTGATCGACCGCTTCCGCCTGGACCCCACCAAGCGCACGCGCGACTACTCCAAGGGCAATCGACAGAAAGTGTCACTGATCGCCGCGCTGGCGTCCGACGCGGAGCTGCTCGTCCTGGACGAGCCCACCTCCGGCCTCGACCCGCTCATGGAGCAGACGTTCCAGGAGTGCGTCCGCGAGGCCGTCGACGGTGGCGCCACCGTGCTGCTGTCCAGCCACATCATGGGCGAGGTCGAGGCGCTCGCCGACCGGGTGAGCATCATCCGCGACGGACGCACCGTCACCTCGGGGACGCTGGCCGACCTGCGGCGCCACACCACGACCGAGGTCCATGCCGTCACCGACGCCGATCCGGGTTCACTCGGACGCGTGACGGGGGTCGACGGCCTGCGGATCGAGGAGGCCGCCGACGGTCGGTTCGAGGTCCGCTGCCACGTGCCTGCCCCGCAGCTGGGGGAGGTCACCGGCGTCCTGCACGCGGCCGGCATCCACACGCTCACCGCGACCCCGCCCAGCCTGGACGACCTGTTCCTCAGCGCCTACTCCGGAGCAGGGGACCGGGGATGACCTCGCCGTTCGCCGGCACCGGACTACTAACCCGCATCGCCCTGCGCACGGGGTGGCGGGTCGCGGCCGCCTGGGTCCTCGGCCTCGCCGCGCTGTACCTCATCACGGGGCTCTCGATCGCAGCCCTCTACGACACCCCGCAGGACCTCGCCGCGTACGGCACCTCGGTCGGCGAGTCGATGATCATGCTCACGGGCCGGGTGGCCGGACTCGACACCCTCGGCGGCGTGATGATGAACGAGTACTCGTTCATGGTCGCCTTCGGCATCCCCGTCATGGCGATCGCCCTGACCGCGCGCTCCACCCGCAGGGAGGAGGAGTCCGGACGGTCCGAACTGCTGTTGTCGGGCCGGGTCGGTCGGCTCGCCCCGACAGCGGCCGCACTTGTCGTCGTCGTCGGGGTCTTCACCGTCCTGGGACTGGCGCTGTGGACGGCGACCCTCACCCTCGAGATCGATCCCGGCGGCGCGGCGCTGTACGTGGGCTCGATCGTCGCCGCCGGCTGGGTCTACGCCGCGGGCACCGCCGTGGTCGCCCAGGTACTCGCGCACACCCGCACCGTGTGGGCGGTGTCGATGGCCGCGGCCGGACTGACCCTCATCACCCGCGGGATCGGTGACGTCAACCGCAACTGGCTGAGCTGGACCTCCCCGTTGGGGTGGCACGGCCTCACCCGGCCGTTCGGCGATGCGTCCGTGGTGCCTCTGATCGTGGCCGTCGCCGCCGCGGCCGGACTCGCGGCCGTCTCCCTGTGGCTCGCCGGCCGCCGGGACGTGGGCCAGGGGTTGGTCCCGGCCCGGACCGGCCCCGCCACCGCGTCGAGATGGCGCGCGTCCCGGACCGGGTCCGCCGTCCACCAGCACCTCGGCGCATTCGCCGGCTGGACGATCGGCGTGGTGGCGCTGATGGCCGTGTACGGCGCGCTGATGAACGTGGTGGTCGAGACGATGCTCTCCAACCCCGACCTGGCGATGTTCCTCGCCGATGCGGGCACCCTGGTCGACTCGATCGTGCAGATGCTCGTCGCCTTCGCCGGATTCCTCGGAGCCGGCTTCGCGTTGCAGACCCTCACCGGGTTGCGCGCCGAGGAGGCCGCCGGCCGGCTCGAGGTGGAGCTGTCCACGGGGCGCTCGCGGTGGTCATGGCTCGCCGCGCACGCGGCCGTCGTGGCCGCCGGCACCGTCGTGGTGGTCCTCGCCGGCGCGGCCGCCTTCGGGATCACCGCGGCCGCCGTGCTGGACGACGCGGGCCTCGCGGTGCGCATCATCGGGGCCGGGGCGTGGTACATCCCCGCCGCGCTGGTGTTCGTCGCGGTCTCCATCGGACTGTTCGGTGCGGCCCCGCGGCTGCAGGTCCTCGCCTGGGTGCCGTTCGTCCTCGCCGTCGTCGTCACCCTCATGGGACCCACGCTCCGGCTCAGCGAGGACCAGATGCGCCTGTCCCCGTTCGGCGCGGTGGGCACCGCCCCCGTCGGTCCCGTGGACACGGTCGGCGTGACCGTGCTCCTCGCCATCGCGGCCGTCCTCGTCGCCGTGGGGGTGGTCGGATTCCGGCGCCGCGACGTGCCGCGGACCTGACCGCGGTGGCCGACCCGACCTGACAGACTGGCCCCCACGGCCGCTACGCCACATCGGCGAGGCCGACACGGCCGCCGGCTCCGCCGGCCGCAGGCGATCCAGGGAGGAACCGATGTCGGACGAGTTCGATCGAGACAGGCTCTCCACCGCACTGTCGGTGGTCGCGGACTGGCCGGTGGACAACGTCTCGGCCGCGGTCGTCGGCCCCGACGGCGCCCTCGCGGTCCACGGCGACGACACCCGCGTGTACCGCCTGGCCTCGGTGACCAAGCCCCTCGTCGCGATGGCCGCGCTCCTGGCCATCGAGGAGGAGGCCATCACCCTCGACGAGCCCGCCGGGCCCGAGGGGTCCACGGTGCGTCACCTGCTCGCCCACGCCTCGGGGCTGGACTTCGCCGACCGCGACAAGGTCCGCGCCGAGCCGGGGGAACGGCGGATCTACTCCTCGGCCGGGTTCGAGGTGCTGGCCGACCACATCGCCGACGCCACCGGGATCGCGTTCGGCGACTACCTCCACGAGGGGGTGTGCCAGCCGCTGGGCATGGAGTCCACCACGCTCGAGGGATCCGCCGGCCACGGCGCGTCCGCCAGCCTCGCCGACCTCATCGCGTTCGCCCGGGAACTCGTGGCCCCGGGCCTGCTCGCCCCCGAGACCCTGGAAGAGGCCGTCACCGAGCAGTTCCGCGGCCTCGACGGGATCGTGCCCGGGTACGGCATGCAGAAGCCGTGCCCCTGGGGCCTGGGCTTCGAACTCCGCGACGCCAAGCACCCCCACTGGACCGGCCAGCACAACTCGCCCGCGACCTTCGGTCACTTCGGACAGTCCGGGACGCTGCTGTGGGTCGAGCCCGAGATCTCCACGGCGCTGGTGGTGCTCACCGACCGCGACTTCGGCGACTGGGCCAAGCCGCTGTGGCCGGAGCTGTCCGACAGGGTCGTCGACGCGGCCACCCGGCGCTCGCGCGAGGACGATGCGTTGGGCGGGTGAGTCCGCCACCCGCGACACGCCCGCAGTCGTGCCGGGCGCCGGAATCACCGTGCTGTAACTTTGCTGAGAGTCGAGAAGTGTCGCTGGTGTAATTCGACCACTTCAGGCACAGTGGTAACTGCAAGCAACATAAGCAACATCATTCACACGATTTCGTGAGGTCGTTGGGGAAGACGTCCCTCAGTGAGTCGGGAGTGAAGTGATGTCTGACCATAACTATCTCGCGGATACGACGACCGGCGTGGTGTTCATCCATGCCGCGCCTACCGCGTTATGCCCTCACGTCGAGTGGGCTCTCGCAGCCACGCTCGACGCCAACTCAGCCATGCGCTGGGAAGACCAGCCGGCCCAGCCGGGCGCTCGCAAGGCGATCGTCGACTGGATCGGCCCGGTCGGCACCGGCGCGCGCCTGGCCGACTCGTTGGCAAAATGGGCGATGCTCTCGTTCGAGGTCACCGAGGACCCGAGCGACCTCGTCGACGGCGAACGCTTCTCGCACACACCCGAACTCGGGATGTGGCGGGGACAGACGGGCGCCAGCGGTGACGTGGTGATCAGCGAGAACCGCCTGCGTCATCTCATGAAGGCCGGCCCCGCCGCCTTCCACTCCGCGGTGGAGGACGAGCTCGGCACCGCCTGGGACCGCGCCCTCGAGCCGCTGCGCGGCCACCCGGCCGCAGCCGAGGTCACCTGGCTCTCCCGGGTCGGCTGACCCACCGCACTCCCGCACTCGCGCAGGAAGCGCCCGCACCCTCTCGGGGCGGGCGCTTCCCGTTCGCCCGACACACGACTGCGCCCGACACACGACTGCGCCCGACACACGACTGCGCCCCCTCCCAGACGATCGGGGAGAGGGCGCAGTCGTCGTTCGCAGATCCTGCCGGGGTGTTCCGGCCGGGGGATCAGGTCACAGCGGGATGTTCTTGTGCCGGCCGCGGGTGTGCGCGGCGGCGTCCAGGGCCTCCGCGAGGCGGCGTCGGGTGTCGGTCGGCTCGATGACCTCGTCGACGACCCCGATGGAGACCGCCCGGCCCACGCCGCCGGCGATGGCCGCGTGCTCCTCGGCCAGACGCTCGTGCAGCGCCTCCCGCTCGTCCTCCGGTGCCGCCGCGAGGGTGCGCTTGTGCAGGATGCCGACGGCGGCCTTGGCCCCCATGACGGCGACCTCGGCGTCGGGCCAGGCGAACACGGCCGAGGCGCCGAGCGCTCGTGAGTTCATCGCGATGTAGGCGCCGCCGTAGATCTTGCGCGTCACCAGGGTGACGCGGGCGACCGAGGCCTCGGCGAACGCGTGGAGCAGCTTCGCACCGCGACGCACCACGCCGTCCCACTCCTGCGAGACGCCGGGCAGGTACCCGGGCACGTCCACGATCACGAGCAGCGGCACGCCGAAGGCGTTACAGAGCCGGACGAAGCGCGACGCCTTCTCCGCGGACTCCGAGTTGAGGCAGCCGCCCAGCCGCAGCGGGTTGTTGGCGATCACGCCGACGGTGCGGCCGGCCATACGACCGAAGCCCACGACGATGCTGGGCGCCCACTTCGCCTGCAGCTCCTCGAACGTGGTGCTGCCATCGAGCTCCGAGGAGTCGAGCAACCCGTGTACGAGGGGGCGGACGTCATACGCGCGCTTGGGGGACTCGGGGAGCAGGCCCGCGAGATCGGTGTGGTCGCCCTCGAGCACACGCGTGTCGAACTCGCCCTGCGCGGACAGCAGCGTCACGAGCCGGCGCGCCCGGTGAAGGGCGTCACGCTCATCGGTCGCGGCGATGTGGCAGACGCCCGACTTGCGGTGGTGCACGTCCTGGCCGCCCAGGCCTTCCATGTCGACCTGCTCGCCGGTCACCGAGCGGACCACGTCGGGTCCGGTGACGAAGATCTTGCCGGCCGGCGCCATGATGACGACGTCGGTCAGGGCGGGACCGTAGGCGGCGCCGCCGGCGGCGGGCCCGAGCACGACTGAGATCTGGGGCACGTGGCCCGATGCGCGGACCATGGCCTCGAAAACGAGGCCGACCGCGTGGAGCGCCTCGACGCCCTCCGCGAGTCGCGCCCCACCCGAATGCCAGACGCCGACGACGGGCAAATGCTCGTCGATCGCCACGTCGATGGCGCGCACGATGTGCCGGCACCCGTCCAGGCCCATGGCGCCACCCATGACAGTGGCGTCCGTCGCGTACGCGATGGTGGGTTCGCCGTCGATCAGGCCGCGTGCGGCCAGAGCACCGGAGGCGTCGGGTTCGGTGATGAACTCGAGTGAGGCCGGGTCGAAGAGATTCTCGAGCCGGACGACGGGATCGCGAGGATCGATCTGGATGTTCTGGTCAACAGCGCTGGTGATGGTCATAAGTGCAGTCCTTTCCTCGGCGCGTGTCCCCGTGACGGAGAGCGCGCCTGCGATGGACCCCCGGACTGGCTGGTGGGCGATCGGCGTTCGGATCAGGACCCCCGTCCCGATCCGGACCTCTCGCCCGGTGCCCCGCGGTCAGCGGGGCGGTCATTGCTGGGCCCTGTGTGGGGGAGGGGACGCGGGCTCGACGTGGTGCACCGACCGCACCTTCGGCCCTGACTGCGTCCCCGCCCCGGCACACGGGGCCGGATGTCAGCTCTGGTCGATCTTCTGGATGTAGTCGACCGCATCCTGAACAGTACGCAACTTTGCGAGGTCCTCGTCGGGGATCTCCACCCCGTAGCGGTCCTCGGTCTGCACGGCGATCTCCACCATGGAGAGCGAATCGATGTCGAGATCGTCTACGAAGGACTTCTCCGGGGTCACCTCGGAGGGTTCGATTCCGGTGACCTCCTCGACGATCTCCGCCAGTCCTGCGATGATCTCGGCCTCGGTGCGTGCCATGTGGTGTCCCTTTCTGATGGGTGGTGTCGTGCCCGGCGGGCGCGACGGGTGGTCTGATCGCGATCGACGGCCGGGGCCGCCGATCGGGGGTGGATGGAGCGGTCAGGCGCCGCTGAGTGCGGGAACCGACTCGAGTGCGAACTCGAGGTCCTCAACGGTGGTCACGCCGTAGCGGGGCACATCGCGCATCATGCGCTTGGCCAGTCCCACGAGCGAGCCGGAGGGCGGGAGTTCGACGAACGTGTCGACACCCAGCTTGAGCATGGTCTGCGTGCACAGGTCCCACCGGACGGGGTGGGTGATCTGGGAGACGACCCGGTCGAGGGCATCGCGACCGGAGGTGACCACCATGCCGTCGGCGTTGGAGATCAGGGTCAGTTCGGGGTCGTTGACCTCGATCGTGTCCGCGAGCTCGCGGAACTCGGCGACGGCGGAGGCCATGTGGTGGGTGTGGAACGCCCCCGCGACCTCCAGTCGGCGCAGGCGGGCCCGGCTCGGCGGGTTCTGCTCCAGCGCGTCGCAGGCCTCGAGCGGGCCGGCGGCCACGATCTGGCCCGCACCGTTGCGGTTGGCGGGCTGCAGACCGGCCGTGTCCAGGGACAACAGGACGTCGGCCTCGACGCCGCCCAGGACCGCGATCATCCCGGTGGGACGTTCGGCGCACGCCCGGGACATCGCCGCACCACGGACGGACGCCAGGCGCAGGGCGTCGGCTTCCGACACGATCCCGGCGATCGCCAGCGCCGCGATCTCGCCGATCGAGTGACCGGCGACCATCGTGTCGGAGGGGACCTGGCCACGACGGCGCAGCTCTGCGGCACCGAGCAGTGCGGAGGCCACGACGAGTGGCTGGGTCACCGCGGTGTCGGTGATCTCCTGCAGGGTCGCGGTGGTGCCGAGACGCTCGAGGTCGAGTCCGCTCGATGCGGACCACTCGTCGAGGCGGTCCGAGGCACCGGGCAACTCGAGCCAGGGGGCGAGCATCCCGGCTTTCTGAGACCCTTGTCCAGGGGAGGTAAGGCAAAGCACGAATATCAGAGAACACGTCCGCACCCACTTCGGATGATGTTCCCCAAGCCAGAAACACAGCCCGGATTTTGTACACTTCCCACAAATGTCGAGCTGGCCGGTCGTCCATCTGCATTCTGTGCGGTTTCGTTACACCCTGTTACAGAAGTGACTAATTAGGACTCCTGAGTACTTCGATCGGCGAACTTCCCGAGGACGAGGGCAATTCTGAGGACAAAAGCGTCCCTTGCGTTAAGCGGATCGAATTGGGTGATTTGGCTCACTCTCTTGAGGCGGTACCGCACCGTATTGGGATGGACGAACAACTCGCGGGCACAGGCCTCGACGTGCCCTCCGGAGTCCAGATAGGCCCGCAGGGTGTCCTCGACCGAGGAATCGGCGCCACGCAGGGGAGTGACGATCCGATCGACCAACATCGCCGCCGCGCCACGATCGCCGGCGAGGACCCGCTCGGGAAGGAGGTCGATCGCTGCCACCGGCCGGGGTGCACCGGGCCAACCGCAGACGGCCGCCGACCCGGAGAGCGCCTCGGCCGCGCTGTCGGGGGCCTCGGCGAGGGAGCCCACCGTGTGCCCGACGACGATCGGTGCATCCGGAGAGAAGGAGTCGAGGACCCCGGCCGGCACGGCGGAGGAGGACTCGAGTTCACCGGAGAGGATGACGACGAGGCGGGCGCCCTGCACCACGGCCAGGGCGTGCCGGTTGGCGGCGACCGCAGCCCGGTGGGCGGCGGGTACCGACGCCAGTCCCAGTTCCTCACGGGGCCGGCCGACGATCACGGTCGCGGCGGTGGTCGGGTCCCAGTTCAGGGCCGAGGCCCCCGAGGCGAGGTCGGCATGGCGGTCACCGCGGACCACGGCGTCGACCAGCATGGCTTCCATCCGGGTGTCCCAGGCACCCCGGTTCTCCGCGGCGGCGGCATAGACCGACGCCGCGGTGAAGCCGAGTTCGCGACCGAACTTGAGCACCGCGGTGATCATGAGACCCCGTTGGCGCTCGTTGTGGGTGATCCGGGGCATCACCAATTCGAAGTACTCACACGTCGACCGGACGAGCTGGACCGTCTGCTGCAGGGTGAGACCCTGGCCGAGCCCCTTGGGGAGCAGCTTGAATCCCGCGATGGTGTCCGTGTGCGGCGCCTCCGGGTTGCGCATCCAGGTCACGAAGTCGCGCACCGCGCTCTGGATGATCAGTTGGATCTCGGCCCGCTGGTCAGCGGACAGCTCGCCGAAGAACGGCAGCTCCTGCTCGAGCGCGCGGACCGCCTCGGTGGACAGGGTCCCCGAGTACCGGGTGATGCGCTTGAGCAGGGCATCGGAGACGGGTCGCTGGTCCGGCGGCGTCGAAGAACGCCGCCGGACGGGCTGTGGATCCCTCTCCCCGGTCCCGGGGCCGGTCGGGTCTGTCACGCCACTCCGGGGTCCGTCGTCGGCTCGGGCGCGGCCATGACGTCGTCGATCCGGTACAGGCGGGCGGCCTCGAGGAGGGTGCGCTTCTCGATCGCGCCCTCACGAACCAGACCTGCCAGGACGGCGACGACGATCGATTCCGCGTCCGTGTTGAAGAAGCGGCGCGCGGCGGGCCGGGTGTCGGAGAACCCGAAGCCGTCGCACCCGAGAACGGTGAAGTCGCCGGGCACCCAGGCGCGGATCTGGTCCGGAACCGCCTTCTGGAAATCGCTCACCGCCACCTTCGGCCCCTCGGCCGAGGCCAGGGCGGCGGTGACGAACGGGGTGCGCGGCTGCTGGTCGGGATGGCGCAGCGCATGACGCTCGCACTCGAAGCCGTCGCGGGCGAGTTCGGTCCACGAGGTGGCGGACCACAGGTCGGCCGCCACGTCCCACTTCTCGGAGAGCATCTTCTGGGCCTCGACCGCCGCGTACATCGCCACGCCGGAGGCGAGGACGGCGGCCTTGTGGGTCCCGGTCTCGGCCGCACTGAATCGGTACAAGCCGCGCAGGAGCGCGTCTGCGTCCAGGTCCTCGGGCTCGGCCGGCTGGGGGACGGGCTCGTTGTACAGGGTGATGTAGTACGAGACGTTGCGGTCGATGCCGTCGGTCTCGGTCTCGTGGGCCGCCCCGGGGCCGTACATGTGCTCGATGCCCGCACGCATGATGTGGGCGACCTCGTACGCCCACGCGGGGTCGTAGGAGATGATCCCCGGGTTGGTCGCGGCCAGGAGCGGGGAGTGGCCGTCCATGTGCTGCAGTCCCTCGCCGGTGAGCGTGGTGCGGCCGGCGGTCGCACCCAGCAGGAAGCCCCGGGCGAGCTGGTCGGCGGCGGCCCAGATGCCGTCGCCGGTGCGCTGGAACCCGAACATCGAGTAGAAGATGTACAGCGGGATCATTGGCTGACCGTGGGTCGCATAGGCGGTCCCGGCGGCGGTGAACTCGGCGACCGAGCCCGCCTCGCTGATGCCCTCGTGCAAGATCTGGCCGTCCTTGGCCTCCTTGTAGCTCAGCATGAGGTCGTGGTCCACCGAGGTGTAGTTCTGCCCGTGCGGGTTGTAGATCTTCAGGGTGGGGAACCACGAGTCCATGCCGAAGGTGCGGGCCTCGTCGGGGATGATCGGCACGAAGCGGTCCCGCAGTGACTCGTCGCGCATGAGCTCCTTGGCCGTCCGCACGAGCGCCATCGTGGTGGCCACGGCCTGCTTGCCCGACCCCTTGCGCAGGGACTTGAGGGAATCGATGTCCGGCACGGCCAGCGGCGTGAACGACTGGCGCCGCTCGGGGACGTGCCCGCCGAGAGCGGACCGGCGCTCCAACATGTACCGGATCTCCGGCGAGTTGGGTCCGGGGTTGTAGTAGGGCGGCTGGGTCGGGTCGGCCTCCAGCTCCTCGTCGGTGATGGGGATCTCCTGCTTGTCGCGGAACTGCTTGAGATCGTCCAGCGTCAGCTTCTTCATCTGGTGGGTCGCGTTGCGTCCCTCGAAGTTCTGGCCCAGCCCGAAGCCCTTGATGGTGTGGGCCAGGATGACCGTCGGCCGACCGGTGTGCTCGAGCGACGCCTTGTACGCGGCGTGGATCTTGCGGTAGTCGTGCCCGCCACGGCGCAGCGCCCAGATCTCCTCGTCCGTCATGTCCTCGACGAGCTTCGCGGTGCGGGGGTCGCGTCCGAAGAAGTGCTCACGGATCCACGCACCGTCGTTGGCGCGGAAGGTCTGGTAGTCGCCGTCGGAGACCGAGTTCATCAGCGAGACCAGGGCGCCCTCGGTGTCCTTGTCGAACAGGGCGTCCCATTCGCGACCCCAGACCACCTTGATGACGTTCCAGCCAGCGCCGCTGAAGTACGACTCCAGCTCCTGGACGATCTGCCCGTTCCCGCGGACCGGCCCGTCGAGACGCTGGAGGTTGCAGTTGATGACAAAGGTGAGGTTGTCGAGGGCGTCGTTCGCGGCGATCTGGAGCGCGCCGCGCGACTCGACCTCGTCCATCTCACCGTCACCGAGGAACGCCCACACGTGCTGCTGCGACGTGTCCTTGATGCCGCGGTTGTGGAGGTAGCGGTTGAACCGCGCCTGGTAGATCGCGTTGATCGGCCCCAGGCCCATGGAGACCGTGGGGAACTCCCAGAACTCGGGCAGCGAGCGGGGGTGGGGGTAGGAGGGGAGTGAACGCCCCGGATGGCTCTTCTCCTGGCGGAACCCGTCGAGGTCCTGCTCACGCAGTCGGCCCTCGAGGTACGCGCGGGCGTACATGCCGGGGGAGGCGTGACCCTGGAAGAAGATGTGGTCGCCGCCGCCGGGATGGTCCTTGCCGCGGAAGAAATGGTTGTACCCCACCTCATAGAGCGGGGCCGCCCCGGCGTACGTGGAGATGTGGCCACCGACGCCGATTCCGGGCCGCTGGGCGCGGTGGACCATGATGGCGGCGTTCCAGCGGATCCACCGACGGTAGGTCCGCTCCACCGCCTCGTCGCCGGGGAACTCCGGCTCGAGGCTCGTGGGGATGGTGTTGACGTAATCGGTGGACGTGAGGGCGGGCAGCGGAACACGCTGCTTGGAGGCCCGCTCGAGCAGACGGAGCATGAGGTAACGGGCACGCTCGGGACCGGCCTCGGCGAGCAGGCCGTCGAGCGAGTCCATCCACTCCTGGGTCTCCTCGGGGTCGGAGTCCGCCAGGTAGGAGGCGACCCCTTCCCGGAGAATCGGCACGTTGGTGGGGGCGGTCCCGTCCCGTGGGCCTTCGTTTCCGCTCATGCGTATCGTCCTCACTTCTGTGATTCGTACCGTGGACGCCCGGTGGGGCCTCCACATGTCGTGGTACTTCGTCGGGCCCGGGCCGCGGTCCGCAGGTGTGGGGCGGATCGCGTCGGGCTCGGGACGGGCCACCGTAGGCCCACCGGTTCCGATTGTGCCCCAAAGCGTGACGCGCGACACCGTCACCCGAGCCCGGGCACCGGTAAATGGGCGGTAGTCGTTTCCCCGGTGAGCATGCGCGGGTAGTGTTCCTGGTCAGCGAAGGACCCGAGAAGTAGCACGACGGAATAGAGGGAGGAACACCACGGTGGTCGCCGCGGCGAACCAGCAGGACGGAGCGGACCAGGTAGCTGGTCAGCTCGAACTGACGGAGGGCATGCTCGTTCAGGAGGTCGGATGGGATTCCGACTGTGACGAGTCGATCAGCGAGGCCGTCGAGGACGCCGTCGGATCAGAGCTGCTGGAGGAGGACACCGACGAGGTGGTCGACGCGGTGCTGCTCTGGTGGAGGGACGGTGACGGTGACCTCGTCGACCGACTCATGGACGTCATGACCCCCCTGGCGGACGACGGTTCCGTGTGGGTCCTCACCCCCAAGACGGGGCGCGACGGGCATGTCGTGCCCGCGGTGATCGCGGAGTCCGCGCAGACCGCGGGGATGTTGCAGACGCGCACCGCCGCGCTCGGGGACTGGGCCGGCAGCCGGCTCGCCCTGCGCAAGAACAGCATGCCGCGTAAGTGATCCCGGCACCCGGGATGCCCGCCCCGCCCCGGGGCGGGGCGATCTCCCGGATGGCATAATCTGACCGCACCGGCGCGTTCTCGGCGCCGGTGCGTACGCGCGCGTAGCTCAGCGGTTAGAGCTCTGGTCTTACACACCAGCGGTCGGGGGTTCGATTCCCTCCGCGCGCACCGAGGAAGAGGTCCCACCCCGTACCCGTACGAGGTGGGGCCTCTCGCATAACATCTCCGGAGCCGTTCCCGATCGCACCACCGAACACTCCGGGCCGCGGTGGATACGGCGGGGTGTGGTCACGTCCGCAGGCGGTCGGCGCGGCGGAGAGCCCGGCGCTTCTCGACGTCGTCGCGGTCGCCGTAGCGGGCTCGCATCGCCCGTTCGCGCGCCGAGAGTTCGTCGACGTCGGAGGCGTCCCGGTCGACGCTGCTGTCGCCACGGGCGATGCCGCCCGTCGTCCCGCCACCCTGGTCGCTTCTCCCCGCGGTCGGGGGGATGTCGTCATCCGAACCCCGGTCGGCGTCCGCCTCGGCGTCGGCGGCCGCGACCTCGGCGTCGCGTCGCCGGGCCCGGATCTCGGCCCAGGCGAAGTAGATGAGCGCGGCCGGGGCGAGCACGCCGAAGGCCAGCCACTGCAGACCGTAGGACAGGTACGGGCCGTTCTCAATGCCGGGGATCGGCGCGGGGGTCAACGAACCGGGCTGGTCCCCGGTCAACTGCAGGTACCCCTCCGGGACGAGGTCGTGTCCGAGGGTGTCTCCGATGGCCGCGGGGTCGACCACCCGCACCGCCGGCAGGCCGGCCATCGGCACGGGCTCGGCCTCGCCGGGTTCGGCGACGCGAAGACGCGCGGTGATCTCCACCTCGCCGGTGGGAGCCGCGGGGTAGTCCGGGACGGCGTTGTTCTCCCCGACGAGGACGTATCCGCGGTTGACCAGCAGGTCCGCGCCGTCGACGGGGTCGAACACGGTGAGCACCTGGTAGACGAGATCCCCGTCCACGGACCGGAGACGCAACAGCGCCTCGGAGTCCGGCTGCCATTCGCCGGAGAGGGTGACCAGGCGCCACTCCCGCTCGGCGTAGGCCTGCGGCCCGTCGACCACCTGCGCCAGCGGCGCCGGGGCGGCCTCGACGGACTCGGCGAGCCGCGCGTTGCGGGCGTCGAGATCGTCGCTCTTGCCCAACTGCCACGGCGCCAGCAGCGCGAAGCACGCCCAGGCGAACAAGATCGCGGCGAGGACGCCGATCACCCATCCCGGGGTCAGGAATCGCCGCAGAGTCCGCATGGTCCCAGGGTATCCGTCGCGCGCCGGCGGGTCCCGTCGCCGGTGCGCCCGCCACCCCGCGCCCGCTACCCCGCGCCCGCTACCCCGCGCCCGCTACCCTGCGCCCGCTAAGCAGTGAGGCCGCGCACCTCGGCGACCAGACCGGGCAGGGCGCGCGAGATCTGCAGGCGGGTGCGGGCGAAGCCGCTGTCGTCGCCGTAGTACGGGTCGGCCACGTCCGCACCGTCCGCGCCGGGTTCGTACGAACGCAGCAGCCGGATCCGGTCGGGGTCGACGCCCGCGCGGTGCAGGTGATCGCGGTGGCCGGCGTCGAGGGCCACCACGAGGTCGGCGTCGTGGTCCTCCTCGGACAGCTGCGCGGCCACGTGCCCGGTGTCGTAGCCGTGGGCCGCGAGCTCGGCCGCGGCGCGCGGGTCCATGCCGTCGCCGACGTGCCAGCCGCCGGTGCCGACGCTGGAGACGACCACCCGGTCGCCGAGCCCGGCGTCTGCGAACGCCCGACGCGCCATGACGTCGGCCATGGGGGAGCGACAGATGTTGCCGGTACAGACGAACACCACGCGCACCCGCGACTCACCACCCACGGATGATCTCCTCCAGTGCGGCGGTGTCGACGGCCGACCAGTGGGCGCGGTCCCACTCGTCGGGGCGCCCGTAACCCCACCGCACGATCGCGGTGGGGACGCCGTAGCGGGCGGCGCCCTCGATGTCGTGCTCGCGGTCTCCGATCATCAGCACCTGCCCGGTCCCGCCCCCGTCGACGGGCGTCGGCTCGACCCCCATCGCAGCGAGGGAGTGCGCGATCACGTCGGCCTTGGCCATCCGGCCGACGGAGATGTCGGCCCCGCCGATGAACTCGAAGGGCGCGGCCAGGTCGAAGTGCCCGAGGATCCGGCGCGCGGCGACCTCGTCCTTGCTCGTGGCGACCGCCATCCGGTAGCCGTCCACGGCGAGCCGGTCGAGCAACGCGTCCATCCCGGTGAAGACGGCGTTCTCCAACCACCCCACCTCGTCGTAGCGCTCCCGGTAGGCGGCCACGGCCCGGTCCAGGTCGGACCCGGCGAGGCCGAGCGAGGTCAACGTGTCGACCATGGGCGGGCCGGCGATGGAACGGATGTCGCGGGTGTCGTCCCAGCGCGTGCCCACCACGCCGAGCGCGTGGTGGAGGGACTTGGCGATGCCGTCGAGGGAGTCGGTGATGGTGCCGTCGAGGTCCACCAGGAGGATCGGGCGGTCGGTCATGCCGCCATCCTCCCAGAGTCCGCCGGGCGGGCCCCTCCGCCCGTCCGGCGCCGCGCGGCGCGCGCGGTCGTCCTACGCTTCCGGGAATGAGTGAACAACCCGGAGAGGGCCCCGACCAGGCGTCGTGGGCGGCGCTGCGACACCACGGTGACGCCGAGCTGGTCCCCGGCGCCCTGGACTTCGCCGTCAACGTGCGCGGGTCCGGGCCGCCGGGCTGGCTCCGCGACAGGTTGGCGGCCCGCCTCGCCGACCTGGGGGGATATCCGGGGGTCGACGACGACGACGCCGCGGTGGCCGCCGTGGCCGCCCGTCACGGGGTCGGACGCGACCGCGTCCTGCTGCTGGGCGGCGCCTCGGAGGGGTTCCACCTGCTCGCCGCGCACGCGGCCCGGAACCTGCTGCGAGCGGCGGTGGTGCACCCGTCCTTCACCGAACCGGAGCTCGAGCTGCGACGGGCCGGCGTGTCGGTGGAGCGGGTCCTCCTGCCGGTTCCGTTCGACCTCGATCCCGGCCTCGTCCCGGAGGAGGCGGACCTCGTCGTCGTCGGCAATCCCACCAACCCCACCTCGGTGGTGCACCCCCGGTCCGCCGTGGCGGCGCTGTGTCGTCCGGGGCGGGTGACGGTCGTCGACGAGGCGTTCTGCGACATCCTCCCGGACGAGGCGGCCCACACCCTCGCCGGCGCCGAGCTGCCGGGCCTCGTGGTGCTGCGGTCGTTGACCAAGACGTGGGCGCTGGCCGGCCTGCGAGTGGGGTACGCCGTCGGGGACCCGTCGGTGTTGGCCGACCTGGCCGCGCGCCGGCCGCACTGGCCCCTGGGCACCCTCCAGCTGGAGGCCGTCCGGGCATGCGTCGGTCCGGAGGCGGATCCGGAGCTCGACGCCGCGCGGGTGCAGGTCGCGGCCGAGCGGGATGAGATGGTCCGCGCACTCGGCGCCGCGGGGATCGAGGTGGTGGTGCCGCCGGCCGCGCCGTTCGTCCTGGTCCGCACCCCGGCCGGGATCGATCCGGTCGCGTTCCGGACCGGGCTCGTGCGCCGGGGGATCGTCACCCGTCGCTGCGACACGTTCCCCGGCCTCGACGCCACCTACCTGCGACTGGCCGTGCGGCCGGGCACGATGGTGGACGAACTCGTCGGAGCCTGGCACGGACAGATGGCGGAACGGGCAGATCGCGGCACGGACTGATCGCGGCGCGGCGGGTGAACAGGAAGGGGAGCGACCATGACCACCGGCAGGCCCACCCTGGCCGACGTGATCGACCTGTTGGAGCACGCCTACCCGCCGCGGTTGGCCGAATCGTGGGACCGCGTGGGACTGGTCGCCGGTGACCCGGCGGCCGAGGTGGAGCGGGTCGTGGTGGCGGTGGACGCCACCGACGCCGTGGTCGACCACGCGCTCGCCGAGGGCGCCGACCTGCTGCTGGTCCACCACCCGCCGCTGATGCGGGGCGTGCACTCCGTGGCCGCCGACACCCCCAAGGGTCGACTGCTCCACCGGCTCATCGCGGGCGGCTGCGCGCTGTACTCCGCACACACCAACGCCGATTCCGCCCGACCCGGAGTCAACGACGCCCTCGCCGACGCGCTCGGTCTGACCCCCGGCCGCCCCCTGGCCCCCACCGGCGACGGAACCGTCGACCGGTGGGTGGTGACCGTGCCCGACGACGACCGCGACGACCTGCTGAACGCGGTCTTCGCCGCCGGCGCCGGGCGGATGAGCGGCTACACCGAGTGCTCGTTCTCCGTCCGGGGCACCGGCCGGTTCCGCCCCGGCGACGGCACCGACCCGACCATCGGCAGCATCGGCGAGCCCGAGCAGGTCTCCGAGACCCGGGTGGAATTCGTCGCGCCGCCGGAACTGCGGTCCGCGGTGCGGCGCGCCGTCCTGGCCGGGCACCCGTACGAGGTGCCCGCGATGGACGTGTTCGTCAACCACGCCGGACCCGGACCCGGACCCGAGGACACCGGGCTCGGTCGGATCTGCGAACTCGACGCACCGATGACGTTGGCGCGGTTCACCGAGCTCGTGGCCGAGCGCCTGCCCACCACCGAGTGGGGGGTCCGCGCCGCGGGCGATCCCGACGCCGAGATCCGGCGCGTCGCGCTGTGCGGCGGGTCCGGCGATTCCCTGCTGGGCGCGGCCCGCGCCGCGGGCGCCGACGTCTACCTCACCGGGGACCTGCGCCATCACGTCGTGGACGAGCACCTTCGCTCGGGCGGGCCCATGCTCGTCGACGCCGCGCACTGGGCGCTGGAGTTCCCGTGGTGCGCACAGGCCGCGGCCCTGCTCGAGGAGGGGGCGGATCTCACGGCGACGGTCTGCGAGCAGCGGACCGACCCCTGGACGGTGGCCGCCGGGGGAGCGCGGGGGCAGCGGTAGTCTTGGCACCCATGAAGGCCGATCCCCACGACCAGCGTCGACTCGTCGACATCGCCGACCTCGACCTGCGACTGGCGAGTCTCGAGCACCGGCGGTCGCAGCTACCCGAGCAGGCGACCCTCGACGCGCTGGAGGCCGAGCGGCGGGCCGCCACGGAGTCCGTCGCCCGGGCCCGGATCCACCTGGAGGATCTCGACCGCGCACTGGCCAAGCTGCGGTCCGACCTGGAGGCCGTGCGTCGGCGTCGTGCTGCGGACTCCGACCTGCTCGCGAAGGGCGGCCTGTCCGAGCGGCAGTCCACCGAACTGGACTACGAACTGCGTTCGCTGGCCCGCCGGCAGGAGGCACTCGAGGGTGAGCTCGGCGAGCTCGGCGAGCGGCACGAGGCCATGGAGGCCGACGTCCGCCACTCCGGCGCGATCGTCACCGACCTGGACGCGCGCATCGGGCTGGCCGTGACGCTGCGCGACACCGCCCTCGCGGAGCTCGAGGACGCGGTGACGGAGACCATGGCCGAGCGGGCCCGCGTGGCCGAGACCATCCCCGCCGCACTCCTCGACCACTACACCCGTAGCGCGAAGGAGGCGGGCCGGGGCGCGGCGATCCTCAACGGCGGCCGCTGCTCCGCCTGCGCGATGGACCTCGACCGGAGCACCGTCTCGGCGTTCCGCTCCGCCCCCGAGGACGAGGTGCTTAACTGCCCCGAGTGTGGCGTGATCGTGGTCCGCACCGACAACTCGTGAGCAGCCGACCGGGTTCGGGCACCGGAGCGGGTTCGAGCAGCGGACCCGGCTGGACCGGGGCCACCGGCCACCCCACCCGGATCGTCCTGGCCCGCCACGGACAGACCCCGTTGTCGGTGGACCGGCGCTACTCCGGACAGGGCGACCCCGACCTCACCGAGTTGGGCGTCACCCAGGCCGAGCGGACCGCCGCCCGGCTCGCGGCACTGCCGGATCTCACCGCGGTGGTCTCCTCCCCGCTCCGACGCTGCCTGGCGACCGCCGAGCGGGCCGCCGATGCCGCAGGCGTGCCCCTGGTGGTGGACGAGGACCTCATCGAGACCGACTTCGGCGGGTGGGAGGGGCTGACCTTCCGGGAGGCCGCCGAGCAGGACCCCGCCCTCCACTCGCGGTGGCTCGCCGACACCGCCGTGGCACCACCGGGTGGCGAGAGCTTCGCCGTGGTGCGGGCGCGCGTCGAGCGGGGACTGCAGCGCATCGTGACCGACCGCCCCGGCGGCGTCGTCGCCGTGGTCAGCCACGTCACGCCCATCAAACTGGCGATCCGGGCGGGTCTGGGCGCCGGGGACGAACTGCTGTTCCGATTGCACCTGGACCTCGCCTCCGTCTCCGACGTGCGCTTCTACCCCGACGGTCCCACCTCGGTGCACCTGGTCAACGACACCTCCCACCTCGTCTGAGCCCGCACCCCGACCGCCCCGCGCGGGCGACTAGACTCCCTGGGGCGAACGAGTCGGCCGGACGGCCGCGGACAGGGGAACCGGCGCCTTCGGGCGACCAGGCCCGGGTCCGAGGAAAGTCCGGACTCCACAGAGCAGGGCGGTTGCTAACGGCAACCCGGGGTGACCCGCGGGACAGTGCCACAGAAAACAGACCGCCGCGCCTGCGGGCGCGGTAAGGGTGAAACGGTGCGGTAAGAGCGCACCAGCGCCCCGGGTGACCGGGGCGGCTAGGTAAACCCCGCCCGGAGCAAGGTCGAAGGTCGCACCGCCCGCGGTGCGACTGCGCGGATGGTGTGCAGCGATGCACGGGAGGGCTGCTCGCCCGAGTCCGCGGGTGGACCGCTCGAGGCACCCGGCAACGGTGTGTCCAGATGGATGGTCGTCGCCCTCCGCCCGCGGAGGGCACAGGATCCGGCTTACAGGCCGGCTCGTTCGCCCCATCCCCGGTTGGTGGTGCGCCCGCCGGTTGCGTGCTCCCTATGGTCCACTCCGGGAGCGCACGTCCCTCGGAATCGTGCATTTCCGGCGCGCAAGCCGACGAGGCCGGAAGACTGATACTCCGAGGCGCTGGTAGTAGGGTCCGGAGTGAACGCCATCCGTCGCACCGAGGAGGTCCACCATGTCGGACGAACAGTGGTACTACGACATCACCACAGGTCAGGCGTTGCAGGGCAAGGTGACCAACTGGGACAACCGGATGGGCCCGTACGCCACGCGCGGGGAGGCGGAGGCGGCGCTGGCGAAGGCGAAGGCCCGCAACGAGGCGTGGGACGCCGAGGACGAGAAGGACTGACCCGCCGGGCGCGCCTACTTCCCGCGGCCCTTCTTCTTGTTGCCCTTCTTCCCGCCCTTCTCGTCCTTCCTCCTGCATCGCCGTGCCGCGCGGCGTGATTCGGACAGCTCGCGGTAGGCGGCCGTCACCGCCGCGGCGTCGCCCTCGAACCCCTCGAGGGCGCGCTCGGAGAACCCCCGCTCGTGCTCGAAGAGCACCCCGAGGCCGAACGTCGATTCGCCCGCGAATTCGGCACGCCGCGTGATGCGTCTGATCCACTGCCGGGTGGTGACACTGTCCTGCACCTCGCCGAGCACCGAGTGCAGCCGGTCGCAGGCGGTGCGCAACGGTGCGATGGCGAGGTCGTCCGTGGCCGGCACCGCGCTGACGTTGGAGCGTAACGCCTTGGCCCGCTTGCGCACGACGTGGGTGAGCTCCTCCCGCTGGGCCAGCGTCAGGTCGAGGGAGTCCAGGTCGCGCTCGGTGCGGGTGCGGGCCTTGGCGAACTTCCTGAACTGCCGATCGACCCCGCGCAGGAGGAGGTCCTCGGCGTCGCGACGCGTCCCGCCGCCCTTCGTCCGCGTCCCGCCCTCCGCCGGGGCCGCGTCGGTGCCCGCGATGCGGACCAGGTCGTGGAGCCGGTCGAGGAGGTCGAGGTACCGGTCGGAGAGCAGCGCCGCGGTGAGTCGTTCGCCCGCCCTGGCCTCCTCGAGGTCCAGTTCGGTACGCAGGAGGTGCCGGGTCCGCGGGGTCACCACGTCCTCGGGGTAGCCGGCGGCCAGCGCCCCGAGCCGTTGGTCGACCACCTGGATGTCACGGACCTTGCCCAGTACGGCGGCGAGCACCTTGAGCTCGGCGAGGATCGCTGCCAGGTCGAGGTCGGTGGCGGCGGTCTCGGACCCGAGCTCGTCGGCGTAGGAACTGATGGTGCTGCGCAGACCCCGGACCGCCACGCGCATCTGGTGGACGCCCACCATGGTGACGCGACGGGCGCCCGGGTCGTGATCGAGGAGTTGGTGCAGGTCACGAGCCAGGGCGTCCCGCACGGGGGAGACGCCGCGCTCGTGGGCCTCGGGGAGGGGCCCGATCGTGCGGGCGAGTTTGGACGACGACGACGAGGCCGTGGCGCCCGCGGCAGCGCATGCAGTCGCGACGCTCTCGAGGAGGTCGTGCGCGTCGGGCCGTCCCGGATCGACCAGTTCGGTCTCCCACTCCCGCCACCCGGACGTGGACCCGCCGTCGACGAAGGACTCGGTGGAGACGTGGTCGTCGCAGAACTCGATCACCGGGGCACCGTCGGGGTCCCGCAACGTGAGGACCTGCCGACGGTTGTCGATGCGGGCGACGGGCTCGAGCGGCCGGCGCCGGACCACCCCGGCGACCGCGGAGAGGAACTCCGGTGGGACGACGTCGTCGCGCGGGTCGCCGTCACCGAGCGGGGCCTGCAACTCGACGCGACCACCCCGGGCGGGCAGCTTGAGGTGCCAGCCCTCGTCGTCCCCACCGGTCCGGCGCCGGAGGGTCACCTTGTGGCGGGTGAGCGACAGGTCCGCGGTGTCGTAGTAGGTGGCGGAGAGCTGGTGCTGCACCGGGACGTCCGCGACGAGAGGCGCGAGGGCGTCGACGGTGGGCAGCGGGGTGTGCTCGTCGACCTCGAACTTGCTCTCGACCTCGACGGTCTCGTTGATCGTCATGGACCGGTTGTATCAGTAAAGGATGAACGGCGTGAAGGAGCACGGCCCCCGGTGGACTTACCGACGGGTAAGGTCGGTGGCAACGGTCACACGTTCGTCGTAGGGAGAGACTGTGGATCAGCCGGAAATCGTCGACACCCTCGTCGTGGGGGCCGGGTTCTCCGGGCTCGGCGCGGCCATCAGACTCGCGCAGGAGGGCTTCGACGACCTCGTGGTCCTCGAGCGCGGCCCGGATGTCGGCGGGACGTGGCGGGACAACAGCTACCCCGGGGCGGCGTGCGACGTCCCGTCCCACCTCTACTCGTACTCCTTCGCCCTCAACCCCGACTGGTCGCGGGCCTTCTCGCCGCAGGGCGAGATCTACGACTACATCCGCCGGGTGACCCACGAGGCCGGCGTGCGCGACAAGATCCGCTTCGGCGTCGACGTCACCTCCGTCGACTACTCCGAGTCCCGCGGCCGGTGGACGGTGCGCACCAGCGAGGGGGTATACGACGCCCGCGTGGTGGTGCTGGGCGTCGGCGCACTGTGCGAGCCCAGGCTCCCCGAGATCGACGGCATCGGAGACTTCGCCGGGCCCGTCTTCCACACCGCCCGGTGGGACCACTCGGTGACGCTTGCCGATCGGCGCGTCGCGGTGATCGGCACCGGCGCCTCGGCGATCCAGGTGGTGCCGTCCATCGCCCCGACCGTGGCGCACCTCGACGTCTACCAGCGCACCGCGCCCTGGGTACTGCCGCGTATGGATCGGCAGTACCCCCGGGTCGAGCGGTCGCTGTACCGCCGGGTGCCCGGGTTGCAACGCGCGGTGCGGGCCCTGCAGTACGCCAGCCGCGAGTTCCAGGTGGTGGGCCTGACCCGCACGCGCGCGGCGCTGGCGCCGATCAAGGCGCTCGGACGGGCGCACCTGGCGATGCAGGTGCGCGACCGGGCGCTGCGCGCGCGGCTCACCCCGCACTTCGAGATCGGGTGCAAGCGCATCCTGCTGTCCAACTCCTGGTACCCGGCACTGTCCCGGGACAACGTCGACGTGGTCACCGAGCCGATCACCCGTGTCACCGGGACCGGGATCGTCACCGGTGACGGCGTCGAGCACCCCACGGACGTCCTGGTGGTGGCCACCGGCTTCCACGTCACCGACTCCCCGTTCTTCGAGCGGGTCCGCGGAACGGACGGACGCACGCTCGCGGACAAGTGGCAGAGCGAGGGCATGGAGGCCTACAAGGGCACCACCGTCGCCGGCTACCCCAACCTGTTCGTCCTGGTGGGCCCCGCCACCGGGCTCGGGCACTCGTCGATGATCTACATGATCGAGTCCCAGCTCAACTACCTCGTGGACGCGCTGCGCACCATGCGCGACCGCGACCTGCAGACCGTCGAGGTGCGTTCGGCCGTCCAGGACGCGTACAACCGTGAGTTGCGCGACAGCACCGGCGAGACCGTGTGGGTGACCGGCTGTCGCAGCTGGTACCTCGACGCCAAGGGCAACGCGCCGGCCGTGTGGCCGGACTTCACGTTCTCCTTCCGCAACCAGACGCGGGAGTTCGACCTGAGCGCGTATCGGCGGACCGCGGCCGACGCCACGGACGTGACGCGTACCGGGCAGGAGGCCCTCTCGTGAGCGCCCCTGTCCGCCGACTGTTCGGCACCGTCGGGTCACTGGCCCGCCGCCCCCGCTGGCGGATGGACGGCAAGGTCGTCGTCGTCACCGGCGCCGGTTCGGGGATCGGGCGCGAACTGGCGCGCGAGGCCGCGCGGCGCGGCGCGCGGCTGGCACTGAGCGACATCGACGTCGACGGCCTGACCCGCACCGTCGAGCTCGCGCGCGGTGACGGCGCCACCGACGTGCACTCGCAGCGCCTCGACGTCACCGAGCAGGCCATGGTCGCGGAGTACGCGGGGGCCGTCGCCGAGCACTTCGGCGCGGTCCACCTGGTCGTCAACAACGCGGGGATCGCCTTCACCGGGGCGGTCGAGCAGTCCGCCTACAAGGACATCGCGCGGGTGATGGACGTGGACTACTGGGGCGTCGTCCACGGCACCAAGGAGTTCCTGCCGCACCTCATCGCCTCCGGCGACGGCCACCTGGTCAACGTCTCCAGCATCTTCGCGTTCCTGTCCGTCCCCACCCAGAACGCCTACAACGCGGCCAAGGCGGCGGTGCAGCAGTTCACCGAGTCCCTGCGGATGGAGATGCTGGCGGCCGGGCACCCCGTCGACGTCACCTGCGTGCACCCGGGCGGGATCAAGACCGCCGTCGCCCGCAGCGCCGGCGCGGCGGAGGGCCTCGACAGCGCGAACTTCGCCACGATCTTCGACACCAAGTTCGCGCGCACGGAGGCGTCGACCGCCGCACGGGTGATCCTCGACGGCGTGGAGCGACGCAAGGCGCGAGTGCTGGTAGGGGTCGACGCGCACCTATTGGACGCCCTGGTCCGGCTGTTCCCGGCAGGCTACCAGAGGGGCACCGTCGCGGTGTCGCGCCGCTTCGGGGTGGTCTGACCCGGGAGCGCGTCAGGGGCTCGTCAGGGCCGGAAGCGGTCCGTGGCCTCCAGCAGGTGGTGGGTCGTGCCGGGCTCGGCCATCGCGTGCCCGGCGTCGGGGACGATGTGCAGCTCGGAACCCGGCCACGCCGCGTGCAGTTCCCACGCGCTCACGACCGGGCACACCACGTCGTACCGGCCGTGGACGATCACGGCCGGGAGATGGGCGATGCGGTCCATCCGGTCCAGGATCGCCCGGCCCTGCAGGAACGCGTCGCTGGCGAAGTAGTGGTTCTCGATCCGGGCGAAGGCCAGCGAGAAACGGTCGTGGTCCCCGCCGGTGTCGACGGGCCGGGGGAGCAGCGTCGAGGTCGACGTCTCCCACGTGGTCCACGCCCGGGCCGCCTCGATCTCGATCTGCGGATCACCGCAGTGCAGGAGCCGGTGGTAGGCGGCGACGTGGTCGTAGCCCGGCCCGTGGACGGCGTCCGCCCCGTCCGCGGCGAGCAGCGGCGCGAGATAGCCCTCCCACACGTCGGGGAACAGGTGCGCCGCGCCACCGCGGTAGAACCAGTCGATCTCGCTCGGACGGCACAGGAAGATGCCGCGCAGGACCAGACCACGAACCCTGTCCGGATGGTCCTGGGCGTAGGCCAGTGCCAGAGTCGACCCCCACGAGCCGCCGAAGACCAGCCACGTCTCGACGCCGAGGTGCTCCCGCAGTCGCTCGAGGTCGTCGATCAGATGACGGGTCGTGTTGACCGACAGGTCCGCGCCCTCGGCGACGTGCGGGGTGCTCCGTCCGCATCCCCGCTGGTCGAACAGGATGATCCGGTAGGCGGCCGGGTCGAACATGCGCCGGTGCGCGGGGGTGGTCCCACCGCCGGGTCCGCCGTGGACGAACACCACGGGGGCGCCGTCCGGGTTGCCGGAGCACTCCCAGTGGAGCTGCTGGCCGTCGCCCACGTCGAGCATCCCGCTGTCGTGCGGTTCGATCGCGGGGTAGGGGGCGCGGCGGGCGGCGCCGCGCCCGGTGTCGGTCGTCGGTGCCATCACGGTCAGAAGGAGTGCTCGGCGCCGGGGAAGGCCCGCGAGCGGACCTCGGTGCCGTACTCACGGGCGGCGTCGCGCAGCGTGTCCGCCAGCTCGGCGTACCGCTTGACGAACTTCGCGGTGCGACCGGTGCTGTGACCGGCCATGTCCTGCCAGACCAGCACCTGGGCGTCGCACCCGTTGCCGGCTCCGATGCCCACGGTCGAGATCTGCAGCTCCGCGGTCACCTCGCGGGCGAGGTCGGCGGGCACCATCTCCATCACCACGGAGAACGCCCCGGCCTCCTGGACGGCGCGCGCGTCGGCACGCAGCTGATCCGCTGCGTCGCCGCGGCCCTGGACCCGGAACCCGCCCAGCCCGTTGACGGACTGCGGGGTGAACCCGATGTGGGCCATCACGGGGATCCCGGCGTCCACGATCGCCTTGATCTGCGGGACCATCCGCACCCCGCCCTCGAGCTTGACGGCCTGGGCGCCGCCTTCCTTCATCATGCGGGTGGCCGCGGCCACGGCCTGCGTCGGCGAGGCCTCATAGCTGCCGAAGACCAGGTCCGCCACGACGAGCGCCTTGGGGGCGCCGCGGGTGACCGCCCGCACCAGCGGGATCATCTCGTCCTCGGTCACCGGGACCGTCGTGTCATAGCCGTAGACCACGTTGGCCGCCGAGTCGCCCACGAGCAGCACGGGGATCCCGGCCTCCTGGAACAGCCGCGCGGAGACGAAGTCGTAGGCGGTGAGCATCGGCCACGGCTCGCCGGCGGCCTTCAGCTCGGCGAGGTGGTGCAGACGGGTGACCCGGGTCAGGCCCTGCGGCCCGTCGCCCTGCGGTGTCGGAGCCGGTGCGCCGCCGGCGCCGTAGACCGGGGTGTCGGGGGAGTCGCTCATGGAGATGTGGCCTTCCTTCGGTGACCTCGAGGCCGGCGGCGGTGGCCGGTACCCGGGTGGACAGGGGGCGGTGACGTGCGCGGCGGAATCGGCGCGCTGTCGCGGACGAGTCTGCCACGACCGGCCCGGAGAGGGGCGGTGGGAGTCGGCACGGCGGGTGTCACACGCTCGTAATGCGACAGGCGCTAGGTTGGACGGCATGAACCGCCAGCAGGAGTACGTTCTCAGGACCTTGGAAGAGCGCGATATCCGGTTCGTCCGGCTCTGGTTCACCGACGTCCTCGGCACCCTCAAGTCGGTCGCCGTGGCGCCGGCGGAGCTCGAGGGCGCCTTCGGGGAGGGGATCGGCTTCGACGGCTCGGCCATCGAGGGCTTCTCCCGGGTCTCGGAGGCGGACACCGTCGCGAAGCCCGATCCGTCGACCTTCCAGGTGCTCCCGTGGGCCCACGCCGACGGCAAGCAGCACTCCGCACGAATCTTCTGCGACATCTACAACCCGGACGGCAGCCCCAGCTGGGCCGACCCCCGGCACGTGCTGCGCCGCCAGCTCAACAAGGCCGCCGACCTCGGGTTCTCGTGCTACGTGCACCCCGAGATCGAGTTCTTCCTGTTCAAGGACCTGGACACCGACGGCGCGGAACCGGTGCCCACCGACAACGGTGGCTACTTCGACCAGGCGGTCCACGACTCGGCGCCCCACTTCCGACGCCACGCGATCGAGGCACTGGAGGCCATGGGCATCTCCGTGGAGTTCTCCCACCACGAGAACGCGCCGGGGCAGCAGGAGATCGACCTGCGCTACGCCGACGCCCTGAGCATGGCGGACAACATCATGACGTTCCGCTACGTGGTCAAGGAGGTGGCCATGAACAACGGGGTGTGGGCGTCGTTCATGCCCAAGCCCCTGCGCGACCACCCGGGCTCGGCGATGCACACCCACATGAGCCTGTTCGAGGGCGACGCCAACGCGTTCCACGACCCGGACGACGAGTACCAGCTGTCGACCACCGCGAAGTCGTTCGTCGCGGGCATCCTCACCCACGCGCCCGAGTTCTCCGCCGTGACCAACCAGTGGGTCAACTCCTACAAGCGTCTCATCGGCGGCGGCGAGGCCCCCACCGCGGCCACGTGGGGACGGGCCAACCGTTCGGCCCTCGTCCGCGTGCCCATGTACACGCCCAACAAGGCGTCGTCGCGGCGGATCGAGGTGCGCAGTCCCGATTCGGCCTGCAACCCGTACCTGGCCTATGCGGTGATGTTCGCCGCAGGGATCAAGGGTGTGCAGGAGGGCTACGAGCTCCCGCCGGAGTCCGAGGACGACGTGTGGACCATGAGCCGCCGCGAGCGGCGCGCGATGGGGTACACCGACCTCCCGGGCAGCCTCGAGCAGGCGCTGGACGCGATGGAGGAGTCCGAGTTGGTCGCCGAGGCGCTGGGCGAGCACGTCTTCGAGTTCTTCCTGCGAAACAAGCGGCGTGAGTGGCGCGAGTACCGCAACGACGTGACCCCGTACGAGCTGCGGCACTACCTCAACTTGTGACCGGCGGTGGGATCGTGAGCAGGGATTCCTCGCGACCACGGCTACCGAGCCCGGGCCGCCTCGGGCTGCTAGACGACCGAGCCGCGGACTGGCTCGACTACCTGGGGTGGACCGACGACGACGCGGTCCCGGTGCTGTGGTCGCTGTCCCGGGCTCCGGACCCCGACCTCGCTCTGGGAGCCCTGGTGCGGCTCCACGAATCACTCGCCGCCGGTTCCCACGATGAGAGCGGCTCCGCCGGCGCCGGCGTCGCGGCGCTGGACGGCGCCCTGCGGTCCGACTCGCGGCTGCGCGCGCGACTGCTGGGGCTGCTCGGGTCGTCGAGCGCTCTGGGGGACCACCTCGTCGCGGAGCCCACCCGGTGGACGCTGTTGCGGGCGGACCTCCCCGCGTTCGAGGACATCCTGGCCGACATGCTCAGTGCGGTCGAGGCGGTCCCGGAGCAGGCCGTGGCAGACGCCCCCGAGCCGTCCCAGCGGGAGGATCTGCGCAGCGTCGGCACCTACCGCGCCGGGGTCACCGGCGGCGCCGCGGTCAGCGTGCTGCGCTCCACCTACCGCGATCACGTGGCCCTGCTCGCCGCCCACGACGTGGCCGTGGCCGTCGAGGACGACGAACCCGCACTTCCCTTCATCGAGGTGGGTCGGCGGCTGTCCGACCTCGCCGACGCCGCACTGACCGCCGCCCTCGCGGTCGCGGTGGCCACCGTCTATCCGGATTCGCCGATGCCGGGCAGGCTGGGCGTGGTCGCCATGGGCAAGGGCGGTGCGCGGGAACTCAACTACATCTCGGACGTCGACGTGATCTTCGTGGCCGAGCCCGCCGACGCCAGGACCGGGCGGGTGGCGGGGGAGATGATGCGCATCGGGTCCATGGCCTTCTTCGAGGTTGACGCGGCACTGCGTCCGGAGGGCAAGTCCGGCGAATTGGTGCGCACACTCGACTCACACACGGCCTACTACAAGCGTTGGGCCAAGACGTGGGAGTTCCAGGCACAGCTCAAGGCGCGCCCCATGACCGGCGACATGGCACTGGCCGTGGAGTACCACGACACCGTCCACCCGATGGTGTGGACCGCCGCCGAACGGGACGACTTCGTCCACGACGTGCAGGCGATGCGACGGCGGGTCGAGGAGAACGTGCCCGAGGCCCTGCGCGAGCGGGAACTCAAACTCGGGCGCGGTGGCCTGCGCGACGTCGAGTTCGCCGTGCAGCTGCTGCAGATGGTCCACGGCCGCACGGACGAGGACCTGCGGGTCACCAGCACCGTCGAGGCGCTCGGAGCCCTGCGCGACGGCGGGTACATCGCGCGTGAGGACGGCGCGGAACTGATGGCCGCCTACGAGTTCCTCCGCCTGCTCGAGCACCGTCTCCAGCTGCAGCGCTACAAGCGCACCCACCTGCTACCGGAGGACGACGACGAGGAGGCCTACCGCTGGCTGGCCCGCGCGGCGCACATCCGGCCGAACGGGCCGAACGACGCCGCCCAGGTGCTGCGGCAGAGTCTGCGGGAGCTGCGCCGCCGGGTGCGACGCCTGCACTCGAAGCTCTTCTACCGCCCGCTGCTGGACTCGATCGCCTCCTACGACGCCGAGGCGCTCTCCCTCAGCCCGGAGGCGATGGAGCGTCAGCTGGCCGCCCTCGGCTTCGCGGCTCCCCGCAACGCGTTGGGTCACCTGCGTGCGCTCGCGGGGCAGAACAGTCGCCGGGGCCGCATCCAGGCGCTGCTGCTGCCCACGTTCATGGAGTGGCTCGCCGACACGGCGGACCCCGACGCGGGGCTGCTGGCCTACCGGCGCCTGTGCGAGGAGCACGAGGAGGTCACCTGGTTCCTGCGCACACTGCGCGATGACAGCATCGTCGCCCGCCGTCTGGTGCGGGTCCTGGGGACCTCGGCGTTCGTGGCCGGCCTGCTCACGCGCAATCCCGAGGTGATCCCCGATCTCACCGACGGCGCGCAGGGGCCGGTGCTGGTGGCCTCCAAGGTCTCCGACATCGCCTCCGCGCTCACCGCCTCCGCCGCCCGGCACCCGACTCCCGAGCGGGTCATCGCGGCGGCGCGGTCGCTGCGCCGCGCCGAGCTGGCCCGGATCGGTGCCGCGGACGTTCTACAGATGATCTCGGTCCCCGACGTGGGGAGGCGACTGTCGGCCGTGTGGCGTGCGGTGCTCGAGGCGTCGCTGGCCGCGGTGGTCCGCGACATGATGCCCGAGGGCGGTGCGGCGCCGGCCCGCATCGCCTACATCGGGATGGGGCGGCTCGGCGGGGACGAGCTGTCCTACAGTTCGGACGCGGACGTGATGATCGTCTGCGACCCGGCCGAGGGCGTCCCGGAGGACGAGGCGGTCCGGTGGGCCACGCAGGTGGCCGAGCGGGTGGGCAGGTTGCTGTCCTCGCCGTCGTCGGATCCCCCGCTGGACCTGGACGCCGACCTGCGCCCCGAGGGGCGGAACGGCCCCCTCGTGCGCACTCTGGCCTCCTACCGCGCCTACTACGCCAAGTGGGCCGAGACCTGGGAGCTGCAGGCGCTGCTCCGCGCCGCGTTCGCCGCCGGCGACCGCGACCTCGGGCTGGACTTCCTCCACATGATCGACGAGTTCCGCTACCCGGAACAGGGTGTGCCGCCGAAGATCGTCCAGGAGATCCGCCGCATGAAGGCGAGGATCGACTCGGAGCGACTGCCCCGCGGCGCGGACCCGGCCACCCACACCAAGCTCGGGCGCGGTGGCCTGGCGGATGTGGAATGGTGCGCCCAACTGTTGACGATGCAGCACGCCGCCCGGGTACCCGGCCTCCACACGACGTCCACGCTCGAGGCGCTCGACGCCGCGGCCTCCGCCGAACTGTTGTCCGAGTCCGAGCGCGATGCCCTGGTCGACTCGTGGTTGATGGCCGGGCACGCCCGCAACGCTCTGGTGCTGGCACGCGGCAAAGCGGTCGACCAGCTCCCGGGGCAGGGTGCGATCCTTGCGGCGGTGGCGATGATCTGCACGGGTTCGGCCGACGGTGCGGGGTTCCTCAACGAGTACCTCCGCGTGACCCGTCTCGGGCGCAAGGCTGTCGACCACGTGTTCTGGGGCGAGGACTGACGGGGGACGCCGGCCCGGCGCGGGGGTGGGCCAGGGTCGGAACCAGGGTCGTCCCTGATGCGCGGCCCACCCGCGCGCCGATAACCTGGGCGCATGGCTGTGACGATGAACCTCACCCTCACCCTCGACGGCGTGACCTACGGCGAGCTCTACGAGTTCGTCGACGCCGTGCGCGCCGCCGGGGTCCCCGCCGACGAGCGTGTCCGCTGCCTCGGGTCCGACGACAAGGGCGACCGCTTCGAGGTGGAGCTCGGCCCGGACCGCCGGCGCCCCGGTGCGGCCCGCGCCGCCTCGGGCGCGCTGGTGGGCCAGCCGGTCGACGGGCCCACCGCGACCGCATCCTCACCGACCGTCGCGTCGGTCGCGGAGACGGTGCGCTCGATGGTGCGTAACGGTGACGACCTGGACCGCGTGATCGCCGCGCTGGGGGACCTGCGCAAGTTTCTGCGTTGACCCGTCGGCGCCCGGTCGCCCGGGCCATCGCCGTCCTCGCCGTGCTCGTCGCCGGCGCCGGGGTGACGCTGCACCACTCACGCTCGGAGCTCCCGGCGGTGCCGGTCCTCGCGTCGTTCGCGGTCGCCGCGTGGGCGTTCTCCCTGGTCGCCTTGATCGCGGCCGTCCGCGCACGGTCGGTGCTTCTCGGGATCATCGCCGTCGCGCTCGTCGGCGCCGGGGTGGTCCAGTACGGGCCCCTCGTGGCCCCGCCACGCCAGATCGACGACGACGAGGGCCTGCCGGTTCGGGTGATGGTGCAGAACCTCGAGTTCGGCCGAGCCGCCCCGCACGACGTGGTCCGGGCGGTCCGCACCGGCGGGGTCGACCTGCTCATGACCGTGGAGACGACGCCGGAGGCGGCGGACGCGCTGCGCACCGCGGGGCTGACGGGGCTGCTGCCGCACGAGGCGGCCGCGACCGCTCCCACGACCCAGGGGGTGGCGGTGTGGTCGCGGTTCCCCCTCTCGCCGCCGGAGAGGGTCGAGGGCTTCAGCCTCGGACTGCTGCGCACCGAGATGGCGGGTCCGGGCGGACCGGTGACGGTGGTGGCCGCACACCCCGTGGCTCCGGTGTTCGACGCACCCGCCGCCGTGGACGAGGCCGATCGACTGCGCTGGTACCTCGGCAGCCTGCCCGGGCCCGGGCCGGTCGTGGTGGGCGGGGACTTCAACGCCACCTGGGATCACGTGCGGTTCCGGGACCTGCGGGGTCTCGGTTACACGGACTCCGTCTCGGGCGGGAGCGACGGGTGGGTGCCCACCTGGCCGGCGGGTCGGCGGATCCCCCCGCTCATCGGTATCGACCACGTGCTGGCCCGCGGTGCGGTCGCCGTGGGGGAGACGGACACCGTCGAGGTGGCCAGGACGGATCACCTCGGAGTGCTCGCGACGGTGCTTCTCCCCGCGCCCGGGTCCGGGTGACCTAACATGCGCACCATGAGTTCACGTACGCGCCTGACCGCCTCCGGCGTCGCCACCGCTGTGGTGGCGGCAGTCCTCGCGGGGTGCGGCGGGGCGACGGTGGACGGCGAGGCCCCGGAGGTGTCCTCGGAACCCACTGCGTCGGTGGCCACCTCGTCGCCGTTCGCCCAGGAGCGGCCGGAGAAGCCCACCGGCCCGGTTCCGCCTCCTTCGCCCCAGTCGCCGGCTCCCGAGCCGATGCCGGGGGAGCCCGAACCGCTGCCGCCGCCCGAGGAGGCACCGGCGGACGCACCCGGCCCGGGGGCTGCCGAGCCCCCGCCGCCGGCTCCCGGGGGTGGGGACTTCGTCGCACTGCTCGAGCGGCGGGGCGTCACCCTGCCCGAGGGCGTGGATCCCGTCGTGACGGCCACCGAGGCCTGCGGCCGGTTCGACGGCGGGCAGCAGATGGACGAGGTCTCCGGATGGCTGGGGGAGCGGGCCGGCCTCGACCCCGACGGCCAGGGCTTCTTCCTCGGCGCTGCGGTCGGGACCTACTGTCCCCAGAACTTCCCCAAGCTCGGCTGAGACACGCGTGCGCCCCGCCGTGTCACGCTCGCCGGGTCACATCCGGCCGTAGCGGGCCCGCCCGATCGAGTAGAGACCGTACAGGGCGATTCCCGCGCCGGTCAGCACCAACAGGACCTGCCCGAACGGTTGCTCGCCGACCGTGCGCAGCGCGGAGTCCAGCCCGCCGGCCTTCTCCGGGTCCGTGGTGACGACGGCGGCGACCACCAGACCGCCCAGGATGGCCAGCGCGATGCCCTTGGCGACGTAACCCACCCGGCCCGCGATGATCATGGCCCGGCCGACCTGACCACCGCCGGTGCGTTCGAGGTCCTCGACGAACGCCGCCGTGGCCCCCTTGTAGACGTGGTACCCGCCCACCCCGAGGATCACCAGGCCCGCGATGACCAACGCCACCTTCCCCGGCCCGGAGGCGAGCAGGCCGGACGTGGCGTCGGAGGCGGTCTGGGAATCCGACCCGCCGCCGCCGGAGGCGAACCGCGCGGTGGTGAGCCCCAGCGCCACGTAGACGGCCGCCTTGGCCCCGGCCTTCACCCGGTCGGAGGCATCCTCGGACCCGAGTAGCAGTTCGGTGATCTGCCACAGGCCCAGCGCGACGAAGCCCACCGCGCCACCCCACAGCATGACCTGCCCGCCGGGGGCGCTCGCGATCTGCGCCAGGGCACCCGAGTTGGAGGCCTCACCGCCTCCCGACCCGAGCGCGATGCGAACGGCGATCCACCCGATGAGCAGGTGGAGCACCCCGTTCATGACGAATCCGGCGCGGGCCAGCCATTCGAGTGCGGGGTGGTCCGCGGCGGAGCGTGCGGCGCCGGAGACGGACCGGGAGCGGAGCGGGGAATTCATGGGTGAACTCTCCCATGCCGCTGCACATTCACCACCCGAACCCGGTCACCACTCGATCTCCCCGAGGATCTCGTTCCGCCGACGCAGCTCCTCCACCCGGAGTTCGGCCGCCCGGTGCTCCTCCATCCGCTGGCGGGCCTGCTCGGCGAGGGCGTCGGCCTCGACCTCCGCGAGGAGGAGCTGGAGCCGGTCCTTCTGCTCGCGGAGGGTCTCGACCGAGGTGTCCATGGCGATGAGCTTCCGGGAACCGGCGGTGGCGTGGAGGAAGGGATTGCGCTCGAGGATCAGACGCGCCTCCTCCGGGTCCAGGACCCGCGACAGTTTGAGCAGGACGGGGTAGCCCTGTCCCTGCCTGTCGGGGTCGTGTTCCGGATCGAGTGCCGCGGCGACCACCTTGAGCGGCCGGGCCCGGGGGGAGGAACTGCGGAAGTCGAATCCGTCGGTCTCCATGATCCCGGCTCCTTCCCGGCGTGGCGCCCGGCCGTGGTCGCCGGGTTGCCACCACCGTAAACGCCCCGGCCGGGGCGGCCGGCGGAATCAGGGGTTTTCCCGACGGGGTGGGGAACGGCATCCGGAGGGAGCGCCGACGGGCGGGTGTGCGTCCTCGGCGTCCTGTCCGTGTAACCGACCGGCGTCGATACACTCGAGCCGTGACTACTGGTAATGAAGGCGCCACCGACCTCGACTACTTGCTCCGCCGGATGGCGGAGGGCATTGAGCAAGCCCCCGTGAACTTCCCGATCACCCTCGTGATCAACGGGAACGCCTGGGAGGGCAACCTGATCACCGAGGGCGAGTTCATGCGGATCCAGGCGGCCACCCTCGACGCACTGTCGGGTGACGAGAAGTCCGAGGAAGTGGCCGGCGCCCAGGCGAGTATATTCCGCCAGATCGGCATCATGAAGTACGAGAACGCCCTGGACGACGAGGAACGGGTGTCCTCGTTCATCCACCTCACCGACGCGTGGCAGCGGGGCGTTCCCGGCGTCATGCCGGTCATGCGCGTGCGCATCTCCTCCGTCGACGCGTGGTCCTTCGGTCACTCGGCCGGCTAGTCCCTCAAGGCAGGCCGCGGCCCTGACCTGCATTTTGCAATAGTACGGGGCGGCAAGAGCATCAACAGTCGCAGTAAAGCTCGAAACCCCGGGGTTCGTTTGCAAATGTTCAGCATCTCGGGAAAACACAGTGTGAGCTAAGGAACGCTGAGAACGGAGCTCGGCCCGTTCTGGCTGATCTCGGCCTCGAACGGGTCTCCTGCGGAATCTCAGAGGGTCAGGCGTCGTGCTCCTCGGGCGATGCGGTGCGCGGATCGAGTGCCGGGAGTGCGCCCTCTTCCTTAAGCAGATTGATGACGCTGATGGCGCTCTCGTTGAGCGAAGCGGCTGAACCAGAGCCATCGGCGACATCATAGAGCGTTACACCCGACTTCCCGATGAGGAAGCGTTCTCGATAGGCATCGTTGGCGGCGACCGCAATGCTGTCAATGAGCGCGAAGTTGAGCCCTGCCCCGACGAGTACCCCAGCAATCGGGACGAACTGGCCAAGCTTCTTCTTGGTGAGACTGACACTGAACCTGTTCGCGAACTGCTGAGCGATCTTCGTGAGGACCTTCTCGTTGAGCTTGGCCCAGGTTGCATCACGGAACAGGAGTTGCGTCAACTGTGAGAGTTCGGCGTAGGCGGCGGTCTTGGCAGGCGTCCCAGTCGCCATGCCGAGACCGATCACGGACATCATGAAGACCTGCTCTTCGGGTCGATGGGGGTCGTAGCCGTAGTAGCGGGCGGTCGAGGCGACTGTTCGCGCCGCGAGTCCGAGGACCGACGCGATGTCTGCGGCGTATGCGGTTGCCACAACCCCGAATCCCGGGGCCTTCTTGGCGCCTTCGTTGTGCACCGTTCCCTCGGCGACGAGCACGCCACCGCCTGTGATGGCCGCTGCCGATGCGAAGCCGCTGAGTGCGGCCGACCCTGCGTGGCCCCACCGGATGCGGCTCAACCTCGCAACCGAATCGACGACTTCCAGGTCAAGACCTCGGATGCTGCCAAACGCGCCGATCCGGTAGCCCGCTGCTCGAAACTGCTTGACCACGTTCTCGGTGCTCACAGTGATGGAAGCGGCACTCCCGATGATCTTCCAGAGCTCTGTCGTCGCGTTGGCATAGGCCGTGCCCGCGAGTTCGGCTGCAGGAGCCTGTTTGACTGTATCGACAGCCGTGGAGATCCGATCCCGAGCTGCGGTCGGCAACAGGTGGCGGGCCTTCTTGCTGAGAGCGTCCGCCTTGCGCTGTTGAAGGCGGTCCCACTCCTTCTGTTCGTAAGCAGAGAGGGTCATCGAAGAGATCCAGTCCGTCAGAGGGCTTGGAAGTAGTCGCGGATGGTGGCGGCCATAAGCTTCCGGCGCTCGGCGAGAAACTCCTTGTAGGAACCGGCATCGACTGCCGGTAGGAATTCAGGCACAGCGTTCTCGGCAAGGTTCCGGGCCAAACCGCCAGTGTCGGTGATCTCTCCGAGGGTGAGTTTGCCGGTCTTGATCTGCTCATCGACTTCGGCCATGTAAACAGCTGGTGGTTTGTTGCTGATGCTGATGTTGATTGACGTCTCGGTCAATACGTAATTGGCTACCTGATTGTAGTCACCGCGGTCGGGATAGCCATTCTTCTGCAGGTAGTCCTTGGGGACTATGTGGTGTATGTCGCCCGACTGCTGGGTCATAGCTGCGACGGTGATTCCTTTGGAGAGGAATCCGCGGGAGTTGTTCGCGACCTGGGCAGCGAGGAAGGTCTGGAAGAAGGGGCTAACCGTACTCGTCGTCTCCAAGGCGGCGGGAAGAGTAACGGCCCAGAAGGCGTCCGAGAGCTCGGACTCTTCGACTTGCTTGAGGTAGTTGGCGGCACCTTGCTCACCGATGCGGCGGATGTCTTGCTCCCAGGTGGACTCGAAGCTTCCGGAGTGTCGGCCGGTGAGCATCGACATCACGAACCAGCGCTTCACGATGCGCTTACGCTCACCCTCGCTAGTGTCTTTGTCGTCGCGCAGGCGGAGATAGAGCGCGTAGGCGAAATTGAGCGCGTTCCGAGAGTTCACCATGCCTGGACTGATGAAGCCCGCCGACTTTATAAGCATGAGGAAGTTGTCGAAGTGAAAGTTGTTGACGATCTTGAGGAGAGCCGCTTCGAGTTTGTCGTAGGCGACCGGAATGCGTTCCTCGTCAACCTTGCGGGTCTCCGGGTCGCGACCAGAAAGTTCACTCACGATGCTGGAGGCCTTGCCCCGGCTGAAGCCGACTAGCCCCGCTACGCGGATGATGTCACTGTATTCGGGGTCGTAGAGGTCCTCGGCCTCGTCCTTCAGCCAGCTAATCGCCTTGAGGTAGCTGGTGGCTGCGAACTCGCCATCGTTCTCTTTGATGTCGGCGTAGGCGTGCGGCGCGACAGCCAAGTGGCAGAAGTAGTCGATTAGCTTGCGGAGATTGCGTCCGCGGTCGCCGTAGGTGGCGATCTTGCTCATCGCGAAGTCGGCGCTGCTGAGGGGCACACCCTTGGAGTTGATGCGGATGAAGATCTCGGAGACAGTCTCGACGTCGAGGTCGTCGGCGAGACCGATGATCCCGATCTGGGCGTTCTGGATCGCCCCGAGTTTGGCGAGGTTGAATTCGAAGACCTTAGGGTCGACACTGGGATTGCGCTCCATGTACTGCCGCGCGAACCCCAGCGGCGAGTCAGAGTTGAAGTACTCGCTGATGTCAGAGATCCACTGGGGATTCTTCCCGATGACTGGGGTCAGGGTCGCGAACGCTTCGGTGATCGGATTGAACGCGACGACGATGCGGACTGCCTTGTACCTCTTGTTGATCACCTTTAGACCCGCGACCGCGGCCCGAAGTGCCGTGATGCGCTGCTGGCCATCAATGAGGATTTGCTGGTGCGCCGCGACCTGACCCCCCTTAAGTTTGGCGCCCACCGACTGCCAGGTGATCAGGTAGCCGACGGGGTAGCCCTTATAGAGGGAGTCCATCAGATCGCGGACCTTGACGCTGTCCCAGACGAATGGTCGCTGGAGTTCGGGTATTGCGATGCGATCGCTCCTGACGTCAGCCAGCAATTGCGTGACCGCGGACTGCGTCACGGAGTACTTCGCCATACGTGATCTCCTCGTCGTTGCAGCAAACGTTAGCGAGTGCGCCGACACGGTGCAGGACAAACGTATTGCCGCCTCCCACCGCGGCATGTTCAAGAGTCGCTATGCCTCACGACGCACAGCGGTGTACACCGGGCGTCGTCGACGCGACGGTACTGCTCGAAGTCCGTGGCGATCGGTGCGTGGAGCGTGGCCTCGATGACCACGGCCCAGTGAGTCCTGCGGGATCCGGCCGATCTCACGGCAACGGAAAAGGCCCCTGAGCCTGCAAGTCTGCAGTTCAGAGGCCCTTTCAGGGCTGCGACATCTGTCAGCAGTCGTAGTAGAGCTCGAACTCGTGCGGGTGCGGGCGGAGGTTCACCGGGGCGATCTCCTTCTCGCGCTTGTACGAGATCCAGTTCTCGATGAGGTCCTCGGTGAACACGCCACCCTCGGTGAGGTACTCGTGGTCCTGCTCGAGGCGGTCGATCACCGCGGGCAGCGAGGTGGGCGCCTGCGGGATGTCGGCGGCCTCCTCCGGCGGGAGCTCGTAGAGGTCCTTGTCGACCGGGGCCATCGGCTCGATCTTGTTCTTCACACCGTCGATGCCGGCCATCATCATCGCGGCGAACGCGAAGTACGGGTTGCCGGAGGAGTCGGGGCAGCGGAACTCGATGCGCTTGGCCTTGGGGTTGTTGCCGGTGATCGGGATCCGGACACACGCCGAGCGGTTGCGCTGCGAGTACACCAGGTTGATCGGGGCCTCGTAGCCCGGGACGAGCCGGTGGTACGAGTTGATCGTCGGGTTGGTGAACGCCAGCAGCGACGGCGCGTGGTGCAGGATGCCGCCGATGTAGTACCGGGCGATGTCGGACAGGCCCGCGTAGCCGGACTCGTCGTGGAACAACGGCTTGCCGTCCTTCCACAGCGACTGGTGGGCGTGCATACCCGAACCGTTGTCGCCGAAGAGGGGCTTGGGCATGAACGTGGCGGACTTGCCGTTCTTCCACGCGGTGTTCTTGACGATGTACTTGAACAGCTGGACGTCGTCGGCGGCGTGCAGCAGGGTGTTGAACTTGTAGTTGATCTCCTGCTGGGCGCCGGCGACCTCGTGGTGCAGACGCTCGAGCTCGAAGCCGGCGTTGGTGAGGTTGGTGGACATCTCGTCGCGCAGGTCGACGAAGTGGTCGTACGGGGCGACCGGGAAGTAGCCACCCTTGGCGCGGACCTTGTAGCCGAGGTTGGGGGAGCCGTCGGCCTCGGTCTCGGCGCCGCTGTTCCAGTGGCCGGCGGTCGAGTCGACCTCGTAGAAGCCGTGGTTGGTGCCCGAGCCGTAGCGGACCGAATCGAAGATGAAGAACTCGGCCTCGGCGCCGAAGAAGCAGGTGTCGGCGATGCCGGTGGAGACCAGGTACTCCTCGGCCTTGCGGGCGACGTTGCGCGGGTCGCGGCTGTAGGCCTCACGGGTGAAGGGATCGTGGACGAAGCAGCTGATGTTGAGCGTCTTGGCCTTGCGGAACGGGTCGAGGCGGGCCGTGGCGACATCCGGCAGGAGCATCATGTCGGACTCGTGGATCGACTGGAAACCCCGGATGGAGGAGCCGTCGAAGGCCAGACCGTCTTCGATCAGGTCCTCGTCGAACGCCGCTGCGGCGATCGTGAAGTGCTGCTCGTTGCCCGGCAGGTCGGTGAACCGGATGTCGACGTACTCGACGCCCTCGTCCTTGATGAACTTGATGACCTCGTCCGGAGTGGAGAATGCCACGATTCGCTCCTCGTCTCTCTGTGCGACGG
The DNA here is from genome assembly GCF_024732245.1 of Dietzia sp. B32. Classification (NCBI taxonomy): domain Bacteria; kingdom Bacillati; phylum Actinomycetota; class Actinomycetes; order Mycobacteriales; family Dietziaceae; genus Dietzia; species Dietzia sp. B32. The sequence continues at coordinate 3,630,199 of NZ_CP093845.1, read as the reverse complement.
GCGACCGGTGTCTCCCGTCGTGCGGTGACCTCACGATATGGGCGAGGTGTTGCCCGGCCGTCAACCGAATGTTTCGCTGGTGTAACACCATCGACCGGGTGGGGTCCCTCCCAATGGGGTCAGTTTAGTCATCCGCGGCGGGGTATCGCCGACATGGGGATCGGCAGGTCGCCCGGCTACCCTGGTCAGCATGCGTGACGTTGCGGGATCTTGGCTGTCCGGACCCACCTCCGGCAGTGGGCCGGAGCAGAAGTTCAAGGGAGAGAACCTCGGGCTCCCCCGCCACGGGGAGGGGTCGATCGCCCCGCTGGGCCTCCGGATCGGCGCCCTCGTGGTGGATTGGTCCCTGGCGTACGGCCTGGTCGCGATCATCGTGATGCTGGCCGGCCCGGGCGTCCTCGGAGGTGACTCGTTCTCCACTGTCTCGAGCTGGGCCGTGCCGCTGATCTGGGGCGTGAGCGGCGTGGTCTGCGTGTGGCTGTTCGCACAGACCCCGGGGCAGGCAGTGGTGGGCATCGGCACGGCGCGGATCGATGCCGACGAGCGCGTGGGCTTCGTCCGCGCGCTCGTGCGGGTGGTGTTCATCTTCTTCCTGCTACCCCCGCTCATCCAGGACGAGGACGGCCGTGGCATGCACGACCGCGCCACCGGCACCACGCTCATCCGCACCCGCTGACGAGCCGGCGGGCCGGGTCAGCCGCGGCGGCGGGCGCTGCGCTGGATGTTGCGGACCTTCGCACCCTGGGGCATCGGGCCCTTGGGCATCTGATTCTGCACGCCGGTCTTGGTGCTCAGCGCGCGGAGCCGCGTATCGAGCGCGTCGACCTTGGCCCGACTGATGTTCATCGGGTAGCGGGTGAGGCGGCGATTGAGCTTGCGCAGCGGCACCTGTTCCGGGGTGGCGTCCTGCTCATCGCCCACGATCAGTTCGTAGATCGGGGTGTCGCCCACGACCCGGGCGACCTTCTTCTTCTCCTGCGCCATGAGCGGCTTGAGGCGGCGCGGTTCACCCTCGCCCACGATCACGATGCCGCACCGTCCGACCACCCGGTGAACGGCGTCGAAGCTCGTCGTGGCGGCGACGGCCTGGTTGACCCGCCATCCGGACCGCAGTTGGTCCAGGGACCACGCCGCGGCACCGGGCTGACCCTCGGCTTTGCCGTACACCGTGTTCTGCACACGTCGCGAGAAGATCACCATCGCGAGCATGAGACCGGTGAGCACGCCCAGTGGGAGCATCCACCACTCGCCGCCCCACAGTGTGCCGAGAAGGAAGAACACGACCACCGACACCACCAGGGCGCCGATCATCAGCGGCCACAGGAGCTTGTCCTGCTTGGACTGGATCTTCAGCGCCTGCCACATCTGGCCGCGCTGTTCCTTGCCCGCCTGCCGCCGGACGGCGCGGGCCGCCTTCTTATCCGCCTTGGTGAGCTCGCTCTTCGCCATGCCCACCAGGATACGTGGCGCCCGCCGCGGTTCGGGAACCGCGGCGGGCGCGAGGGGTGACCCGCCGGGCCGACGGCGAGCGGGTCAGACGCGGGCGCGTTCGCGATCCAGGACGCTCGACGCCTCCTGGGACGCCGATCCCCCGGTCATCAGCTGCTGCAGGTGCTCCGGCACGGCCTGTCCGCGGTGCTCCATGGCCTGGACGTAGAGGCGACCGGCGCGGTACGAGGAGCGGACGAGAGGGCCGGCCATGACGCCGGCGAAGCCGATCTCGCGGGCCTGGTCGGACAGCTCGACGAACTCCTCGGGCTTGACCCAGCGGTCGATCGGGTGGTGCAGCGGGCTCGGCCGCAGGTACTGCGTGATGGTGAGGATGTCGCAGCCGGCGGAGTGCAGGTCGCGCATCGCGTCGACGATCTCCTCGGTCGTCTCGCCCATCCCCAGGATGAGGTTGGACTTGGTGACCAGGCCGAAGTCGCGGGCGGCGCGGATCACGTCGAGGGACCGGTCGAACCGGAACGCCGGGCGGATCCGCTTGAAGATCCGGGGAACGGTCTCGAGGTTGTGCGCCAGCACCTCGGGGCGCGATTCGAACACCTCGGCCAGCTGCTCCGGGTTCCCGTTGAAGTCGGGGATGAGGTTCTCGACACCCGTGTTGGGATTGAGTTCGTGGATCTTGCGGACCGTCTCCGCGTAGAGCCACGCCCCGCCGTCGTCGAGGTCGTCGCGTGCGACACCCGTGATCGTGGAGTATCGCAATCCCATCTCGCGCACGGACTCGGCGACACGGCGCGGCTCGTCACGGTCGAGGGCACTCGGTTTGCCGGTGTCGATCTGGCAGAAGTCACAGCGACGGGTGCACTGCTCGCCGCCGATGAGGAACGTCGCCTCCCTGTCCTCCCAACACTCGTAGATGTTGGGGCAGCCGGCCTCCTCGCACACCGTGTGCAGGCCACCGGTCTTGACCAGGGTCTTGAGTTCCTTGTACTCGGGACCCATGGTGGCCCGGGTGCGGATCCACGACGGCTTCCGCTCGATCGGCGTCTCGGCGTTGCGGGCCTCGATACGGAGGAGCTTGCGGCCTTCAGGGGTGACAGTCACGGCCGCAAGCCTACGCGCGAATCACGCCACGGGCAGTCGGCCGTCGAGCGCCTCCACCATGTCGGAGGTGACCTGGTCGAGAACCCCCGACACCGGCACGGTCCGCCCGAGTTCGGCGGTGAGTGACGTGACCCCGGCGTCGACGATGCCGCAGGGGACGATCCGCGAGAACGCGGTCAGATCGCAGTCGCAGTTGAGGGAGAACCCGTGCATCGTCACGCCCCGCTGGACCCGGATCCCGATGGCGGCGATCTTGCGCTCGGGCCTGCCGTCCGAGGCCACACACCACACCCCGGAACGCCCGTCGACGCGCCCGGCCTCCACACCGAGCCGCGCGCAGGTGGTGATGAGGGCCTGCTCCACGCGTCGGACGTACTCGACCACGTCGATGGGGTCGGTCAGTTCGATGATCGGGTACCCCACCAGCTGGCCGGGCCCGTGCCACGTGATGCGCCCGCCGCGGTCGACGTCGACGACCGGGGTCCCGTCGGTGGGGCGGTCGGACGGCTCCGTGCGCTTGCCGGCGGTGTACGTCGCGGGGTGCTCCAGGAGCAGGATCGTGTCACCACGCTTCCCGTCGGCGCGTTCCTCCGCCAGGGAGCGTTGGAGCTCCCAGGTGGGGCTGTACTCGACTGTGCCGAGCCGACGGATCTCCGGGGGCGCCGGGTCGCGGCGGAGGGACTGACCGGTGTGGGACATGTCTCCAGGGTAGGCCGAAGGGTGTGACGACGACGACGGGCGCCCTCCGTTGGGGAGGGCGCCCGTCGCGGGGTTCAGCCGAATCTACAGATCGAGGTCACTGTCGAACTCGGCCTTCTCCAACCGGTCCTTCACCGTGGTGAGGAAGCGGCCGGCGTCGGCACCGTCGATCAGGCGGTGATCGTAGGTCAGGGGCATGAAGCCCATGGACCGGATGGCGATCGACTCGCCGTCGGCGTCCGCGTCCACGACGGGCCGCCGCACGATCGCGCCGGTGCCCAGCATCGCCGCCTGCGGCGGGACGAGGATCGGGGTGTCGAACAGGGCCCCCTCGCTGCCGATGTTGGTGATGGTGAACGTGCCGCCCTGGAGGTCGTCCGGGGTGAGCTTCGACGCCCGCGCCCGCTCGGCCAGGTCGATGATCGCCTTGGCCAGCCCCGGGATGTCCAGGTCCTGGGCGTTCTGGATGACCGGGGAGAGCAGCCCCGCCTCGGTGTCCACGGCGATCCCGAGGTTCACCGAACCGTGGTAGGTGATCTCGTTGGTGTCCTCGTTGTAGGAGGCGTTGACGTTCGGGTGCGACACGAGGGCCTCGACGACCGCCTTGGCGTAGAACGGCAGGTACGAGAGCTTGGCGCCGTGCTTGTCGGCGAACTGCTCCTTGACCTGCGAACGCAGCTGCGCCACCCGGGTCATGTCCACCTCGAAGACCTGCGTGAGCTGCGCGGTCTGCTGCAGCGACTCGCGGGTCTTCTTCGCTGTGATCTTGCGGATCCGGTTGGCCTTCTTGGTGGTGCCCCGCAGCTCGGCGAGCTCGGGGCGCACGCCGGCCGTGGACGGGCCGCCGGTGGTCGCCTTCTCGGCCGCCGGGGCCGCGGACCCGGAGTCGGAACCCGAACCCTCGGCCGCCGCGAGGACGTCCTGCTTGCGGATGCGGCCGCCGATGCCGGTGCCCTTGACCGAGTCGAGGTCGACCCCGTGCTCCTGCGCGAGCTTGCGCACGAGCGGGGTGACGTACGGCGAGGTCCCGGACTTCGCGGCCGCCGCGGGCTCGGCCCGCTTCGGCAGGTCACCGGACGACGAGTCGCCGGAGGACTTCTCCGACTTCTTCTCGGCCTTCTCCTCGGACTTGGCCTCCGCCTCGGCGGCCGCCTTCTTCTCCTTCTCCGGGGTGTCCTCGGGGACCTCGTCCTCGTCGGAGGCGTCCACGCCCTCGTCCTTGGCGTCGGTCGCGTTCTGATCCTCGGCCGACTGGTCGTCGGCGTCGTCGTCGGCGTCCTGATCGTCGGAGTCGTCGTCGTTTCCGGCGTCGCCGTCGCCGATGACGGCGAGGACGGCTCCGACCTCGACGGTCTCGTCCTCCTCGGCCACGATCTTCTGGAGGGTGCCGGCGACGGGGGAGGGGATCTCGGTGTCGACCTTGTCGGTGGAGACCTCGAGCAGGGGCTCGTCCATCTCGACGGTGTCGCCGACGGACTTGAGCCAGTTGGTGATGGTGCCCTCGGTGACGGACTCGCCGAGTTCGGGCATGACCACGTCGGTGCCCTTGCCGCCGCCCTTGTTACCGCCGCTCTTGCTGCTGCTGCCGGACTTCTCGGCGGGCTCGTCGGCGGGCTCGTCGGAGTCGTCCGCGGAGTCGTCGGCCTGATCGTCGGAGTCGTCGGCATCCCCGGAGTCGGCGTCATCGGATCCGCCGGAGCCGTCGTCGATGACCGCGAGCTCCCCGCCGATCTCGACGGTCTCGTCCTCCTCGGCGACGATCTTCTTCAGCGTGCCGGCCGCGGGCGACGGGATCTCGGTGTCGACCTTGTCGGTGGAGACCTCGAGCAACGGCTCGTCGACCTCGACCGTGTCCCCCTCCTTCTTGAGCCAGCGGGTAACCGTGCCCTCGCTGACGGATTCACCGAGAGCCGGCATCTGTACGGAGAAGGCCATGGTGTCGTGACTCCTCAAGAGTTCTCAGGCGCTGTCAGCAGGCGCGGTCCGCGCCCGCGTGAGCGGCGTCGTGGGTGTGAGTTATCTGTTCGTCGTGTCGGTCCGGAGCCGGGTGCGCGGTGGCGCCCCTACCCAGGATCGTCGTCCATTGTGCCCTCTGCCACCTGTCGGTGTCGGCGGACGTGCCGATCCGGACCCGGCCGGGTGCCCGATCCGCCGGTTGCCCGCAGCGTGACGGGCGTCGGACGTCGGTACGATCGTTTTCCACAGGCGGCCCTCACCCCGTACGGGGGCCCGACGGGAGGGAGCCGGCGGTGGGTATCCGTGACCTGTTCGGACGTCGTGGGCCGCGGATCCCGGCGGATCCGGCCGATCTCGATCACCTGCGCCGGTGGTGCCGTACCCGCGTTGGCGTCGAGGCCTATCTCGAGCCGGAGACCCTCGTCTCGGTCCCCGGACTGTGCCTCGTGGCCTTCGACGGCGAATGGACCCGCAGGCCCGTCGGCGACGTGGCCACCGCGCGCAGGCTCGCGGCGCAGCTCAAGCTTCCCCTGTTCGACGCCGCCGTCCAGGGCTACCCCCGGCGGATGCGCGACTACGAGGAGGTCCGCATCAAGCGCGAGCGGCGCGAACGCGCCGAGCGCCTCCGCGAGCAGATGCGCGAAGCCGACGGGCGCTAGGGCGAGCCCGCGGCGGCGGTGACGGTCAGCCTGCGGCGGCGATGTCCTCCAGGACGGCGAGCATGGTCCGCACGGGCACCCCGGTTCCGCCCTTGGGCAGGTAACCCTCCGGGCCACCGTCGTTGTAGGCGGGCCCGGCCACGTCGATGTGCGCCCACTCGACGCCCTCGGCCACGAACTCGGAGAGGAACAACCCGGCCGACAGCATGCCGCCCCAGCGGTGCGGGGTGACGTTGGTGAGGTCGGCGACCTCGGAGTCCAGCCCGGCACGGAGCTCCTCGGGCAGCGGCATCGGCCACCCGCCCTCGCCGACCCCGCGGCTGAGCTCGGCCACCCGGTCCCGGAAGTCCTCGGTGCCCATGACGCCGGGCGTCTTCTTGCCCAGCGCGACCATCTGCGCGCCGGTGAGGGTGGCGGTGTCGATGAGGTGCGACGGCGAATCCTCGCAGGCACGCACGATCGCGTCGGCGAGGATGAGACGCCCCTCGGCGTCGGTGTTCTGCACCTCGACGGTCGTCCCCCCGTACATGGTCAGCACGTCACCGGGCCGGTACGCGGTGGAGGACGGCATGTTCTCCGCCATGGGCACGGTGGCGACCACGGTCAGGTCCAGTCCCAGACGGGCGGCCAGGATCACGGTCGCGACCACGGCCGCGGCCCCGCCCATGTCCATCGTCATCTGCTCCATGCCCGCGGCCGGCTTGATCGAGATGCCGCCGGTGTCGAAGGTGACGCCCTTGCCGACCAACGCGACCGTCGGCCGACCCGCGGCGCCACGATGGGTCAGACGCACCAGACGCGGACCGCGCGAGGAACCGCCACCCACGGCGAGGATGCCGCCGAAGCCACCCTCGGCCAGCGCGGCCTCGTCGAGCACCTCGACCTCGAGACCGGCCTCGCCGGCGAGCTCGGCGGCCCGATCGGCGAACGATCCGGGGAACAGCAGGTTGGGTGGGGTGTTGACCAGATCGCGCGCGAGACCGACACACTCCGCGATGGAGGCGGCACGGGCCACGGCGTCGGCGCCGCCCTCGGCGACGAACACCTTCAGCGAATCGCTGTTCTCGTCGTCGTCGTCGTTCTTCGAGGTGACCTTGGCCGGGCGGAACGATCCGAGCCCCGCTCCCAGGGCCACCGGCTCCGCGCGCTCGGCGTCCAGCAACACCAGGGCGGTCCCGAGTCCGCGGCACGCACGCGCGGCGGCACCGGCCGCGCGGCGCAGGGACTCGTCGGACACCTCGTCGTCGGAGGACCCGAGCCCCACGAGCACCACGGACCCGGCCGGCACGCCGTCCGGTGCGGGGACACGGGTGGTGGCGGCGACCTTGGTGGACGCGCCCACCGACCGCGCGACCGTGGCCAGCGCCGCGGTGACCTCGGCGTCCAACCCCGGGGCGACGACGACGGGCGCGGCATCCGCCCCGGCATCCGCGGAATCCGCGGCGATCCCGACCACCACCACGTCCGCGTCCACCGGCGACGTCACCGCCTCGATCGGGGCGAGGTCCGGGTTGTGGGTGAGGATCGACTGCGCGGTCGGCATGAAGCGCTCCTGGGGGTCGGTGGGTCCGGCGGGAAGTGAGTGCGATGCCCGGGCGACGCGGCGGGACCGCCACGGCGAGGGCACCATAGTCTATCGACTAACGTGGGCAGGCAGCCGGACCGTAGAGCGCGAGGAGTGGTCAGATGACAGACACAGGGGACCTTCACGAGGGACCGCTGCACTCCCGTCACGTCGAGGCCGGTGCGACCTTCGCCCCCTTCGGCGGCTGGTCGATGCCGGTGCAGTACACCGGCACCGTCGCCGAGCACACCGCCACCCGCACGGCCGTCGGACTGTTCGACGTCAGCCACCTCGGCAAGGCGCTCGTGACCGGCCCCGGCGCCGCAGAGTTCGTCAACACGTGCTTCACCAACGACCTCGACCGGGTCTCCGCCGGCAGCGCCCAGTACACGTTGTGCTGCGACGAGTCCGGGGGAGTGGTCGACGACCTCATCGCCTACCGGGTCTCCGACTCCGAGATCTTCCTCATCCCCAACGCCTCGAACAACGCCGAGGTCGTGCGCCGGCTGCAGGCCGCGGCGGCCGAGCGGGCGCCCGAGGTCAGCGTCACCGACGAGCACCGTTCCCGTGCCGTGATCGCGGTCCAGGGGCCCCGCGCCGGAGAGGTCCTCGAAGCTCTCGGCCTGCCGACCGACCTCGACTACATGGCGTACGTCGACGCCGACTGGAACGGCCGGTCCGTGCGGATCTGCCGCACCGGGTACACCGGCGAGTACGGCTTCGAGGTCCTGCCCGCCTGGGATGAGGCCGGCGCCGTCTGGGACGCGCTCGCCGAGCAGGTGCTCTCGCGGGAGGGCGCGCTGTGCGGCCTCGGTGCCCGCGACTCCCTGCGCACCGAGGCCGGGTACCCGCTGCACGGCAACGAACTGTCGGTCGACCTCAGCCCGCTCGAGGCGCGCTGTGCCTGGGCCATCGGCTGGGACAAGCCCGCCTTCTGGGGCCGCGAGGAACTGCTGCGTCAAAAGGCGGCCGGCCCCGCCCGCCGGATGTACGCGCTCGAGGTCACCGGGCGCGGGATCCTGCGCGCCGGCCAGACCGTGCGGGCCGGTGGACGCGACGTGGGCGTCACCAGCTCCGGCACGTTCTCGCCGACCCTCAAGACGGGCATCGCGCTCGCGTTCATCGAGCTCGACGCGGGCCTGAAGAAGGGCGACGAGGTCGTCGTCGACGTACGGGGCCGAGAGGTACCGTGCCGCCTCGCGGTACCCCCGCTCGTCGAGATCCGCACCCGCTGACCAGCCCCCCTTCCCCAAGGAACGAGACCCGCAATGTCCGAGTTCGACGTCCGCCCGTCCGCCTCGCCGAGGTCGGCCGCGGAGCGTGAGGCCATCCTCGCCGCCCCCGGCTTCGGCAAGTACTTCACCGACCACATGGTCACCCTCCCGTACTCGAACGGGCAGTGGGGCACCCCGGTCGTCGAGGCGTACGCACCCCTGTCCATCGACCCGTCCGCCGTGGTCCTGCACTACGCCCAGACGATCTTCGAAGGGCTCAAGGCCTACCGGCAGTCCGATGACTCCATCGCGTCCTTCCGGCCAGAGCAGAACGCCGCCCGCTTCAACCGCTCTGCGCAGCGCCTCGCCATGCCGCAGCTGCCCGAGGAGCTGTTCATGGAGTCACTGCGCCAGATCGTGGCGATCGACCGTGACTGGGTGCCCGCCGCCGGGGGTGAGGAGTCCCTCTACCTGCGGCCCTTCATGATCGCCACCGAGACCGGGCTCGGCGTGCGCCCGGCCGACGAGTACCTCTACTCGGTGATCGCCTCCCCGGCCGGCGCGTACTTCTCCCGCGGCGTGGCCCCCGTGAGCGTCTGGCTGAGCACCGAGTACGTGCGCGCCAGCCCCGGCGGCACCGGCGCGGCCAAGTTCGGCGGCAACTACGCCGCCTCGTTGGCAGCCCAGGAGCAGGCCGCCGCCAAGGGCTGCGACCAGGTGGTCTGGCTCGACGCGATCGAGCGGAAGTACGTCGAGGAGATGGGCGGGATGAACCTGTTCTTCGTGCTCGGCTCCGGTGACTCCGCCGAGATCGTGACCCCCGAGTTGTCCGGTTCGCTGCTGCCGGGCGTGACCCGCGACAGCCTCCTGCAGTTGGCGCGCCACCTCGGCTACCGCGTCACCGAACGCAAGGTCTCCGTGGAGGAGTGGGAGGCGGGCGTGGCCTCCGGCGAGATCTCCGAGGTGTTCGCGTGCGGCACCGCCGCCGTCATCACCCCCGTCGGATCCGTGCAGCACGCCGCCGGCGGATACACGGTGGGCGACGGGGGATCGGGGGAGATCACCATGCGGTTGCGCGAGACGCTCACCGGCATCCAGCGCGGCTCCGTGGAGGACCCGTTCGGCTGGATGACGCGTCTGGCCTGAGCGGCCGCGTCAGAGGAGGAGCACCGCCGTCACGAGCGCGGCGGCGCTGCCCGTCTCGATCACCGCTCCCAGGACGTCCCCGCTGATCCCACCGAGCCGGCGGACGGCGTGACGACCGAACCCCGCCGCCGCGGCACAGGCGGCGATCCCCGCGGCGGCGCCCACCACCGGCGCCCACCACGTGGCGGCGGACCACCCGGACCCCGCCAGCGCGGCGCCGGCGGCCGCACACACCAGTGCGGTCCCCGCCACGGCGACGCGGGACTGCGAGCCGGCGACGAGCGCGCCGAAACCGGTCGGCGACGCCGCGGGGACGCCCCGACGCAGGAGGACGGCAGGTAGGCAGCGCGAGAGGACGAGGGCGGCGACCGGGGCGAGCCAGGCACCCGAGTCGACCAGGGTGCCCAGCGCCGCGACCTCGGCGAGCAGGACCAACACCAGGACGGCGGCCCCCATCGGCCCGACGGACCCGGACCGCATGATCTCCAGCGCGCGATCCGGGCCGGCGTACGACCCCAGCCCGTCCGCCGTGTCCGCCAACGCGTCCACGTGCATGCCGCGGGTCAGCGCCAGCACGCCTGCCACGCCGACCACCCCGGACAGCAGCGCGCCCGCTCCCGACGCGTGTGCGCCGTGGGCGAGGGCGGTCGCCACGACGCCGCACACCAGTCCCACGACGGGCATCGCGGTCATCGCCCTCCCGGCCGCCGCGGCATCGGGTACCCCGGGCCGGCCGACCGGCAGCACCGTCATCCACGACAGAGCGAGCCGGGCCGCGTCGAGCACGGGTCGTCAGTCCTTGCCGGCGACCCCGGCGTCGGCGAAGGTCGCCATCTGCGTGAGGATCGCGACGGCGTTGTGGACGACGGGCAGGGCGGCGACGGCCCCGCTTCCCTCACCCAGACGCATCGAGTGTTCGAGGATCGGGTCGAGGGACAGGTACGTCAGCGCGGCGGTGTGGGCGGGCTCCGCGCTGCGGTGGCCGGCCGCCCACCACTGGCGGGAACCGGGTGCCATCGCCTCGGCCATGAGCGCGGCGGAGGTGACCACCGATCCGTCGAGCAGGCACGGGGTCTTCCGGATCGCCGCCTGGGCCAGGAATCCGGCCATCGCGGCGAGGTCTGCACCACCGACCTTGCGCAGCATGGCCACGGGATCCCGCAGATCGCCGGACGCCCGGAACATCGCGTCCCGGATCGCCGCCGTCTTGCGCATCCAGCCCTCGTCGTCGATGCCGGTTCCGCGCCCGACCAACTCGACCGGTTCCCGACCGGTGACGAGGCAGGTCAGCACGGTCGCCGGGGTGGTGTTGCCGATGCCGAGGTCGCCAGCGATGAGCAGGTCCGCCCCGGAGTCGACCTCCTCGTCGGCGATACGGCGTCCGGCGGCGATCGCGGCCCGCACCTCGTCGGGGGTCAGGGCGTCCTCCCGGTCGATCGACCCACTGGAGCGGCGGACCTTGTGGTCGTCGAGCCCGCCGGGTCGCTCGGCCGACATCGCCATGTCGGCCACCCGGACCGAGGCGCCGGCCGTGCGCGCGAGGACGGACACCGCTGCTCCACCGCCGACGATGTTGTCGGCCATCTGCAGCGTGACCTCCTGCGGGAACGCGGACACGCCGTGCCCGGCGACCCCGTGATCACCGGCGAACACCACCACCCTGGCGCGGTCGAGCGGGCGCGGCGGACACGTCTCCTGGCAGGAGGAGATCCAGACACCGAGCTCCTCGAGTCGGCCCAGGGATGTCGCGGGCTTGGTCAGCGTGAGGTGCCGGGCACGCGCCTCGTCGGCGACGGTGTGGGACGGGGGGTGGACCGGCGGGAACGCCACGGGGTCGTCGTAGTGCGCGACGTCGCCCAGGCCGGGGAAGTCGTGGGGGACGTCCTCGAGGTGGGAACCGGCCTGTCCGGGATCCGCGGGCGGGGCGGCTGCGGCCTCGGTCGTGTCGACGGCACCGGCCCCACCGACGGCGCCGACGGCACCGGTGCTCGGCGCCGGCGCCGGGCGGGCCCCGTCGAGGGGGAGGGCGCGACCGGCGACGACGAGCACCGCCGAGTCGCACACCCCGGCCAGCCGCCGGTTGAGCGACCCGATCACATCGGCGAACACCCGGCCGGAGAGCGAATCCGGGACCACTCCCAGGCCGACCTCGGGGGAGACCAGGACCACGGAGCCGGAGTGTTCCGTCACCGCGGTGACGAGCTCGTCCAGGTCGTCGGCCACCGCGGCGCCGCCGTCGGCCCACCCGAGAGTGGCGTCCATCCGGCGCGTCAACCACCCTCCGAGATCGTCCACGAGGACCGTCGCGTCAGGGTTCTCCGCGAGGACGCGGGCGATCTCGTCGGTCTCCACCGTGGCCCACCGGGTGGGCCGGCGATCGCGATGCGCGTCGATCCGGGCGGTCATCTCGTCGTCGTCGGGATCGCGCCGGGCCGTGGCGACGTAGACGACGTCGTCGTCGATGTCGGCCGCCACGGACTCGGCGTGGGCGGATTTTCCCGAGCGGGTACCACCGAGGACGAGCAGGCGCATGGGGGTCGGGCCCTTCCGGGGGTCAGCGGTGGGAACGGGTCAGATGGCGTCGCCCGGGCGGACCCGGGGGCGGGGGGTGCGGAGCATCCGGGGCTGGGTCGCGCGCATGACGGCGTACCACCCCATTCCGAAACCGGTGTCGTCGGTGGACGGGAACCGTTCGCGGACGGCCCGGTTCACGGTCCGTCCGAGGAAGACGCCGTCGACGATGACGACGACGATGAGGACCAGGAACAGAGTCTGGCTGTACGCCATGAGAGCCGGGTTCGGGATGAGCTGGAACACGATCACGAACAGGGCGAGCGGCATGAACCAGTTGATGAGACGACGGTGGGTGTCCACCCAGTCGCGTGCGAAGCGACGGACCTCGCCCCGGTCGCGGGAGAGCACGTAGCGGTCGTCGCCCTCCATCATGAGCTGGCGGCGCTCCTCGCGGGCGGCACGCTCCTCCGCCTTGGCGGCCCGGCGCTCGTCCTTGGACATCGTGGCCCTGGCCGCCTTCTTGCGCTCCCTGGCCTCCTTGCGGGTGACCGGCGCCGTCACCGGTCCCTGGCGCATCCCGCGGGCCCGCTCCTGGTCGCGACGACGGGGAGTCGGCTTGCCCTTGCCCGCGGGGCGGCGCGGGTCCGCGGTGGGCACGGACGCCGACGCCGAGGCAGGCTCGGGCCGCGCCTCGTGGGCGGGGGAGCCTTTGGCGGTCTCGTCGTCTCTGGAGCCGAATGCACGCAACTTCACACACCCAGGCTAGGCGATCGACACCGACGCCGGACATTCACCCATCGGCCGCGGCAGGCGTATCGTGTGCGGGGGAACGGGTGCCGGGGAATAGAGGACTCCCCGGTGGGCGTTGGATCTGTCATAACGCCCCCGAAGCCCTCTTTCCGATCGCAAGGAGAACCGACATGACCACTGCGGAGAACACCGCTACCGGCGTACTGCTCACCGAAGCAGCCGCCGCCAAGGCCAAGGCCCTGCTCGACCAGGAGGGTCGCGACGACCTCTCGCTGCGCATCGCCGTCCAGCCCGGCGGTTGCGCGGGCCTGCGCTACCAGCTCTTCTTCGACGATCGTTCGCTCGACGGCGACGTGGTGGACGACTTCGGCGGCATCAAGCTCGCCGTCGACCGCATGAGCGTCCCGTACCTGACCGGTGCGTCCATCGACTTCGTCGACAGCATCGAGAAGCAGGGCTTCACGATCGACAACCCGCAGGCCACCGGTTCATGCGCGTGCGGCGACTCGTTCAACTGACGCCGCGGTCGCACGGAGTACCCGACGACCCGGGCCGATCACCCATCGGCCCGGGTCGTCTACTGTCTGGGTCATGCCCGTAGTGATCACAGGTTCCATCGCCACCGACCACCTCATGACCTTCTCGGGTCGCTTCTCCGAGCAGCTGCTGCCGGACCAGCTCGCGCACGTGTCGCTGAGCTTCCTGGTGGATTCTCTGCAGATCCGGCGCGGCGGGGTGGGCGGCAACATCGCCTTCGCCCTCGGCGTCCTGGGCCGTCAGCCCCATCTGGTGGGGGCGGCGGGCGAGGACTTCGCCGAGTACCGCGACTGGCTCGAGCGCCACGGCGTCGACTGCTCGGCGGTCCACATCAGCTCCGCGCTGCACACCGCGCGGTTCGTGTGCACGACCGATTCGGAGATGGCGCAGCTGGCGTCCTTCTACCCCGGTGCGATGGGGGAGGCGTCCACCATCTCCCTGGCCCGTCTGGTCGAGCGGATCGGTACGCCGGAGATCGTGCTGATCGGGGCCAACGACCCCACGGCCATGCACTCGCACACGATGGAGTGCCGCGAGCTCGGTCTCGACTTCGCCGCCGATCCCTCCCAGCAGCTGGCCTTCCTCGACGGTGACGCGGCCGGCGCACTGGTCGAGGGTGCACGCTATCTGTTCACCAACGAGTACGAGTACGAGCTGCTGCTGAACAAGACCGGCTGGACGGCCGAGGAGCTCGACGCGAAGGTCGGCACGCGCGTGACCACCCGCGGTGGGAAGGGCGTGGTGATCGTCGAGCAGGGTGCGGAGCCGATCGAGGTCGGGATCGTGCCGTCGGAGAACCTCCTCGATCCCACCGGAGTCGGCGACGCGTTCCGGGCGGGCTTCCTCTCCGGGGTGCTCGACGGGTTGTCGCTGGAACGGTCCGCCCAGTTCGGCGCCCTCGTCGCGACCCACGTCCTGGAGACCACGGGAACACAGGAGTGGACCATCGACCCGGCGGCCGCCCGCCGCCGGCTCGTCGACGCGTACGGGGACGAGGCCGCCGAGGAGCTGTCGGCGCTGCTGCCCGCCTGACCGCCCCGCGGCCCCGGGCTAGAGGCGGACCGGGTACTCGCGCTGCTCGATGTCCGGGGTGATCCGGCCCTCGACGAAGATGCCGTGCCAGATCATGAAGCACAGCATGGTCCAGATGCGGCGGCTGTGGTCGGACTCGCCCCGCCGGTGCTCGTCGAGCATCCGCAGTACGGCGGCCTTGTCGACGAACTCGTCGGTGCCGGACGCCGCCACGTGCTCGCGGGCCCAGTCGTGCAGCTCCGGCCCCGCCAGCCAGTGGCGGGTGGGCACGGGGAAGCCGAGCTTCTTCCGGTGCAGGACGTGGGCGGGCACGATCTGCTCGAGCGCCTTGCGCAGTGCGTACTTGGTGGTGCCGTGCGCGACCTTCTCCGTGTGCGGCAGACGCGAGGCGACCTCGTAGACCTCACGGTCGAGGAACGGCACCCGCAGCTCGAGGGAGTTGGCCATGGTGACCTTGTCCGCCTTGACCAGGATGTCGCCGCGCAGCCACGTGAACAGGTCCAGGTGCTGCATCCGGGCGACGGGGTCCCAGCCGCGCGAACGCTCGTAGATCGGGGCGGTGACGTCCTGGTGACCCCATTCGGGCCGGTAGTCGCGCAGCACGGACCGGACCTGCTCCTCGGAGAACGAGCGGGCGTTGCCGTAGTACCGGTCCTCGAGACTCATCGAGCCGCGGTGCAGCAGGCTCTTGCCGCGGGTGCCCTCCGGGATCCGGGTGCTGAGCCTGCCCAGCGCACGGCGGATCCCGCCGGGGACCTTCTCGAACGGCGCCAGCGACAGCGGCTCCTTGTAGATGGTGTACCCGCCGAACAGCTCGTCCGCGCCCTCGCCGGACAGGACCACCTTGACGTGCTTACGGGCCTCGCGTGCGACGAAGTACAGCGGGACCAGGGCCGGGTCGGCGACCGGCTCGTCGAGGTACCAGATGATCTCGGGGATCGCGGCGGCGAACTCCTCGGGCGAGACCACCTTGATGATGTGCTCGACACCGATCGCCGCGGCCGACTCGGCGGCGACGTCGATCTCGGAGTACCCCTCGCGCTCGAAACCGGTCGTGAACGTCAGCAGGTTCTCGTTGTGTCGGCGGGCCAGCGCGGCGATGGCGGTGGAGTCGATGCCACCGGAGAGGAAGGAGCCCACGGTGACGTCGGCCCGCATGTGCTTGGCGACCGAGTCCTCCAGTGCGGCGGCGATCTCGTCGTAGCGTCGCTGGGCGTCGCCGTCGGCGACGGGCACGACCGGGAACGTCGGCTCGAAGTAGCGCTCGATCACCGGCGCCGCGCCGGGGGCGAGCGTGGCGTGGCACCCCGACTCCAACCGTCGGACCCCGCGGGTGAGGGTCTCGTCCTCGGGGACGTACTGGAGGGTGACGTAGTGCTGGAGGGCGCGGGTGTCGATGGAGGTGTCGACGACGACGAGGTCGATCAGTTCCGTGACCGACTTCTTCTCACTCGCGAACACGGTTCCGCCGGGGCCGGTCGCCATGTACAAGGGCTTGATGCCGAAGGGGTCCCGGGCAACGAACAGCGACCGCTCGACGGTGTCCCAGATCGCGAAGGCGAACATCCCGCGCAGCCGGCGTACCGCGGCGGGGCCCCAGTGGTGGAACGCCACGACGATCGGTTCGCCGTCGCCCTCGGTCTCGAACACTGCTCCGTGGTCACGCTGGAGCTCCTCGCGCAGTTCGAGGTAGTTGTAGATCTCGCCGTTGAACACCAGCGCGTAGCGGTCCGGTTGCTCGGGCGGTCCCCAGCGAAGGGGTTGGTGCGAGTGCGCGATGTCGATGATGGACAGCCGGTTGAACCCGAAGGCCATATCGCCGTCGACCCAGGTGCCCACCTCGTCGGGGCCGCGGTGGCGCTGGCACCCCATGGCGCCCAGGACCCGCGCCTCGTGGGTACGGGCGGAGCCGTCGGGGGTGATCAGACCAAGCAGGCCACACATGCGTCGGAAACCTCGTCCATCGTCGTCGGGGCGTCGGTGGGTGACCCGCCCGCGCGGGTCGCGACGCGATCGAATACTACTGGTCCGCAAGACCCCTCCGGCCCCCCGTGGACGGCGCGGGGGCCCTATGGGTGAATTGCCGGACCCGCGGCTTCCATTCTGAGAGCCGTGGTCTACTCTTCTAAGGTGTCCCGGCCACGTGGCCGGTGCCGCTGATCAGGAAGGCGTGATGGTGGAACAGCGTGACGGGCGTCGTCGGACGCGCAGGGCGACACTCGCGGTGTCTCTCGGCACATTGGGCTTGCTGTTGTCCGGTTGTAGCCTCCACACCGACAACAAGTGGTGGAACCAGACGATCAACTTCGGGTTCCCGAACGGGATCACCCCGGAGGGCATCGCGATCCGCGAGTTCTGGACGGGCACCGTCATCACCTCGCTCATCGTCGGGTTCTTCGTGTGGGGCCTGATCTTCTGGTCGATGGCGTTCCACCGCAAGCGGAAGAACGACGACGGCGAGTTCCCGCGTCAGACCGCCTACAACGTGCCTCTGGAGCTCATCTACACGGCCGTGCCGTTCGTGATCATCTCCGTCCTCTTCTACTTCACCGTGGTCACGCAGAACAAGGTCCTCGACCTCCGTCCGCAGGAGGAGGTCGGCGTCAAGGTCGACGTCACCGCCTACCAGTGGAACTGGAAGTTCGGCTACAACAAGGTCGACGTCGCCGGGGTCAGCATCGAGGACGGCACCAACGTCGAGGCGCAGCGCGCGGCCGAGGAGGCCGGTGTGCTCTCCGACGAGGTCCGTGAGGCCCTGGGGCACCACGGTGAGCCGGCGGCCGGCGGCCCGATCCACGGTCGTCTCGCCGAGGACAAGTCGTACCTCCACTACAACAACATCGAGACCGTCGGCACCTCCGATGAGGTCCCGGTCCTGGTGCTGCCGACCGACACGCGCATCGAGTTCCGCCTCGCGTCGGCCGACGTGGTCCACTCGTTCTGGATCCCCGAGTTCATCTACAAGCTCGATGTCATGCCGCATCCGGGCAAGAACCAGCAGTTGAGCATGTTCCAGATCGAGGAGATCGACCGCGAGGGCGCATTCGTCGGACGCTGTGCCGAGATGTGCGGTATCTACCACGCGATGATGAACTTCGAGCTGCGCGCGGTGTCGCCGGAGGACTTCGCCCAGTACATCCAGTTCCGCCAGGAGAACCCGACCGCGTCCAATGCGGAGGCGCTGGAGTCGATCGGTCAGGACCCGTACTCGACCTCCACTGCACCGTTCAAGACCGGACGCAGCGATACCCGCGACCAGAACAACATCATCGAGACCGCGTCGGGCAACTGACGGCTCTCCCGGTATCACGCGAAGGATTCCTGAACGATGAACGCAACAGTACGAATTTTCGACGCCCTGTTTATCTTCCTGGCCGTCATGGGTATCGGGTACGCGTACCTCACCGGTACGTCGCGGACGGGCGTCGAGTGGGTCGGCACCACGGCCTTCGTGCTCTCCGCCGGCCTGAGCCTGCTGATCGGTGGTTACCTCCGGTTCGTGGCGCGGCGCATCAGCACCCTTCCCGAGGACTACGAGGAGGCCGAGGTCTCTGACGGCGCCGGCGAGCTGGGCTTCTTCAGCCCCCACAGCTACTGGCCGGTTCTGGTCGCCTTCTCGATCTTCATCATCGGGTACGGTGCGGCGTTCTGGAACTGGTGGGTGCTCATCGGCGGCGCCGTCGCCCTGATCATCTGCGCCTCCGGCCTGGTCTTCGAGTACCACTGGGGTCGCGAGAAGCACTGACCTGTTCCACACCTTCCACGAGGGCCCGGTGTCGCATTCCGCGACACCGGGCCCTCGTTCTGTCGCCTCGCCGGGCAGCGGCGCGCTGGGGATCGCCCGGCCGGTCAGAAGGGTGGGGGTCGGTGTCGTGGTCGGGGCCGTCGGGGTGGGTTTCTGCTGGTGGGGCCATGGTGTTGGCTTTGCGTTCGGTGGCCAGGCGTTGGGCGCGGCGGTACCAGTGGGTGCTTTGTGGTCGGGGGTCGAGCCAGGGTCGGCGTGGGGGTGGGACGTAGCTGTCGCTGTCGGTGCCGGCCGCGGGGTCGGTCTCGGTGGTGCGGTGGCGCCAGCGGGCGAGGGGTCCGTCGGGGTGGGTGGTGATGGTGTGTCCGGTGTCGGTGGTCACGGTCAGGGTGCCGTCGGGGGCGAGT
>NZ_CP093845.1:3408086-3611326 GCF_024732245.1 Dietzia sp. B32 | reverse complement strand
GTCTCCACGCGGTATCTCTACCTCGTGTCACCCGGGGTGAATCTCACTACCCTCTTCGGGAAGGCAACTCCACCAGCGTAACAGTCCCGCTCGCCGAATCACAAACCGGCCAACTTCTCTGCCTCACGGCTTCGCTGCGACTCTCTCGAGAGCAACTTCTCCATGCTAGCTATCCGGTCTCACCGAGTCAAACCGGCGGATCTTCTTGCTGTTCGGAGCTCGTCTCCTCGGCGTCCCCGGCCTCTCGGCCCGGGCCGCTCTCGGCGACGTCCAATAAGTTACGCAGACGTGAATGGAAACGCAAACCCGCAGGTAGAAAGCGCTAGACGACGAAGGCGCCGGGGTCACCGGCGCCTTCGTCCCCGCTGGGCTCAGTTGAGCTTGACCCCGGCGAAGTTCTTCTTGCCCCGTCGGAGCACCAACCATGAGCCGTGCAGGAGGTCCCCTGCCGCCGGCGTCCATTCCGGGTCCGACACCCGCTCGTTGTTCACGTAGGCGCCGCCCTCGCCGATGGCGCGTCGGGCCGCCCCCTTGCTGTCGCTCAGACCGGAGGCCACCAGGAGATCGACGATCGTGACGGGCTCTCCCCGGGCGATCTCGACCGCTCCGGCGTCGTCGAGCGCGGCCGCGAGTGTCGATTCGTCGAGACCGGAGAGCTCTCCCCTACCGAACAGCGCCTGCGCGGCGGCCTGGACGGACTCCGTCGCCGCCACCCCGTGCACCAGAGTCGTCATCTCCTCGGCGAGTCGCTTCTGCGCCGCCCGCAGGTGGGGCTTGTCCCGGGTGAGCTCCTCGAGCTCGTCGATCTCCTCCCGTCCGAGGAAGGAGAACCACCGCAGGTAACGCACCACATCGGCGTCAGCGGTATTGAGGAAGTACTGGTACCAGGTGTACGGGCTCGTCATCGCGGGATCGAGCCACAGGCTGCCGCCGCCCGTGGACTTCCCGAATTTCTTGCCGTCGGACGAGGTCACCAGGGGGACGGTCACGGCGTGGACGGATTCCCCGTCGACGCGACGGTTCAGGTCGACGCCGCCGATGATGTTGCCCCACTGGTCGGAACCGCCCAGCTGCAGCGTGCAGTCCAGGTTGCGGCGCAGCTGAAGGAAGTCGTTCGCCTGCAGGAGCATGTACGAGAACTCGGTGAACGAAATACCCTCGCCCTCCAGCCGACGCTTGACCGTGTCGCGACCCAGCATCGTGTTGAGGGAGAAGTGCTTGCCCACGTCGCGGAGGAACTCGATCACGGACATGTGCCCAGTCCACTGCATGTTGTTGACCACCCGCGCCCCCGTGGGCCCCTCGGTGAGGTCGACGAACCGCTCGAGCTGTCCGGCGATCCGCTCGGTCCACTCCGCCACGGTGTCGGAGGTGTTCATGACCCGCTCCCCCACGTCGCGGGGGTCACCGATCATGCCGGTGGCGCCGCCGGCCAGAACGATCGGCCGGTGCCCGGCCAGCTGGAAGCGGCGAAGCGTCAGCAGCGGGATGAGGTGACCGGCGTGCAGGCTCGGCCCGGTCGGGTCGAAACCGCAGTACAGCGACACGGCCCCCTCGTCGAGGTGCGCCCGGAGCGCGTCGAGATCTGTCGACTGGGCGATCAGCCCGCGCCACTGGAGTTCATCGAGGATGTTGTTGGTCACGACCGTCATTGTCCCCCATCGGCGTGCCGGGCCACCACGGGGCGGGTCACCTGCGGTGCCCGTGGACTGCGGCGGTACGTCGAGACCTCCCGCGCGCCGGCCACCCAGAAGCGCCACGGACGATCCGCCTCACGGGAAACCCCGACCCGGGGGCCGGAACGAATCCGGGCCCCGGGGACAGGTTCCGGCCGGAAATGGACCGACGACGACGGGTCGAGCACGTCGATACCTCGCATCGACAGGTCGATGCCCAGGGTCCTGCCGAGATTCCCGGGGCCGCGGGCCGCGCGCTCGGCGACGACGCCCGGCCGGCGGGTGCCCACGATCTCGTGACCATCCGCGATGCGGGCGGCCCGGAGCAGCACACCTCCGCCCTCCCCGGCGGGGCGGCACGTGATGTTCACGCACTGGTGGATCCCGTGGCTCAGATAGACGTACAGGTGCCCCGCGTCCCCGAACATCACCTGGTTCCGGGCCGTGGGTCCCGGCCAGGTGTGTGCCGCCGCGTCGGGGAACGGGGAACCGGGCGGGCCGCCGTAGGCCTCGACCTCGAGGATCCGTACCGCGACCGCGCCGTGCGACAGGACCCCGCCGAGCAGCGCCCGGGCCGCGGTGTCGGGAGACGAATCCCGTAGCAGCGTCCGGAACCGATCGGAGTCGACGACGTCGATCGGGTCGGTCCGGTCGTCGGGGGACGTCACCCCTCGGTGCCTCCCCCTGCCAGGGCGACCAGTTCCGCATGCTCGGCGTCGTCGACCTGCCGGGACTCGTCGACCAACAGGACCGGGATGCCGTCGTCGATGCGGTAGGCACGACGCAGACGCGGGTTGTAGAGCGTCTCCGGTCCCGCGAGCAGGAGCGGTCCCTTGTCCTCGGGACAGGCGAGGATGTCGAGTAGACGTGCGTCGATGACGGACATGGCGCTCAGCCTACCCAGCCGGCGAACTCATCGCGGATCTCGCCCAGCCGCCGGCGCTGTTCGGCCACCGCGTCACCCGCGGTGCCACCCCGGGCGTTCCTCGACGCGATCGAACCGGTGACGGTGAGGACCTCGCGTACCTCCGGCGTCAGCGCGGGGTCCACGGCAGCCAACTCGTCGTCGTCCAACTCATCGAGCCCGACGCCGCGGTTCTCCGCCACGCGCACGCACTCCCCCGCCGCCTCGTGGGCGACCCGGAACGGGACGCCCTGTCGCACCATCCACTCCGCGATGTCGGTCGCCAGGGTGAACCCGGCGGGAGCCAGCTCGGCGAGTCGCGCCGGGTGGAACTCCAGGGTGGCCACGAGTCCGGCCATGGCCGGCAGCAACAGATCCAGCTGCGCCACCGAGTCGAAGACCGGTTCCTTGTCCTCCTGCAGGTCGCGGTTGTAGGCGAGCGGCTGCGCCTTGAGGGTCGCCAGCAGTCCCGTCAGGTTCCCGATCAGTCGACCGGTCTTCCCACGCATCAACTCGGCCACGTCGGGGTTCTTCTTCTGCGGCATGATCGAACTGCCCGTCGACCATTCGTCGGCCAGCGTGACGTACCCGAACTCCGGGGTCGACCAGGCGATGATCTCCTCCGCCAGGCGGGACAGGTCGACCGCGATCTGCGCGAGCACGTACGAGGCCTCGGCGGCGAAGTCGCGGGAGCTGGTGGCGTCGATCGAGTTGTCCGCCGCGCGATCGAAGCCCAGCTCGGCGGCGATCGCATCCGGGTCCAGTCCCAGCGAGGACCCCGCCAGCGCACCCGACCCGTACGGCGACACCGCCAGCCGACGATCGAGGTCACGGATCCGGTCCAGGTCGCGCAACAGCGGCTGGGCGTGCGCGAGCAACTGGTGGGCGAGCAGGACCGGCTGCGCGGCCTGGAAGTGGGTCTTGCCCGGCATCACCGTCTCCGGGTGGGCGTCGGCCTGGGCGACCAACGCGTCGATCACGTCGAGCACCCCTGCGGCGACCGCCCGCACGGCATCGCGGAGCCACATGCGGAACAGCGTGGCCACCTGGTCGTTGCGGGACCGGCCGGCACGGAGCCGACCGCCCACCTCGGGACCGACCCGCTCGATCAACCCTCGCTCGAGGGCGCCGTGGACGTCCTCGTCGGACTCGGCCGGGACGTAGGCACCGGAATCGACATCCGCGGCGAGACGATCCAGCCCGTCGAGCATGGTGTCGAGGTCGGGACCGGTGAGCAGACCCGCGCGGTGGAGGACCCGTGCGTGCGCCTTGGACGCCCGGATGTCGTACGGGGCGAGTTCCCAGTCGAAGTGGGTGGACTTGCTCAACGCGGCCATGGCCTCCGTCGGCCCGCCGGCGAAGCGGCCGCCCCACAGCGCGCCGGTGTTGGTGCCGTGCCGACCGGCGTGACCCTGGTCCGCACTCACAGGCCGAGGTCCCGCTTCGCGGCGATCTTCGAACTCAGGCCGTGCAGGTTCACGAAGCCCTTGGCGTAGCTCTGATCGAACGAGTCGCCCTCGTCGTAGGTGGCGAGGTTGAAGTCGTAGAGCGAGGAGTCGGAGCGGCGCCCGTTGACGGTGATCGAACCCCCGTGCAGGACCATCCGGATGTCGCCCGACACGTGCTCCTGGGTCTTGTCGATGAAGGCGTCCAGGGCGTACTTGAGCGGCGAGAACCACAGTCCGTCGTAGACGGCGTTGGACCAGGTGTCCGAGACGCCGGACTTGTACCGGGCCAGTTCGCGCTCGAGCGTGACGTCCTCGAGCGCCTTGTGGGCGGTGATGAGGATCATGGCACCCGGGGCCTCGTAGACCTCACGGCTCTTGATGCCCACCAGGCGGTCCTCGACCATGTCGAGGCGCCCGACGCCCTGCGCGCCGCCGCGACGGTTGAGCTCCTCGATCGCTTCGAGCACGCTCACCTTGCGGCCGTCGATCGCGACCGGCATTCCCTCGGCGAAGGTCACCGTCACCTCATCGGGGGCGGCGAAGTTGATCGTCGGATCCTCGGTGTAGTCGTAGACGTCCTTCGTCGGGGCGTTCCACAGGTCCTCCAGGAATCCGGTCTCGACCGCACGGCCCCAGACGTTCTGGTCGATGGAGAACGGCGACTTCTTGGTGACGTTGATCGGGATCTCGTTCTGCTCCGCGAACTCGATCGCCTTCTCACGGGTCCACGCGTAGTCGCGGACCGGCGCGATCACGTCGAGGTCCGGCGCGAGAGCGCCGAAACCGACCTCGAAACGGACCTGGTCGTTCCCCTTGCCCGTGCACCCGTGGGCCACGGCCGTGCCGCCGTGCATCTTGGCCGCGGTCACCAGGTGCTTGACGATGAGCGGACGGGAGATAGCCGAGACCAGCGGGTACTCGCGCATGTACAGGCCGTTGGCCTTGATCGTGGGGGCGCAGTACTCGTCGGCGAACTCGTCCCGGGCGTCCACGACCACCGACTCGACGGCGCCGCAGTCCAGTGCACGCTGCCGGACGACGTCCATGTCCTCACCGCCCTGGCCCAGGTCGATGGCCACGGCGACGACCTCGGCGCCGGTCTCCTTACCGATCCAGCTGATGGCCACGGAAGTATCTAGTCCGCCGGAGTAGGCGAGGACGACGCGATCGGACATGGTGTTCTCCTAGAGGTATGGGATGGGTCGGGGGTCGGTGTGCGGGACCGGTCAGAGCTGGCGTCGCGCCAACCCGGCCAGCCGATCCGCGAGTTCAGCGCCGGTGACGGGTTCGCGCGCCATGACGAATATGGTGTCATCCCCCGCGATCGTCCCGACGACGTCGTCCGGATTGGCCCGGTCGAGGGCGCTGGCGAGGAAGTTGGCCGCCCCGGGGGGTGTCCGCAGGACGGCGATATTTCCGCTGTGATCGGCGGACACGAGCAGGTCGGCGAGCAGCTTGCCCAGTCGGTCGGTGCCACCCGGGATCCCCGGGACGTGGCTTCCGTCCTCCGGGATCACGTAGCGGCCTGCGCCACCGTCCGCCGCGCGGAGCTTGACGGCGCCGAGTTCGTCGAGGTCCCGGCTGAGGGTGGCGACCGCCACGGCGATGCCCTCCTGTGCCAACGCCTCCGCGAGCTCGGTCTGGCTGCGTACCGCCTGTCGACGGAGGATCTCCACGATCCGCGCGTGTCGGGCGGTCCGACTCACGGTGCCGATGGCGGTCACGTTCGCTCCAGGAGCCACACCAGCAGCGCCTTCTGCGCGTGGAGCCGGTTCTCTGCCTCGTCGAACACGCGGCTGCGGGGCCCGTCGATCACCTCCGCGGTGATCTCCTTGTCCCGGTAGGCGGGTAGGCAGTGCAGGACGATCACGTCATCCGACGCCCTGTCCACGGCGACCCGGCCCAGCTGGTACCCGGCCAGGTCGCGCAGTCGCTCGGACGCGGAGTCCTCCATCCCCATGGACACCCAGGTGTCGGTGATGAGGACGTCGGCGCCGTCGACGGCCCGGTCGACGTCGGTCGTGATGGTCACCGAACCGCCGGTCTCCGCCGCGATCCGCTCGGCGTCGGCGACCACCCGGCCGGTGGGCTGATACCCCTCGGGGGCCGCGATGGTGATGTGCATGCCGGCGGTCGCGAACCCGAGGAGGTACGAGTGCCCCATGTTGTTGGCCCCGTCGCCCAGGTACACCGCCCGGAGTCCCTCGGTTCGGCCGAAGTTCTCCCGGATGGTGAGCAGGTCGGCCAGGATCTGGCACGGATGGAACTCGTCGCTCAGGGCGTTGACGACGGGGACGTCGGAGTGGGCGGCGAGTTCGACCAGACCGTCCTGCGAATAGGTGCGCCAGACGATCGCCTCGACGTAGCGCGACATCACCCGGGCGGTGTCGGAGAGGGTCTCCCCCTTGCCCATCTGGGTGGAGCCGGACTCGACGACGATGGCGTTGCCGCCCAGTTCCGCGATCCCGGCGTCGAACGAGAACCGGGTGCGGGTGGACGTCTTGTCGAAGATGACCGCGACCGACCGGGGCCCCTCCAGGGGGCGGGCGGAGAACGGGTCGGCCTTGAGCCTCAACCCGAGGTCCAGGACCTCGGCCTGCTCGCGGGGGCTGAGGTCATCGTCGCGCAGGAAGTGACGGATGACGCGCGTGGAGGAGTCCGCCGTGGCCGGGGAACCCGCAGTGGTCGACGTGCTGGCGGTCGGACCGGTCATGACGAGGACTCCTTCTGGGCTGCGATGGTGGACGACGCGGTGTCGAGGATCCCGGGCAGTGCGGAGACGAACTCGGCGACCTGCTGTTCGGTGAGGATGAGCGGTGGCGCGAGCCGGACCACGTCCGCGGTGGTGGCACCCACCAGGTAGCCGGCGTCGCGCGCCGCCTCCTCCACCGCCTTGGCGGCCGGCGCGGTGAGCACCATCCCGAGCAGCAGGCCCCGGCCGCGCACGTGGTCCACGAGCGGGTGGTCGAGGCACTCGATCTCGGCGGCGATGACCTTCCCGAGGCGGTCGACGTGCGCCACGAGGTCGTCGGACTCGATGGTCTCGAGCACCGCGAGCGCCGCGGCGCACGAGACGGGGTTCCCGCCGAAGGTGGTGCCGTGCTGGCCGGCGGTGAGCAGCTCGCCGGCGGTGCCGACGCCGAGGCAGGCGCCGATGGGCAGCCCGCCGCCGAGCCCCTTGGCCAGGGTGATCACGTCGGGGACGACCCCGGCCTTGCGGCAGGCGAACATCGCGCCCGTGCGGGCGATGCCGGTCTGGACCTCGTCGACGATCATGAGGATCCCGTGGGCGGTGCACAGGGCCCGGACGTCCGCGAGGAAGCCCTCGGGCGGTTCGACGACGCCGCCCTCGCCCTGAATCGGCTCGACGATCACCGCGGCGGTGTCGTCCGGGGCCGTCTCCACGAGCGCGGTGAGGGCCTCGATGTCGCCGTAGGGGAAGAACTCGACGCCGGCGGGCATCGGCTCGAACGGCGCGCGCTTAGCGGGCTGGCCGGTCATCGCCAACGCCCCCATCGTCCGGCCGTGGAAGCCGTTCTGCGCGGCGAGGATCCGGGACCGGCCCGTGCGCCGGGCGATCTTGAACGCGGCCTCGTTGGCCTCGGCTCCGGAGTTGCAGAAGAAGGCCCGGACGGGTTGGTCGACGGCCAGCAGGGACTCGAGCCGCTCGGCCAGCTCCACCACCCTGGGGTGGAGGTACAGGTTGGAGACGTGCCCCAGCTCGGCCACCTGGCGGCTGACCGCCTCGACGACCGCGGGGTGGGCGTGGCCGAGGGAGTTCACGGCGATCCCGCCGAGCAGGTCCGTGTACTCGCGCCCGTCGGCGGCCGTGACCGTGACCCCGGTTCCCGAGATCAACTCGAGTGGCGGGGTGCCGTAGTTGCGCATGAGGGCGGAGTCCCACCGTGAGGTGAGGTCGGTGGAGGTGTGGGTGTCGGTGTGCGTGGTGCTCATCTGTCGACTCCTGCCGGTGACCGGGTTTCGTGGTTGCCCTCGGTGACCATGGTCCCGATGCCCCCTTCGGTGAGTATCTCGAGGAGCACCGAGTGCTCGACGCGTCCGTCGATGACGTGGGCGGCGTGGACCCCGCCCCGGACCGCGCGCAGGCAGGCCTCCATCTTCGGCACCATCCCGCTCTCGAGGGACGGTAGGAGCCGCTCGAGCGGCTCGGTACCGAGGTGGGTCACGAGCGAGGAACGGTCCGGCCAGTCGGTGTAGAGGCCCTCCACGTCGGTGAGGACGATGAGTTTCTCCGCGCCGAGTGCCGCCGCGAGTGCGCCGGCCGCCGAGTCGGCATTGATGTTGTGGACGGTGCCGTCGGAGTCGGGTGCGATGGTCGACACCACCGGGATCCGTCCGGCCTCGATCAAATCGAGCACGGCGCGCGGGTCCACCGATTCCACATCGCCGACCAGACCGATGTCGGTGGGCTCCCCGTCGACCATCGCCGTCCGGCGGACCGCGGTGAACAGGCCTGCGTCCTCGCCGGAGATCCCGACCGCATACGGGCCGTGCGCGTTGATGAGCCCGACAAGCTCGCGTCCGACCTGGCCGAACAGCACCATGCGGACGATGTCCATGACCTCGGGAGTGGTGACCCGGAACCCGCCGCGGAACTCACCCTCCATGCCCAGTCGGCCGAGCATCGAGGTGATCTGCGGACCGCCCCCGTGGACCACGACGGGCTTGAGCCCGCAGGTCCGCAGGAACACCATGTCCGCCGCGAAGGCCGCCTTGAGGTCGTCGTCGACCATCGCATTGCCGCCGTACTTCACCACGACGATCTTGTCGTGGAACTTCTGCAGCCACGGCAGTGCCTCGGCGAGGACGTGCGCGCGGACGAACGGCGTCAGTTCGGTGGAACCGTCGTTCATCGCTGTGGTCATGTCAGGCCTCTCCGGGCTGGTCGGGAAGTGTCAGGGTGAGACGGACGTCGGCGCCGCCGCGGTGGTGGAACCGGAACTCCACCCCATCGGCGGTGCGCGCGGGTTCCGGCCACGGGGACTGATCGGTGTCCGGACGGAAGACGAGCACCTCGATCGGGCCGGCCTCGGCATCCGACCGGGCGCTGACGAACCGGGCGACGTCCTCGGCGACCTCGTGCGTGAACGTGAAGTCCTCGCCGGGTCCACCGGAACCGGGACCGTCGAGCAGGACGACCGCACGGATCGACGGGACCTCGGCGCTGAGGACGCTCCACCGCAGTTCCGCGGCGTCGGCTTCGTCGCCGTCGACCTCCAGGACGGCCGTCGCGCCGGCGGGGGTGACCCAGAACACCGCGTTCTTCTCCACGGGATCGGACCACGCCTCGAGGCCGTGGGCGTGGCCCATGGGCGTCGCTCCGGACAGGGTTTCCGCACTCACGGGGCCAGCCCGACCGTACTGAGGCCGGCGGTCTCCGGGAGGCCGAGCGCGAGGTTCATCGACTGGATCGCGCCGCCGGCGGTGCCCTTGGCCAGGTTGTCGATCGCCGCGGTCAACACCGCCCGGCCGGCGCGCTCGTCGACCTCGATGCCGAGCTGTACCGCATTGGACCCGAGGACGGATGCGGTCATGGGCTGCACGCCCGCGGGCAGGACGTGGACGAACGGCTCGTCGCCGAACGCCGCGGCGTACACCGCGCGGAGTTCCTCGGCGGTCGCCGTCGTGGGCGCGACCGCGGTGGTGAGGATGCCGCGGGCCATGGGAGCGAGGACCGGGGTGAAGCTCACCGACACCTCCGCGTCGGTGACCGCGCGGAGGTTCTGGATGATCTCCGGGGTGTGCCGGTGGGTGGTCACCCCATAGGCCTTGGCCGAGCCCATGACCTCGGCGGCGAGCATCGGGACCTTGGCGGCCTTGCCGGCACCCGACGCGCCGGTCACCGAGACGATCGTGATGGCGGAGGGGTCGACGAGACCGGCCGCGACCGCGGGGAACAAGGCCAGCGTGGCTCCGGTGGGGAAACACCCCGGGACCGCGATACGACGGGTGGACCGCAGCGCCTCGCGCGCGCCGGGGAGCTCAGGGAGCCCGTAGGGCCAGGTCCCGGCGTGGTCGGAGCCGTAGTACGCCGTCCAGTCGCCCGCGTCCGAGAGCCGGAAATCCGCGCCCAGGTCGACGACGAGGACGTCCGGTCCGAGCTGTTCGGCGATCGCCGCGGAGTGCCCGTGGGGCAGACCCAGCACCACCACGTCGTGACCCGCGAGGGTGTCCGCGCTCGTTTCCACGAGGACGCGGTCCGCGAGCGGCAGGAGATGCGGGTGGTGCTCCCCCATCGACTGTCCGGCACTCGACCCGGCGGCGAGGGCGCCGATCTCGAGCTCACCCGAGGCGTAGGAGGGGTGCCCCAGGATGAGGCGGAGGAACTCCCCGCCCGCGTAACCCGAAGCACCTGCGACCGCTACCGTGATTGCCATACGCACGAGTATGCACTACTTCGCAATCTTTTGCATGTCGCAGGCCTGCCCCGTCCCGACCCCCGGGCCACCAGCCCTCGGCGGGCTCAGGCCCCGATCTGGCGCCGGCCACCCGCGAACCGGCTCTGCCCCAGATCCACCGAGCCACCGACCCGGCGCCCCTCCTCGATCCCGGACATACCGACCCGGCGGCGGGCGCCGCGCACGGCGGTCGGGAAGCGGCGGCGGAGTTCGGCATCCGCGCGCTGGGAGTCGGATCGCAGTACGAGCCCCGCCCCCGCGGCGTCCCGGCTGGAAGCCACCGCGCCCCGCTCGGCGGCCTCCAGCCGACGCCCCACCTCGAACGCGAAGCCGGTCATGAACGACTTGCGATGGGTGACGGCGGAAACCCCCGGGGCGGGCTGCTGGCGGGCGGCCGCGGCGAGCATCACCCCGGTGAGCGCCCCGACGAGCATGCCCACCCGTTCGACGTGGCGCCGCACGCCCACGATGTGCACGACCCGGGTGCCGTCCCCGCGGGCGGAGGTGACGGCCCGGCAGTGCATGGCCGTGGAGAGGGCGGCCACCAGGCCCACCTGGTCGGGTTGGTAACGGCCCGAGATCACGTGGTCGAGGACCGCCACCTCGGCGGCCGTGGTGTCCGGCCCGGTCCGCGCCAGCGCCTCGTCGACCCCGTACTTGGCGAGCAGCGCGTAGGCGCGTTCGAGCAGGACCTCGGCCTCCGGCGTGCCCGCCACGCTCTCGGCTTTGGCGAAGAGTTTGCGGACCCGTTCCAGAGCCTTCTCCGTGGGCGGTCGTCCCGCCGTCTCGTGGGCGCCCCGTGACGAGGTCCGGAAGTCGTCCTGGGAAGTGGTGTGGGAGGTGTTCACTGTGTACTCCTGATCGTCTCGGCCTTCTGGCGCGAGCGATATTCGCACAGGTGTACGACACCGTACGGTCGCGTCACGCAGCCGCCGCAGGTCAGTGGTGCAGGAACCACGTGTGGTCGAGCGGACCGGAACCGTGTCCCACGTCCAGCGCGAGCCCGCCCTGCAGCGCCCCGTCGATCCACGGCCGGACGCGACGGTAGGCCGCCTCCCAGTCGCGGGCCCCCACCCTGGCGGTGGCCAGCGCCGAGGACAGCGAACACCCGGTGCCGTGGGTGTGCGGGGTGTCGACGCGGACGAACGGGAGCCGCAGCGTCGTGCGCCGGTCCCCCTCGGACTCCACCAGCACGTCCTCGGCGCTGCCGTCCTCGAGGTCCCCGGTCGTGGCGAGCACCGCGCAGCCGGTCTGCTCGTGCACCAGTTCGGCCTGCCCGACGATGGTCTCGATGTGCTCCGCGGGTTCACCGCCGCACAGGACCGCGAGTTCCGGGACGTTGGGGGTGACGAGGTCGACGAGCGGGACGAGGTCGCGCAGCATCCGTGCCGCGTCGTCTGTGGCGAGCCTGCCGCCGGTGGTGGCGACCATGACCGGGTCGAGGACGACGTGGGGAGGTCGACGACGACGAAGCCAGTCGCCCACCGCCTCGACGAGCCCGGCTTCGCCGAGCATGCCGATCTTGACGGCGTCGATGGTCACGTCATCGGCAACGGCGTCGAGCTGGGCGATGACGATGTCGACGGGCACGGCGTGCACCCCGGACACCCCGACGGTGTTCTGGACGGTGACCGCGGTGACGGCACCCATCCCGTACCCGCCCATCGCGGCGACCGCCTTGGTGTCGGCGAGCAGTCCGGCCCCGCCGGACGGGTCCGTGCCCGCGATGCACAGCACCCGCGGAACCCGAGCCGCGGTGGTGGGTCCGTCGTCAACCACGCAGGCTCGCCCCCACGGCTGCCTCCGCGGCCTCGACGGCGGCGGTACGCCACGCGCTCGCCTCGTCCTCGGTGAGCGTGCGGTCCCCGGCACGGAACGTCAATGCGTAGGCCAGCGACTTGCGCCCGTCCCCGAGCTGGGCACCGGTGTACACGTCGAACAACCGCACGCTCTCCAGCAGCTCCCCGCCACCCGATCGGAGTGCCGCCTCGACCTCGGCGGCTGGGACCGCGGCGTCCACGACGAGCGCGACGTCCTGGTTCACGGACGGGAAGGGCGAGATGGTCGGGGCGGGCAGGACCTCGCGGGCGCCGATCGCGGTGAGGTCCAGCTCGACGGCGCAGGTGCGCGCCGGCAGTCCGAGTCGCTCGCACGCCGCGGGGTGCAGCTCGCCGGCATGACCGACGACCACGGCGACCCCCGCCCCTGCGTCCGACGACCCGTCGTCCGCCGCACCGGCGTCGACCAGGACCTCCACGCAGCGGCCCGGGTGCCAGGGCGCACGCTCGGCCGCCCGCACCTCGACCTCGGCGCCGAGGGCCCGGCCGACGATCCTGGCTGCCTCCACCGCGTCGAGTGCGTCGGCCTCCCGGCCCGGACCGAAGTGCCCGGCGGGCTCCCTCCTGCCGGTGTAGAGGGCCGCCACGTGGAGCGGCTGCTCGGGCAGGGACGCGGCAAGCTTGTCGCGCTCCCGGAGGGTCGGCTCACGGTCGACGGGCAGCATGTCCACCCCGGACGTGGCCGGCGTCCGGAACGACACCTGCGCGACGGAGAACAGCGCGAGATCGCGGGTACCGCGCGTGATGTTGCGGCGGGCGATCTCGACCAGCGAGGGCACCAGCGTGGTCGCCAGATGCGCCTTGTCGCTCTCCAGGGGGTTGACCACGGACATGGTGCTGCGGCGCTCGTCGTCGTCGTCCAGTCCCATCGCGTCGAACACCGCCGGATCGCAGAACGGGGAGGTCAGCACCTCGACGTGCCCGGCCGCGGCCAGGGCGTGGCCCACGGCGCGTCGGCCGCGCTGGACGGCGGTGAGGCCGCGACCGGCGGGAGCGGTGGGCAGGACCGACGGGATGTTCTCGAGTCCCTCCAGTCGCAGCACCTCCTCGACCAGGTCCGCGGGGAGGGTCAGGTCGGGGCGCCACGCCGGAGGGGTCACCTCGAGCAGGACGGCGTCGTCCCCGGCGACGGCGCAGCCGATCTGCTCCAACCGCCTGCGCGCGGTCCCAGCCGGGTACCCGACCCCCGCCACCCGGGAGGGGCGGTCGGGGTCGAAGGCGATCGTCGGCATGACGGGGGCGGATCCGACGTCCGTCAACGAGGCCTCCACGGTGCCGCCGGTGATCTCGGCGAGCAGGGTCGCCGCGCGGTCGAGTGCCGCGATGGACGCGGCCGCGTCGACCCCTCGCTCATAGCGCTTGCCCGCCTCGCTCGGGAGCTTGTGTCGGCGGATGGTCCGGAACACCGCGAGGGTGTCCCACACGGCGGCCTCGAGCAGGACGTCGGTGGTCTCGTCGGAGACCTCGGTGCTGGCGCCACCCATGACACCGGCCATCGAGATCGGTCCGCGGTCGTCGCAGATGACGACGTCCTCCGGATCGAGCGTGCGCTCGATGTCGTCGAGGGTCGTGAGCGTCTCCCCCGCCCGGGCCCGGCGGACGGTGAGCCCGCCCTGCAGACGCGCGGCGTCGAAGGCATGCATCGGGTGCCCCGACTCGAGCATGACGTAGTTGGTGACGTCGACGGCCGGGGAGATCGGTCGCACACCCGAGAGCAGCAGGCGACGGGCCATCCACCACGGGGTCCGCGCCGACGGGTCGATGCCGGTGACCCGACGCAACGCGAACCGCTGGGCCCCGGACTCGGCGGCCACCTCGAGCGGCCAGGTCTCCTTCTCCGACGGCAGCCCGAGTTCGGCCGCGGGATCGACGAAGTCGAGGTCGAAACCGCACGCGAGCTCGCGGGCCAGACCGCGGGCCGACAGGCAGTAACCACGGTCCGGCGTCACGTTGAGTTCGATCACGGTGTCCCGCTCGCCGGCGCCTGCAGCGAGAACCGGAGCCGCGGCGTCCCCGGGCTGGGCGGTGCCCTCGGCGAGGACGATGATCCCGCTGTGGTCTGAGCCGATCCCCAGCTCGGAGGCCGAGCAGATCATGCCCTCGCTCGGCCTGCCGTAGGTCTTGCGCCTGCCGATCTCGAACCCGCCCGGCAGGACGGTGCCCGGCAGCGCGACGACCACGAGGTCACCCGAAGCGAAGTTCCGCGCGCCACACACGATCTGCTGCGGCTCGTCGGCGCCCACGTCGACCAGGCAGAACCGGATGGGCTTCTTGAAGCCCTCCAGCTCCTCGATGCTGCTGACCCGGCCGATGGTGAGCGGGCCGGAGATCTCGGGCAGCTGCTCCGGCTCGCCCTCCACCTCGAGGCCGACGCGCACGAAGCCGGCGTCGAGCTCGGCCGGGCTCACCGACCAGCCGTCGTTGGCCCGCTGCAGGATCTCGGTCAGCCAGGACTGCGCAATTCGCACTGTGGGGTCCTTCGTCTTCTGGGGTGGGGTGGATGCGGCGGGTCAGGAGCGGATGCCGAACGGCAGGGAGAAGCGCACGTCGCCCTCCACCATGTCGCGCATGTCGGACAGGCCGTTGCGGAACTGCAGGGTGCGCTCCAGGCCCATGCCGAACGCGAAACCCGAGTACTCCTCGGGGTCGATTCCGCAGGCCGTCAGTACGTTGGGGTGCACCATCCCGCAGCCGCCCCACTCGACCCAGCCGGCGCCGCCCTTCTTGCGCGGGAACCACACGTCGACCTCGGCGGAGGGCTCGGTGAACGGGAAGTAGTTGGGCCGCATCCGGGTGCGGGTCTCCGGACCGAACAGGGCGCGGGCGAACGCGTCGAGCGCACCGCGCAGGTGCGCCATGGTCAGCCCCTTGTCGATCGCCAGGCCCTCGACCTGGTGGAACACCGGGGTGTGGGTGGCGTCGAGTTCATCGGTGCGGAACGTGCGCCCGGGGCACGCCACGTAGATGGGCGGTTCCCGGTCGAGCATGGTGCGGATCTGCACCGGCGAGGTGTGGGTGCGCAACACCTGCCGGCTGCCCTCGGGCGCGATGTGGAAGGTGTCCTGGAGGGTGCGCGCGGGGTGGTCGGGAAGGAAGTTGAGCGCGTCGAAGTTGTAGTGCTCCGCCTCGACCTCGGGCCCCTCGGTGATCTCCCACCCCATGGCCACGAACACGTCCGCGACCTGCTCGGTGATGATGGTGATGGGGTGCTGCGCGCCCACCGGCGCGCGCCCCGACGGGACCGTCAGGTCGAGCGTCTCGGCCACGAGGACGGCGGCGTCCCGCTCGGCCTGCAGTTCGGCCAGGCGGGAGTCGTACGCCTGCTGGACCCGGGTCCGTGCCACGTTGACGGCCTTGCCCGCGGACGCCTTCTGCTCCTTGGGCAGCGAACCGAGGGTGCGGCGGCCCAGGGCGATGGGGCTGCGGTCACCGAGGTGCGCCGTCTTGGCGGCGGCCAACGCCTCGAGGTCCGCCGCGGCGGCGAACGCGGCCTCGGCGTCCGCGGAGTACCGCGCCAGCGACTCCTCGTCGATCCGGACCTCGCCTGTGTCTTCGCTCACCGGTGCCCTCGTCCTCCCCGTCACGGCGGACTTCCGTCGACCGCCCCGCATCGGGGCCAAGACTAGTCGATCCCCGGTCCCGCCCCCGCTCCCCCCGGCGATGGCCGGGGGGAGCCGCGTCAGTGTCGTTCCCGCACCGACCCGGCGTCGACCAGCAGCTCGCGGGTCGCGCGGAAGGCGTCCCGCATCCGCCGGTCGTGGGTGATGAGCAGGACCGTGCCGCCGAACGCGTCCACGGCCTGCTCGAGCTGCTCGATCGCCGGCAGGTCCAGATGGTTGGTCGGCTCGTCCAGCACCAGCAGGTTCACCCCGCGCTGCTGCAGGAGGGCCAGCGCGGCACGGGTCCGCTCCCCCGGTGACAGTGACGCGCAGGCTCGGGCGACGTGCTCTCCACCGAGCCCGAACTTGGCGAGCAGGGTGCGGGCCTCGGTGGGGTCGAGGCCGGCCGGGTCGGCGGCGACGCAGAACGTGTCCAGCAGCGGGTCCGGCCCGCCGAACTCCGTCCGTGCCTGGTCCACCGTCCCGGGCTGGACCCCCGACCCGACGGTCGCGCGGCCCGAGTCGACCGACCGCTCCCCGGTGATCGCGGCGAGCAGCGTGGTCTTGCCCGAGCCGTTCGAGCCGCTGATGAGGATCCGGTCCCCGGCATCGATCTGCAGGGTCACCGGGCCGAGGACGAAGTCGCCGCGGCGCACGACGGCCTCGGCGAGCACGGCCACCACGGAACCGGAGCGGGGCGCCGTCGCGATCTCCATCTGGAGCTCCCACTCCTTGCGCGGTTCGGCGACCACCTCGAGGCGTTCCATCGCCCGCTCGGACTGGGAGATCTTGGCGGCCTGCTTCTCGGAGCGCTGGCCCGCCCGGTTCCGGATGTGCTTGTCGCGCTCCGCGTCCTTTCCGCCGGTCTTGCGCATCGTGTTGCGCACGCCCTTGTCCAGCCAGGATTTCTGTGTCTGCACGCGGTCCTTCAGCTGATCGACCCGGCCCGCGTACTCCTCGTAGGCGTCGCGGGCCCGTTGCCGTGCCAGCGCCCGTTCGGCGAGGTATGCCTCGTAGCCGCCGTCGAAGACGGCGATCTGCTGCTGGGCCGAGTCCAGTTCGACGATGCCGGTGACGCACCTGGCCAGGAACTCGCGGTCATGGCTCACCACCACCATCGGTCGGCGTTCGGCCTGCATGAACTCCTCGAGGACGGCCAGGCCGGCCAGGTCGAGGTCATTGGTGGGCTCGTCCAGCAGCAGGAGGTCGTACTGGCTGAGCAGCACGGCGCTGAGGTTCACGCGGGCGGCCTGTCCTCCCGACAACGCGGACATCGGCAGCCCCAACACCGCGTCGTCGAGCCCCAGCCGTGCCGCGGTGACGGGGATCCGCTCGTCGAGGTCGCCACCGCCGAGAGCCAACCAGCGCTCCAGGGCGTCCCCGTAGGCGTCCGCGGCGGAGTCGGAGTCCGCCATCTGCCCTGCCAGCGCGTTCATCCGCTCGAGCGCGTCCGCGACCCCGGTGACGCGGTGCAGGAAGTCGCGGACAACCTCGTCGTCGTCGCGCTCCACCTCCTGTCGGAGGAGGCCGACGGTGGCGTCCGGCGGGCTGAGGGTGAGTTCCCCGGTCATCTCGGCGACGGGGTCGCCGGCGAGGGCGTGGAGGAGGGTGGATTTACCGGCGCCGTTGGGGCCGGTGAGGCCCCAGACGTCCCCGGGTGCGACGACGAGGTCGAGCCCGCCGAACAGGGTCCGCGCCCCGCGGGTGGCGCCGACTCCGCGGGCGGTGAGGGTCCCGGTCACGATCCCGCCTGGAGCCGGGCGCTCGTGTGGAGGCAGATGGAGGCGGCGGTGACGATGTTCAGGCTCTCGGCCCTTCCACGGATGGGGATGCGGACGCGGAGGTCCGCGGCGGCCGCGAGCTTTTCGGGTACGCCGTGGGCCTCGTTGCCGAAGATCCACGCGGTCGGCCTGGACAGGAGGTCGTCCGCCCGCTCCACGTCCACCTCACCGTCGGCTGTGGCGACCGCCACCTGCAGACCCGAGCGGTGTGCCCGGTCGATGAGGTCGTCCTCGGCGATCCCCCGGACGACGGGCAGGTGGAACACACTGCCGGCGGAGGCCCGGACCGCCTTGGGGTTCTCCGGGTCCGCGCCGCCCTCCGTGAGCCAGACCGAGTCGGCGCCGAGGGCGTCGGAGACCCGGACCAGGGTGCCCACGTTGCCGGGCTCGGTCAGCGACTGGCCGACGGCGACCAGCCGGGGCGTCGGTGCGGCCACGTCCGCGGAGGCCGTGCGCACCACCGTGCGGCACAGGGCGACGATGCCCGTGGGGGTGACCGTGTCCGACAGCCCCTTCAGGGCCCTGTCGGTCGCCACGGACACCGGCACCCCGGACGACCGGGCGGCGTCCAGGAGGTCGGCGAACCGGACGAGAGCGTCCTCGGTGCAGAAGACCTCGATCGCGGCGCCGGTGGCCAGTGCCGCCTCGACGGAGTTGGCGCCCTCGGCGAGGAACCGGCCGGCCTTACGTCTGGCGGCGGCGCGGTGGAGCTTGGATGCGGAAACGACCCGCGGGGTCCGTTCGGTGAACGGATCCGCGGGTCGTCCCGTGCCCTGGGCGGGCGGAGTGTTCGTCAATTCGCCCCGCGTCAGGCAGCCGGCGCGTTGACGTCGGCCGGCAGCGCCTTGCGGGCGACCTCGACCAGCGCCGTGAAGGCGGCCGGGTCGGTGACGGCGAGGTCGGCGAGGACCTTGCGGTCGACCTCGACACCCGCGAGCTTGAGGCCCTGGATGAAGCGGTTGTAGGTCATGTCGTTGGCGCGGGCCGCCGCGTTGATGCGGGAGATCCACAGCTTGCGGAAGTCGCCCTTGCGCGCACGACGATCGCGGTAGCTGTAGGTCATCGAGTGGAGCATCTGCTCCTTGGCCTTGCGGTACAGCCGCGAACGCTGTCCGCGGTAGCCCTTGGTGGACTCGAGTACGGTCCGACGCTTCTTCTGGGCGTTGACGGCCCTCTTCACGCGTGCCACTGGTCAATCCTCACTGGTCTGGGTCGACCGCCTGCCGGCGGCCGGGAAGTTCTTCGAAGGTGGGGGGCTCAGAGCCCGAGAAGCCGCTTGATGCGGGGCACGTCGGCCGGGGCGACGTCCGTGCGGCCGTCGAGACGACGGGTGCGCTTGGTGGGCTTCTTCTCCATGATGTGGCGGCGGTTGGCCTGCTGACGCACCAGCTTGCCGGTTCCGGTCTTACGGAAGCGCTTGGCGGTGCCCTTGTGGGTCTTCATCTTCGGCATGATCGGTCTTCCTCACATGGTTCGTCCCGGAAGGCCCGGTGGGGCCTCGGGTGTGCGGACGTCGGGCGTCCGTGGTCTGGTCGGCGGGGGCCTACTCGGAAGCGGGGTCGGTGACCTTGGAGTCCTGGGCCTTGGCGCGGGTCTTGGCACCACGGTGGGGTGCCACGACCATGGTCATGTTGCGACCGTCCTGCTTGGCGCTGGTCTCCACGTATCCGTAGTCGGTGATGTCGTCCGCCAGGCGTTGGAGCAACCGGAAACCGAGCTCGGGCCGGGACTGCTCACGACCGCGGAACATGATCGTGACCTTGACCTTGGAGCCCTTCTCGAGGAAACGGACGACGTT
The DNA here is from genome assembly GCF_024732245.1 of Dietzia sp. B32. Taxonomy (NCBI): domain Bacteria; kingdom Bacillati; phylum Actinomycetota; class Actinomycetes; order Mycobacteriales; family Dietziaceae; genus Dietzia; species Dietzia sp. B32. The sequence goes on along the minus strand of NZ_CP093845.1, from coordinate 3,591,863 downwards.
CCCCTTCTTGGTCTCGTAGTCATGGGTGTCGATCTTCGGCCGGAGCTTCTGCTCCTTGACGACGGTCTGCTGCTGGTTCTTCCGCGACTCGCGCTCTTTCTGCGCCGCCTCGTACTTGAACTTGCCGTAGTCCATGATCTTGCACACCGGCGGGCGCGCGTTGGGCGCGACCTCGACGAGGTCCAGATCGGCCTCCAGGGCCAGACGAAGTGCATCTTCGACGCGAACGATCCCCACCTGCTCGCCCCCGGGGCCGACGAGTCGGACTTCGGGGACACGGATTCGTTCGTTGATACGTGCTTCGGCGCTGATGGGCCCTCCTCGGTAGTTACGGTGCTCTGCACACGACCACTCACGCGGTCGCACAACCGCCCTCGAGGACCCCGGCCCGCCGGCGACTACCGGTCAAACCGAGAAGGCCCCACGGTATGCCTACCGGGGGCCTCTCACTCCTCACCCGTCGACGAGGACACTTCCGCGATCGCTCGCAGCCCCTCGCCGGGGTGGTGACCATCAAACTGCCTTCCGGCGTCGGATGGTGGGAGATTAGGCTCCTCTTGGACGACGGAACCCGCTACGTAGCGGATTCCCACAGTCGATACATCACTGTACCAGTCTTGACCATTGCCCCCAAACCGGTGGCTGGCCACACGATGGGGATCGGTCCGTGGGACAGTGTTCGGCATGACCACCGATCAGCCCGCCTCCACCGACCAGGCCAGCACCGAGAACCTGCTCGAGGGGCACCTCGACGCCCGTGAGGTCGAGATCGTCGACCTGGCTGATGTCTCCGCGCAGGAGATCATCTTCCGCTCGATCGTCGTTCTCATGAGCGCCGCGGCCGAGAAGCTGGGGCTCTCCGACGACGACCCCACGTCGAGCCCGCGACTGGATCTCGACGAGGCACGCAAGCTCATCACCGCCCTCTCCGGTCTGGTGGCCGGGTCCGCCGAGCATCTCGGGCCCCAGGCCCGGGTCGTCAAGGACGGCTTGCAGGGCCTCCAGCGCGCGTTCCGGGAGGCCAGCGCCTACCCCGACGAGCCCGGCGAGGGCCCCGGCGAGAAGTTCACCGGCCCGGTCTACTGACCGCGCCCAATCGAGAAGGTCGGCGCTGAACCGGAAGATCGGCGCCGACCACGCCGCCCCCGGTGTTCCCGGTCCGGAACCGGCTGCCCGGACCGGGTACTCGTCAGCGTAGGGCTCGCGCCTTGCGGGCCGCTTTCGCAGCGGTCTTCTTGGCCGCCGCGGACGCGGGGGGCGTTGCGGGTGATTTCGCGGCCCGGTCCTTGGAGCCGGCCGTCTTCGTGGCGGCCTTCTTCTTGCCGGCCGTCTTCGCTGGCGCCTTCTCCGACTCCTCGGTCACCGCAGGGAGGACCTCCGCCAGGAACCGGCCGGTGTGACTCTCCGGAACGACCGCCACCTGCTCCGGGGTTCCCTCCGCGACCACCCTGCCGCCGCCGGCGCCGCCCTCGGGTCCCATGTCGATGACCCAGTCGGCGCTCTTGATCACATCGAGGTTGTGCTCGATCACGATCACCGTGTTGCCCTTGTCGACCAACCCCTGGATCACCAGCAGCAGCTTGGTGATGTCCTCGAAGTGCAGGCCGGTGGTCGGCTCGTCGAGGATGTACACCGTCCGACCACTCGACCGCTTCTGCAGCTCCGCGGCCAGCTTGACCCGCTGGGCCTCACCGCCCGACAGGGTCGGGGCGGGCTGGCCCAGTCGGACATAACCGAGCCCGACCTCGGTCAGGGTCTTGAGGTACCGGTGGATCGAGGTGATCGGCTCGAAGAACTCGCACGCCTCCTCGATGGGCATGTCCAGCACCTCGGCGATGGTCTTCCCCTTGTAGTGCACCTCGAGGGTCTCGCGGTTGTACCGCGCACCGTGGCACACCTCGCACGGCACGTACACGTCCGGGAGGAAGTTCATCTCGATCTTCAGCGTGCCGTCACCCTGGCACGCCTCGCAGCGGCCGCCCTTGACGTTGAACGAGAACCGGCCCTGCTTGTACCCGCGGACCTTGGCTTCCGTGGTGGCGGCGAACAGGGTGCGGATCTTGTCGAACACCCCGGTGTAGGTGGCCGGGTTGGAACGCGGGGTGCGTCCGATCGGCGACTGGTCCACCTGGACGAGCTTGTCGAACCCGTCCACGCCGTCGATCCGGGAGTGACGGCCGGGCACCTGCCGGGCCCGGTTGAGCTGATTGGCCAGCGAGGTCGCGAGGATGTCGTTGACCAGGGTGGACTTCCCCGATCCGGAGACACCGGTGACCGCGCACAGCACGCCCCCGGGAAACACCACGTCGACGTTCTTCAGGTTGTTCTCCCGGGCGCCCTTCACGCGAAGGCTCTTGTCGGGGCTCGGTGTGCGCCGCTTGTCCGGGATGGCGATCTCTCGCCGGCCGGCGAGGTAGTCACCGGTCAGCGACTCGGAGTTGGCCAGCAATCCCTTGTAGTCGCCCGAGTGGACCACCCGTCCCCCGTGCTCCCCGGCGAGCGGTCCGATGTCGACGATCCAGTCCGCCGATCGGATGGTGTCCTCGTCGTGCTCCACCACCAGCAGCGTGTTGCCGAGGTCGCGCAGCCGGACGAGTGTGTCGATGAGTCGGCGGTTGTCCCGCTGATGAAGTCCGATGGACGGTTCGTCCAGGACGTAGAGCACTCCCGCGAGACCCGATCCGATCTGCGTGGCCAGTCGGATCCGCTGGGCCTCGCCCCCGGACAGGCTGCCCGCGACGCGGTCGAGTGACAGGTAGTCCAACCCCACGTCGAGCAGGAAGCCCATTCGTGCCTGGATCTCCTTGAGGACTCGACCGGCGATCATCGCCTGGCGGGAGTCGAGTTCGAGTCCGCCCAGGAACTCCGCGCAGTCCTCCACGGACATGCGGCTGATGTCGGCGATCGAACGCTCCTGCCCCCCGGGCCCGGCGAGGGTGACGGCGAGGATCTCGGGTTTGAGCCGGGTGCCGTCGCATCCGGGGCACGGGACCTCGCGCATGTACCCCTGGTAGCGCTCCTTCTGCGACTCCGATTCGGTCTGCTCCAGGCGCCGCTTGAGGAACGACATCACGCCCTCGAATTTGGCGTCGTAGGTCCGCACGCGCCCGAACCGGTTGCGGTACTGCACCCGGACCTTCGTCGGCGCGCCTCCCATCACGGCTTTGCGGACCTTCGCGGGCAGGTCCTGCCACGGAGTGCGGAGGTCGAATCCCATGTCGCCGGCGAGCCCCGTGAGGAGCTGTTGGAAGTAGTCGGCGCTCTGTCCGCCGGACCAGGGGGCGATCGCACCGTCGGCGAGCGAACGCTCGGGGTCGGGGACGACGAGGTCCGGATCCACCTCGAGGTGGGAGCCGAGGCCGTCGCACACCGGGCAGGCACCGTAGGGGTTGTTGAACGAGAAAGCCCGGGGCTCCATGTCGTCCAACGCGATCGGATGGCCGTTCGGGCAGGCCATGTGCTCGGAGAACCTGCGGTGACGGGCCGGATCCGATTCCTCGAGGTCCACGTACTCGATCACGATCACGCCATCCGCCAGACCGAGCGCGGTCTCCACGGAGTCGGTGAGCCGCTGCCGGGAGGACGACTTGGCCGCCAGCCGGTCCACGACGACCTCGATATCGTGCTTCTCCTGCTTCTTCAGCGTCGGCGGCTCCGCGAGCGTGTGCAGCTCGCCGTCCACCCGGACGCGGCTGTACCCGTCGGCCGCGAGTTGCGCGAAGAGGTCCACGAACTCGCCCTTGCGGGTCCGCACCACGGGGGCGAGCACCTGGAACCGCGCGCCCTCCTCCCCCTCGAGGATCTGGTCGACGATCTGTTGCGGCGTCTGGCGGGAGATCACCTCCCCGCAGGTGGGGCAGTGCGGGATCCCCGCGCGGGCGTAGAGCAACCGCAGGTAGTCGTGCACCTCGGTGATCGTGCCGACGGTCGAGCGAGGGTTCCGGTTGGTCGACTTCTGGTCGATCGACACCGCCGGAGAGAGGCCTTCGATGAAGTCGACGTCCGGCTTGTCCATCTGTCCCAGGAACATCCGGGCGTAGGAGGACAGCGACTCCACGTAGCGACGTTGGCCCTCGGCGAAGATCGTGTCGAACGCCAGTGAGGACTTGCCGGATCCCGACAGCCCCGTGAACACGATCAGCGAGTCGCGGGGGACGTCGATGTCGACGCCCTTGAGGTTGTGCTCCCTTGCGCCGCGGACGACCAGACGGTCCACCATGGGTTCTCCTTCCGAGTCGGGAGGCCGCCACGTACCCGTGACGAAAGCCGCACCTGCCGCATGGCTGCCGATCCCGCAGACGAAGGTACCAACGTAGTACGACACGGTTCCGGCCACCGACTCCGTCCGCCGTCGGTAGCCTGCAGTTATGGCGAATCCCACCGAGTCTTCATCCGACCGCATCACCCTCACCGAGGGTTACTCCGGACGCACCGCCGGCCGACTGACCGGCGAGCGATGGACCGTGGGTCCCGCCCGGCTCTCCAAGATCTCGGTCGGCGAGATGGACAACAACGTCTACGTGATCGAGTCCACGGCCACGGGCGAGGTGCTGCTCGTCGACGCCGCTGACGACGCGCCACACCTCGTCGCGCACCTGCGGGACCGCGCGCCCGGTGTCAGGGAGGTGCTCACCACGCATCTCCACGCCGACCACTGGATCGGGCTCGCCGAGACGGTCGACGCCCTGGGCCTGACCACCATCGCCTCCCCCGGCGACGCCGGGGGCATCGACGTCCCCACCGATCGCCACGTCTCGCACGGGGACGAGGTCGTGGTCGGCGACCTCCGGCTGGAGGTGATCGGACTACGGGGCCACACTCCCGACGGGATCGCGCTGGTATTGCGCACCGACGCCGGAACCCACCTGTTCTCCGGGGACTCCCTCTTTCCGGGCGGGCCGGGGAAGACCGGATCGGAAGACGATTTCGCCCAGCTGATGAGTGACCTCGAGACGCGGATCTTCGACGCCCTCGCCGATGACGTGGTGGTTCATCCCGGTCACGGGGACGACACCACCATCGGAGCCGAACGGCCGCACCTGACGGAGTGGCGCGAGCGCGGCTGGTGACGACGATGGCGTCGCCGTCCCCTCCGCCCCGTGGCCCGTCATCCAATCGTTATCAAACGGCCGCCGTGCGCGATCAGCGCAGCGCACTCCCCCGCTGACGGACCGACCACGGTCCGCGGGGCAACGCGACCGGAGGCGCCCTCCCCGGGTTCGGGCTAGGTTCGACCACGCACTCCCACTTACACAGGAGGAACGATGATCCGACGACTCGCACGACCCATGCTCGCCACGGTGTTCGTCATCGACGGCGTTGAGACGCTTCGCAATCCGCAGGCCCATGTCGCCGACGCGGCCCCGCTCGTCGACAAGGCCACCCCCCTGGTGGAGAAGGGTGAACAGGCCGTCAACGAGGCGGTCTCCGCCAACGTGCCGCCCGTCCCCAAGGACACCGAGACGCTCGTCAAGGCCCTGGCCGGGGTCAAGATCGGCGCGGGAGTCCTGTTCGCGCTGGGCAAGGCCCCCCGCCTCTCGGCAGTCGCCCTCACGGCCGCGCACGTGCCCTCGACCATCAGCCGCCACGCGTTCTGGATGGAGTCCGACAAGGCCGCCCGCAGCCGCAAGACCACCGGTCTGGCGACCGACGTGGCGCTCCTCGGCGGGCTCGTCCTCGCGTCGGTCGACACCGCCGGCCAGCCCGGTGTGGCGTGGCGCGCCCGTAAGGCCGGGGACAAGGTGGCCGCCAGGCTGCCCGGCGCCAAGGCGGAGTCCGCCGCGGCCGGCGCCGCTCTCGCCGGTGTCGCCCACACCGTGGCCGATCAAGCTCGTGGCGCCGCGGACACCGTCCGTGACAAGGCGCCCGAGGTGGCCGAGACCGTGCGCGCGAAGGCCCCGGTCGTCGCCGATCAGGTCCGCGACCAGGCGACGGGTTTCGCCGGGATCGTCCGAGAGACCGCCCCGGTGGTCGCCGCAACCCTTCGGGACCGGGCGAGCGCTGCCCGGGAACAGGCCGCACCTCTCGCTGCCCAGGTCCGCGACCAGGCGGGGGCCGTGGCCCACGCAGCGGCCGAGGAGGCGCGGCCCTACACCGCACAGGTCCGCGACCAGGCCGGTGCCGCCGCGCGGCTCGCCGCGGTCCAGGCCGAGGACGCCCGCAAGGTCGCGCAGGCCAGGAAGAAGGTCGCGGAGAAGGACGCTCGCAAGAAACTCGCCCGGGCTGGCAAGGACGCCAGGAAGAAGTCCGCCCGGTTCGAGAAGGAGGCCGGCAAGAAGGCTTCCGAGGCCAAGAAGATGACGGACGAGGTCCGCGAGAAGGCCGCCGACGTCATCCGTCCCTGACACCCCGGGGCCCCGCCCCCACCCGGAATGACCGCCGGCGACCCCACGCCGCCCCCGACGACCCCGCCCGCACCCGGGCGGGGTCGTCGTCGTGGGAGCACCCGCCCGGTTCCCGGTAGCCTGGTCATCCTGCCCGAACAGCCCTCACCCCGGAAGGAGCGCCCGTGACGGGACACGATGCCGTCGACGAGGAACAAACTCACCTCGGTCGTCTCCTCGACCGCCTGGACGAGCTGAAGGCGGATACCCGCGCACGCCTCGACGCTGTCCTGCGCGGATCCGGTGGCACCCCCCAGGCGAGGTCGGAGCGGGAGTCCTACGCCCGCCTCTACTCGTCGGAGCTCGCGGCGTACGGCGCCGCCAATCTGGGGCTGTACTTCGGCCGGTTGGACATGGCCGACGGTGAGGTGCGCAGGATCGGGCGCGTGGGGCTCCGCGACGACGACGAGGACCTCACCACGCTGCTGCTCGACTGGCGTGCCGACCACAGTCGCCCCTTCTATCTGGCCACGACGGCCCGGCCGGAGGGCGCTCACCGCCGGCGCCACCTGCGTACCATCGGTCGCCGGGTGATCGGGATCCACGACGAGTACCTCACGGCCCCCGCCGACTGCGAGCTTCCGGAGGACCACGACGACGTGGTGGGCGAGTCCGCCCTGCTCGAGGCCCTGGACTCCGCACGGTCCGCGCACATGACCGACATCGTGGCCACCATCCAGCGGGAACAGGACGAGATAATCCGCAACCCACACGCCGGGGTGCTCGTGGTCCAGGGTGGACCGGGCACGGGCAAGACCGCCGTGGCACTGCACCGCGCGGCGTACCTGCTCTACACGCACCGCCAGCGACTGGACCGGAGCGGTGTGCTCATCGTCGGACCCAACGCGCGATTCCTCGACTACATCGCGCGCGTGCTGCCGTCCCTCGGTGAGTCCGGCGTCGTCCTGCGCACCCTCGCGGACCTCTACCCGGGCATCCGCGCCACCGGCCCGGAGACCCTGCGCGGGGAGGAGGTCAAGGGCTCGGGCGAGATGGTGGGCATCCTCAAGGCGGCGGTCCGGGCCCGCCAGCTGGCGCCGGAGGCCGACGTCGTGGTGCGGGTCGAGGGACACGATCTGACCCTGACCCCGGCGATGGTGCGGGCGGCACGGGGACGCGGCCGGATGACCCGACGACCCCACAACCAGTCCCGCGGCGCGTTCGAGACCCGGATCATCGATGCCCTCACCGAGCAGTACGTCGCCGCGCTGACCGATCCGGTCGGGCACGCGGAGGACGAGGCGTGGTCGCCGGATGGGGACGGTGTCGGTGACCTCGGCGATCCCGCCCGACCGTTGCTGGACGCCGACGACCGCGCCGAACTCCGACGCGAGGTGGAGGCCTCCCGCGAGGTCATGCAGGTGATCGATGAGTGGTGGCCCGTTCTCCGACCCGAGCAGCTCCTCGCCGATCTGCTGTCGAGCCGCGAGCGGATCGCCGAGGCGGCGGGCGACTACGTCGCGGAGGACCAGGACGCACTGTTCCGGGAGGACGGCACCGCGTTCTCCGTCGCGGACGTCCCGCTCCTGGACGAGCTCGCAGAGCTCCTCGGGGACGACCCGACCGCCGAGGGCAGTGAAGCGGACCGAGCGTGGGAGGAGCAGCTGCGGCAGGCCGAGGAGGCACTCGAGATCCTCACCGGTTCGGCCGTGCAGGACATCGAGGACGACCTCGATCCCGAGGTGCTCATGGCCTACGACGTCGTCGACGCCGAGTCCCTGGCCCGCCGCCACAGCGCGGATTCCGACCTCACCGTGGCCGATCGTGCCGGTGCGGACCGGACATGGGCGTTCGGACACGTGATCGTCGACGAGGCCCAGGAGCTGTCCACCATGGCGTGGCGGGTGCTCATGCGTCGCTCCCCCAACCGGTGGATGACCCTGGTCGGGGACGTCGCCCAGACCTCGAGCCCGGCGGGCATCGACTCGTGGGATGACGCGTTGTCGCCGTACGTGGACGATCGGTGGGTACTGTCCGAACTGACGGTCAACTACCGCACCCCGGAGACCATCTCCGCGGTGGCCGAGCTGCTTCTCGCCGAGATCGACCCGCAGGCGCGCTCGCCCCGGACGGTTCGTCCGGGGCGGCGGCCGGTGGCGTGGATCGAGCCTGATGCCCGGTCGGTGGAGCAGGCGGTGGCCGAGGAGGTCACGGCGGTGCCCGCCGAGCGGGCGGTGGCGGTATTGCTGCCCGACCCCGGGGGCGACGACACGGTGGATGGAGACGACGACGCGAAAACCGGCGCGGGCTGTCCCGCCGTCCGCGAGGCCGCCGAACTGGCTCGGCCGGGCACCACGGTGTTACCGCTGGCTCTGGCCAAGGGGCTGGAGTTCGATGTCGTCGTGGTGGTGGACCCCGAACGGGTCCTCGCACGCTCTCCCCAGGGGGTCCAGGACCTCTACGTCGGCGCCACCCGGGCCACGCAGGAGCTCGTCCTGATCCAGCCGGGTGGCTTCGGCCCGCTACTCTCGGGTATCCGGGACAGCCTCGGCGACAGTGCACAGGAGCTCACCGCATGACCGACAGCAGACCACGCGTGCTGGGGGCGTCGGCCCTCGTCGCCCTCGCGGCCGTGGCCGGCGCGTGCGGCACCGGTGCCGAGGATCCCGCCGGCACGATGTCCACCGTCGCCGCATCCGGATTCGGATCCGAGTCCTCCGAACAGCTCCCCCCGGAGGACCGGATCGACACACGGACCGACGAGGAGCAGGCGTTCCTCGCCGATCTTTCCGGCTTCGGCCTCCCCACCGAGATGACCGCGGCCACCACCGTCGAGGTGGGCGTCGGAATCTGCAGGGGGATCGCCGACGGGGCGGACACCGAGACGATCCTCGACCGGATCCGTCCGCTCACCAGTGCGATCGCAGCCCAGACCCCGGACCTCGACACCGCAGAGGTGGGTCGGGCGATCGTCGATGCGAGCCGGACCCACCTCTGCGACTGACCACCGCGCCCCGGGTGGGGCGAGGCGGTCCTAGGTGGTGTGGACGATGAGTACGTCGCAGGTCGCGCGACGGGCGGCATCCGCGGGCACGGACCCGAGCAGCCGACCCGTCAGCGAGTTGAGGCCCTTGTTGCCCACCACGAGGAGGTCGGCGCCCACCTCGTTCGCCAGCTTGATGAGTGATTCCACGGGCGCGCCCTTCACGGTGCGCGCCTCGATCCTGTCGGCTCCGGCCTTCAGGGCCCGGTCCTTGGCGCCCCGGACGATGTCCTCGGCGGGATTGTCCCCACGGATCTGGTAGGCGTCGTCACCGAGCTGGTCCGCGGCCTGGCTGACGGACCGCGGATCGGCGGGCACGTAGGCGCAGGCGATCACGAGGTCGGCCGAGGCGTCGGCGGCCAGCTGTGCGGCGCGGTCGACGGCTCGGTAGGACGACTCGGAACCGTCGGTTCCCACCACCACTTTGGTGTAGGCGCTCATTTGCTTCCTCTCCTCGGGAACACGTTTCACCCAGAGTAGTCGGACGACGCGCCCGACGGGCGGGGTAAACGGGCGAGAAACCGGTCCGGGTCAGTCGATCCCGGCCTCACGCATCCCCTTGAGTTCCCTGCGCAACTCCGCGATCTCGTCGCGCAATCGGCCCGCCAGTTCGAACCGCAGGTCCGTGGCCGCGGACATCATCTGCTCGGTCATCTCCTCGATGAGCTTCTCGAGCTCCTTGCGGGGCCGCGCCGACCCGTCGGCCGCCCGGGCGCCCACGAGCTCCGGTCGGTCCTTGGGATCCGCGTCGTCCCCGCGTTCCTCTCCGACCCGGTCGAGGATGTCGGCGATCTTCCTGCGGAGCGGCTGCGGGTCTATACCGTGCTCGGTGTTGTACGCGACCTGCTTCTCACGCCTGCGATCGGTCTCGTCGATGGCCTGCCGCATGGCCTCGGTGACCGAGTCCGCATACATGTGGACCTCACCGGAGACGTTGCGGGCCGCACGCCCGATGGTCTGGATGAGCGAGGTGGCCGAGCGGAGGAAACCCTGCTTGTCGGCGTCCAGGATCGCCACGAGCGAGACCTCTGGCAGGTCAAGTCCCTCCCGGAGCAGGTTGATGCCGACCAGGACGTCGTACTCTCCGCGCCGGAGATCCCGGAGCAGCTCCACCCGCTGGAGGGTGTCGATCTCCGAGTGGAGGTACCGCACGCGGATCCCCAGTTCGAGCAGGTAGTCCGTGAGGTCCTCGGACATCTTCTTGGTCAGCGTGGTGACCAGTACCCTCTCGTCGCGCTCGGCGCGCTGACGGATCTCGCCGATCAGGTCATCGATCTGGCCCTTGGTGGGTTTGACCACGATCTTCGGGTCGACGAGGCCGGTCGGCCGGATCACCTGCTCGACGAACTCGCCGCCCGCGCGGCCCATCTCGTAGGGCCCCGGCGTGGCGGACAGGTATACGGTCTGCCCCACCCTGCCCGAGAACTCCTCCCAGGTCAGCGGACGGTTGTCGAGTGCGGATGGTAGACGGAATCCGAAGTCGACGAGATTGCGCTTGCGGGATGCGTCGCCCTCGTACATGGCGCCGATCTGCGGCACGGTCACGTGGGACTCGTCGATCACCGTGAGGAAGTCCTCGGGGAAGTAGTCGATGAGCGTGGCCGGGGAGCTTCCCGCCGGCCGCCCGTCGATGTGCCGCGAGTAGTTCTCGATGCCGGAGCAGAAGCCCACCTGTTGCATCATCTCGATATCGTAGGAGGTCCTCATCCGCAGCCGCTGCGCTTCGAGCAGTTTGCCCTGCTTCTCCAACTCGGCGAGCCTCTCCTCCAGCTCGGCCTCGATGGAGGCGATCGCCTTGGCCATCCTCTCGGGACCGGCGACGTAGTGGGTGGCCGGGAAGATGCGCACCTCGTCGACCCTGCGGACGACGTCGCCCGTCAGCGGGTGGATGTAGTACAGCGCATCGATCTCGTCGCCGAAGAACTCGATGCGGACGGCGAGCTCCTCGTAGGTCGGGATGATGTCGACGGTGTCGCCCTTGGCGCGGAACGTGCCGCGGGTCATGGACACGTCGTTGCGTTCGTACTGGACATCCACCAGTAGTCGGAGGAGCTGGTCACGGTCGACCTCCTGCCCGATGGACAGGGCCACCGACCTGTCCAGGTACGACTGGGGGGTGCCGAGTCCGTAGATGCACGAGACGGAGCTGACGACGACGACGTCACGCCTGGACAGCAGCGACGAAGTCGCGGAGTGCCGAAGCCTCTCCACGTCATCGTTGATGGACGAGTCCTTCTCGATGAAGGTGTCCGTCTGGGCGATGTACGCCTCAGGTTGGTAATAGTCGTAATAGGAGACGAAGTACTCGACCGCGTTGTTGGGCAGCATCTCGCGCAACTCGTTGGCGAGCTGCGCGGCGAGCGTCTTGTTGGGCGCCATCACCAGGGTCGGCCGCTGCACCTTCTCGATGAGCCACGCGGTGGTCGCCGACTTGCCGGTGCCCGTCGCACCCAGGAGGACGATGTCGCGCTCTCCCCGTGCCAGGCGCTCGGTCAGCTCCGCGATCGCGGTGGGCTGATCGCCCGACGGGGTGAATTCGCTCACCACCTCGAAGCGCGTCGTGCTCCGTTCGACGTCGCCGATCGGTCGGAATTCCGAATAGGAGAGCACTGTCGGGTCGGCGGGGACCCCGTCGTCGGGGATCTCGGTCGCGAATGCCATGTCACCAGCGTACGAGCAGCTGTTCACCCCCGCCCACCGGAGTTCCCGGCTCAGATGTCAGAGGTGCCAACTACCGTGTCGTCTAACACCCCTTGCAGCCCCTGCCCACTCGTCTGGAGATCACCCGTGGCCCGCAGCTCCCTTCGTCGTCGTACCGCCTGCCCACACGGCGTGCGTCGGCCGATCACGGCGGTCACCGCCGCCTCACTCGCGGCGGGGGCTCTCACCCTTCTCGCTCCGATCGCCGTGGCCGCGCCCTGTGACCCGTGGCCCCCGGCCGGCGCGGGCGCGGGATCGGGATCCCTCTCGGGCTCCCTGGGCGGGTCCGCACCAGAGCCTGCCACCCCGTGGGCCAACGGTGAACGGGGATACATCCCGGTCCTCCAGGGCCGCACCACCACGGTCGAACTGCTCACGGGGCCGACCAGCCCCAACGACACGGTCGACCGGTTCGGCATCACCGGCACTGACCTGGGGATCCTGTGGGACAACGGCGACTCCGCCCGTCCGCAGGTGATGATGGCCCTCGGCGACACGATGGGCGACTGCACCGCGCCCGATGACGAGTGGCGCAGCAACATCCTCTTCCGGTCCGACGACCGCACCCTCACCGACGGGATGCGCGTCACCGACGCACCGATGGAACGGCCCGGGATGGCCAAGTCGATCCTCCCCCGCACCGGCCAACCCGGCGAGACCACGGTGATCCCGACCGCCGGCGTCGAGGTGGGCGGCACCCAGTACCTGCGCTACATGTCGGTGGAGCGCTGGGGCGACCCCGGCGAGTGGACCACCAACTACTCCGCGCTCGCCCGGTCGACGGACAACGGTGAGAACTGGCGTCCCGTACGCGGCACCGCACGCCGGGGAACCGCGCCGATGCCTCTCCCGGCCGACCTGGGCGCGGAGTCGACGACCCACGTCGCCGGGCAGATGAGCGCGTTCGTCAAGCACGACGGGTTCGTCTACGAGTACCTCACGCCATCGGGCCGCAGCGGGTCCGCGCGGCTGGCGCGGGTTCCCGAGGCACAGATCGAGGAGATGGCGGCCTACCGGTTCTGGGACGGCAGCGACTGGGTCGTCGATCACCGCGACGCCGTCCCGGTGCTCGGCGCCCCGAACGGGACGTCGGTGAGTGAGTTGTCCGTGTCCTGGAGCGAGCATCTGGGCCGATTCATCGCGCTGTACAACAACCGCGCCAACAACATCGTCATGAGCCAGGCGGCCACTCCGTGGGGGCCGTGGTCCGGTGAGGACATCCTCCTCTCGTACCAGCACGTCCCCACCCTCTACGGCGCCTTCGTCCACCCGTGGAGTCCGGCCGTGGAGACCCGCGGCGAGGACCTGTACTTCACCATGTCCACGTGGGACGCCTACAACGTCTTCCTCATGAGGACCGACCTGACCCAGATCCCCACGAGGACCCTGCCCGACGCCCGGGCGCGGATGCAGACGTCCGATGACAGCTGGACCCGCAACACCCCCGATCCGGCGGACACCGGAGAGACCGTCCTCGTCGATCGACTCCCCATCCCGGAGGCATGACATGTCCCGCCCTCTCACTCGTCTCCTCAGCACGGTGGTCGCGGCGACGATGACCACGGCCGCGTCGGTCGTCACCATCGGCACGATCGGTGCCGGCACCGCCTCGGCCGGCCCGTGCAGTGAGATGTTCGGCAACTTCGGCTCCCTGCTCGAGAACCGGACCGGGGCCGGAATGGCCACCGGCTCTCTCGGCTCACTCGGTTCGACCGGAGAATCCGGGTCGCTCGGTTCCGCCTCCCGCGCCCTCGGATCCGCGGACCGCTCAGGATCGCTGGTCCAGCAGTTGGAGACCGGTTCGCTCGGCAACGGACTGTCCGGCTCCCTCGACCCGATGATCGGCTCGGTCTACGGGATGCCGCCGTGGATCACGGGCGAGGAGGGCACGGTGCCCGTCCTCCGCGGCCCCACCCGCTTCGAACAGCTGGTCACCGGCCCCACGAGCCCCGGCGACTCCGTCAACAGATTCGGGGTGGCCGGAACGGACCTCGGCATCATGTGGGACAACGGCGATCCCGACCATCCGGAGGTCCTCATGGCCTTCGGCGACACCATGGGCGACTGCACCGTGCCCGGCAACCAGTGGCGATCGAACGTCCTGTTCCGATCCGCTGACACGGACCTGACCGACGGCATCTCCGTCGACTCGGCGGCCGTGGGCACCGACGGACTCGCCAAGTCGCTCGTCCCGCGATCCGGGCTGCCCGGTGAGGTCACCATCATCCCCACCGCGGGCATCTCGGTCGACGGTGTCCAGTACCTGCGGTACATGTCCGTGGCCCACTGGGGCCAACCGGGAACGTGGACCACCAACTACTCGGGGATGGCGTACTCGACGGACAACGGCGAGAACTGGACCGCCGTGCCGGCGATGGCCCGCCCCATCACCGACACCATCCCCCTCGGCGAAGGGGCCCCGACCGTGGACTCCGCCTGGCGGGGCGCCCAGATGAGCTCGTTCCTCAAGGCGGACTCGCATCTCTACGAGTACCTCACCCCGTCCGGGCGGCAGGGCTCGGCGATCGTCGCCCGCGTCCCACTCGCCGGTTCCCCGACCGCGGGCGAGCTCGACGCCTCGAGCACCCCGCCCACCGCAGGTGTCCTCGACCCGACGGACTACGAGTACTGGGACGGTTCGGAGTGGGTCTCGGACATCGGCGCGGCGGAGCGGGTCCTGCCAGCTCCGGCGAGCGAGATCTCGACCATGTACAACGAGTACCTCGGCAAGTACACGGCCATGTACTCGCAGGGCTACAACTCGGTGGTCATGCGTACGGCCGACCGGCCCGAGGGGCCGTGGAGCTCGGCGACGGTCCTGGTGGACTACTCCGTGCTGCCGGGCGTGTACGGGGCGTTCATGCACCCGTGGGCGCAGGGTGAGGACCTCTACTACCTCGTCACCACGTGGAACGCGTACAACGTCTTCCTCGTACGCACCCGCCTGTCGGAGGTGTTCCCCAACCCGAACCTGCGCCGAGCGGCCGCACAGCCCGTGGAGACCGAGGTCATCCGCCGGGTGCCGGTTTCCGAGCTGGTGGACGGAGTGGTCCCGACGGCGTGAGCGCGGCGGCGGGCGGGTCTCGGACCCGCCCGCGGTCGTCACAACCGGCCGCGCAGCAGGGCCTCACTCAGGGTGCGTTCCCACTGCCGGGTCTCCTCGCGATCCGCCCGACGGAGGATCTCCGAGTACTCGGCTCGGGCGGCGGAGTCCGCGCCGATCGCCTCCGCTATGAGAAGCGAGAACTCGTGCTCGGGGTCGTCCTCGGCGAGAATCGAGACCTCCAGAGGACGCGCGGGATCGCACCAGTGCAACAACGGGCGTTCGCTGGACCGGTCGCGTACGTAGCCGGCCCCGGTGAGCGTGGTCAAGGCCGCCTCCACCGCCGCGGCGTCGCGGACCGTCACCTGGAGGTCGATGACGTCGGGGGCGTCCAGCCCCTCGACCGCGGTCGGACCGACATGGTCGATCCTGGTCGCGATCTCCCCCACCACGTGACGCAACCGGGCACACGCCCTCTCCGCCTCCCCCGCCCATTCCGGACGGAACGGCACGACGGTGCGATCACCCACCACCGGGGTCCCGGTGCGCAGATTGTGTTCGAACGGATCCAGCCGGATCTCGACCAGGGCACGGGTCAGGTCCACGACCGTCTGTCGATCCCCGGAGTTGTCGATCAGCACGTCGGCGACGGCCCGCCGGGCCTCATCGGTCGCCTGCCGCGCCATACGGGCCCGGGCATCGTCCTCCGGCATCCCCCGGAACTCCACAAGGCGCCGGAGACGGATCTCCGCCGGGGTGTCCACGACGATCACCAGGTGGTAACCGGGCGTCATCCCGCCCTCTACCAGCAGCGGCATGTCGTGTACGACGATCGCGTCCTCCGGGGCCGAGCCGAACAGCTCCGCCGTCCGCTCGCCGATGAGCGGATGGGTGATGGCGTTGAGGGCCGCGGTCCGGTCGGCATCGACGAAGGCGCGGGCGGCGAGGGCCGCGCGGTCGAGCGCGCCGTCGGGCCCCAGGATGTCCTCACCGAACTCGGCGACCAGCATCGCCAGACCCGGGGATCCCGGTTCGACGACTTCGCGGGCGATGAGGTCCGCGTCCACGATCACCGCCCCCGCCTCCGCGAGCACCGCCGTCACCGTCGACTTGCCGGCACCGATCCCACCGGTCAGACCCACCATCAGCATTCCAGGAGTGTAAGTGAACCCGGGATGTTTACAGCGCATCGACGCAACTATAAGGTCGCACGCATGGTTCGACACTCAGCAAGAACCTCAGTGCTCCTCACGGTCCCCGTGACGATCCTGGCCACCTCCCTTCTTGTTCCCGCCACCGCGAACGCCCAGTCCTCGGGCTCACTCGGCACGGCGGGCTCCGCGGAGGTCCCTGGTTCGTCAGGGTCCGCTGGATCGTCGGGTTCCAGCGGCTTCGAGAGCGGGCCGTGCAACAACTTTTTCGGCAACTTCCCTCCCGGATCGCTTGGCCTCAACCTCGCGACGGGCTCGCTCGCGAACGCGGCCAATTCCGTCGCCGGTACCGCTGCCTCCTCCGTACGCGACTTCCCGCGATGGATCACCGGGGACCAGGGCACGATCCCCGTCCTCAAGGGCGCCACGTCAGTGCTTCAGTTGATCACCGGCCCCACCAGCCCTGCAAATACCGATTCCGCATACAACATCTACGGGACCGACCTCGGGATCATGTTCGAGCACGGCGACGAGACGATGGTGCTGTTCGGCGACACCTTCGGCGACTGCACCCCGTCAGGCAACGACTGGCGCTCCAATGTCATGCTCACTGCCCAGAGTGGACCGCCCGAAAACGGCCTCAAGATCACTGGTGCACGACCGAGCGGACTTACCGGCTACGCCACGGCGTTGGTTCAGGGCGCCCATCAGCCGAACGGCATCGGCGAGGTAACGGTGATCCCCACCGCCGCGATCAGCCTCCCTGACCCGAACAACGCCACCGGCGACGCCCTGTACATGCGCGTCATGTCGGTCCGCGACTGGAACGCCCCGGGCGGCTGGAACACCAACTACTCCGCGCTGGTGAAGTCGGATGACGACGGCAACACGTGGAAGATCCTCGCCAACTCGATGCGCCGGGTCACCGAGTTCACCGGCTGGAACAACGACGTCGAGTTCGAACCCGACGCCGACGACCTGCCCGAGGCCGACAGCAGCCTCTGGTACGGGATGCAGATGAGCGCATTCCTCGAGAAGGACGGCTATCTGTACGAGTATCTGACACCGTCCGGGCGTCGCGGGCCGGCCACGCTCGCGCGAGTGCCGATCGATCAGGTCGAGAACCCCGGCGCTTACCAGTGGTTCAAGGGAGGTTCCACCTGGGAGTCCGACCCGAGCGCGAGCGAGGTGATCCTGCCGGCGCCGGTCGAGGAGTTGTCGGTCGCCTACAACGAGTACCTGAACAAGTACATATCACTGACGTCCACCGCGTCGGGAGTCGTCTCGATGCGGGTGGCGAGCGCACCGGAGGGCCCCTGGTCTGCGCCCCAGACGCTCGTCGATCGCCGTATGTTCCCCAACGCCTACGCCCCGATGATCCACCCGGACTCGATCACCTCAGACGGCTCCCACCTGTTTTTCACTCTGTCCACCTGGGATGCGTACAACGTCTTCTTCCTGCGCACCGATCTCAGCCAGTTCAACTTCAACGCCCCCGACACGAACACGCACACCGAAGTGCAGTCGCGCGTCAGAGTGAGCGACGCCGTGGAGGCCGGGGCCATCGATGACGAGGGCGTGATCGACGAACAGCGTCTGGAGGATGCCTCCGAGGTCATGCCCGCGGCCCCGGAGCCGATCGCCGAGCCGCCGGGCCGCTAACGCCCCTCCGGCAGATGAACCTTCGATCTGTCGGGTCGCACACCTGATTGCGCGGGCGTCGAATACTCACCACCGTCGGACTCACCGCCATCGTCGCCGGTGAGTTCGTCCGAGGCCCGGCGGAGGACTGTCCCACCACGCTGCTCGGTCGCCGCTGGCGCCGGGCTCTGCAGCGGCCGATGTCCCGTACTCAGAGGACTCACGGGCATGGCAGTCCCGATCGCATACGGAGATAGCAGTGGGGCCGCCTCCCCACCGGGCCACACGCTTCAGAGACAATCGGGCGACAAATGCGCGGCGGCCCCGGCCGCGCCCACCATGTGGTGGTGCGCGCGGCCGGGGCCGTGCGACGTGCTATGAGACGATCAGCGCCTCAGTCAGCGACGATCACTCACCACCGGCGAGCTTGGCCCGCAGGGCGGCCAGCTGCTCGTCCGAGGCCAGCGAACCGCCGGTGGTCTCCGCCGGAGCGGCGTCGGCCGCAGCAGCGGGACGCGACGACGGGGTGGACTCCGACGAGTAGTTGGTCGGAGCGGCCTCGGCGGCCTCCGCCGCAGCGGCCCGACCCTTCTCGATCTGGGCCGTGTGCATCTTGTGGCGACGCTCGGCCTCCGCGTAGCGGTTCTCCCACTCCTCGCGCTGCTTCTCGAAACCCTCGAGCCACTCGTTGGTCTCGGGATCGAAGCCCTCGGGGAAGATGTAGTTGCCGGCCTCGTCGTAGCTGTCGGCCATGCCGTACTTCGACGGGTCGAACTCCTCCGTGTAGTCCTCGTCCGCCTGCTTCAGCGAGAGCGAGATACGACGACGGTCGAGGTCGATGTCGATGACCTTGACCATGGCGTCGTCGTTGACCGTGACGACCTGGTCCGGGACCTCGACGTGGCGCTCGGCCAGCTCGGAGATGTGGACGAGGCCCTCGATGCCCTCGTCGACGCGCACGAAGGCGCCGAACGGCACGAGCTTGGTGACCTTGCCCGGGACGATCTGACCGATCGCGTGGGTCCGGGCGAAGTGCCGCCACGGATCCTCCTGCGTGGCCTTGAGCGACAGCGAGACGCGCTCGCGGTCCAAGTCGACGTCGAGGACCTCGACGGTGACCTCCTGGCCCACCTCGACGACCTCGGACGGGTGATCGATGTGCTTCCAAGACAGCTCGGAGACGTGGACCAGACCGTCGACGCCGCCGAGGTCGACGAACGCACCGAAGTTGACGATCGAGGAGACGACGCCCTTGCGGACCTGGCCCTTCTGCAGCTGGTGCAGGAACTCGGAGCGCACGGCCGACTGGGTCTGCTCGAGCCACGCACGACGCGAGAGCACGACGTTGTTGCGGTTCTTGTCCAGCTCGATGATCTTGGCCTCGAGCTCCTGGCCCACGTAGGGCAGGAGGTCGCGCACGCGACGCATCTCCACCAGCGAGGCGGGGAGGAAGCCACGGAGACCGATGTCGAGGATCAGGCCGCCCTTGACGACCTCGATGACGGTGCCCTTGACGGCCTCGTCCTTCTCCTTGAGCTCCTCGATCGTGCCCCAGGCGCGCTCGTACTGGGCGCGCTTCTTGGACAGGATCAGACGGCCGTCCTTGTCCTCCTTGGTCAGGACCAGGGCCTCGACCTCATCGCCCACCTCGACGACCTCACCCGGGTCGACATCGTGCTTGATGGAGAGCTCGCGCGAGGGGATGACACCCTCGGTCTTGTAGCCGATGTCGAGCAGGACCTCATCACGATCGACCTTGACGATCGTGCCCTCGACGATGTCGCCATCGTTGAAGTACTTGATCGTGGCGTCGATGGCGGCGAGGAAGTCCTCAGCAGAGCCGATGTCGTTGACGGCTACCTGCGGGGACGTGGTGTTGGTGGTCATATGGTGGGGTGCTCCGGAGTGGATAGGAATCGTAGCGGACAGGAAGAAAGCGAGCGCGTACGCACGCGACCGTCAACTGTACGCTTCACACGTGACGTCCACAAACCCCCCCGGACATGGAGAGTCGGTCCGAGCCTCACGGATGTGGTGGGACTCGGAAGCGACCGTCTACCACGATCAACACGGCGACTTCCTCGGCGCCCACTCCCCCGAGGGTGAGTTCATCTGGTGCCCCGAGGGCCTGCACGAGGGTGACTGGCATCTGCTCGGCGACGTGGCGGGCCGCGATGTACTCGAGATCGGGTGCGGGTCGGCGCCGTGCTCGCGGTGGCTCGCGGGCCAGGATGCCCGCGCCGTGGCCGTGGACCTGTCCGCCGGGATGCTCCGAGTGGGGGCCGAGGCGGCGAGCCGGTCGACGGGCCCGGCCGCGACTGTTCCTCTCATCCAGGCCGATGCCGGTCGGCTCCCGTTCGCGGAGGACAGCTTCGATGTCGTCTTCTCTGCATTCGGCGCGGTCCCGTTCGTGGCCGATTCCGCGGGTGTCATGGCGGAGGCGGCTCGCGTCCTGCGGCCGGGCGGCCGGTTCGTCTTCTCCGTGAACCACCCCATGCGGTGGATATTCCGTGACGACCCGGGGCCGGAGGGACTGCTGGCGATGTTCCCGTACTTCGACCGGTCGCCGTACACCGAGTACGACGACTCCGGCGAGTTGACCTACGTCGAGCACCACAGGACGGTGGGTGACCGAATCCGCGAACTCGTCGCCGCCGGTTTCGTGGTGCAAGACCTCATCGAGCCGGAGTGGCCGGAATGGCTCGACAGGGAGTGGGGGCAGTGGAGCCCGCTCCGGGGCGGGATCTTCCCCGGCACGGCGATCTTCGTGGCCACGCTTCCCTGAACGATTCGACGCCGGGCCGAGACGGCCCTGATCCCCCGCGTCCGCAGGGGATCAGGGCCGCCGACCCGGGGCGCCTGCGCGTCAGAGGATCTTCGACAGGAAGTCCTTCGTACGCTGGTGGGACGGCGACCTGAGCACGTCGGCCGGCTTGCCGGATTCCACCACGACGCCGTCGTCCATGAACGCCACGGTGTCGGCGACCTCGCGGGCGAAGCCCATCTCGTGGGTGACCACGACCATGGTCATCCCCGCGTCCGCGAGATCCCGCATCACGCCCAGGACCTCTCCGACCAGTTCGGGATCAAGCGCGGAGGTGGGCTCGTCGAACAGCATCAGCTTGGGGTCCATCGCCAGGGCGCGGGCGATAGCGACACGCTGCTGCTGCCCGCCGGACAACTGAGCCGGATAGGTGTCGGCCTTCGCTGCGAGGCCGACCTTGGCGAGCAGCTCCCGGGCCCGCTCGGTGGCGTCCGAACGTGACTGACCCTTCACCAGCATCGGTGCCTCGATCACGTTCTCGAGGGCGGTGCGGTGGAGGAAGAGGTTGAAGTGCTGGAACACCATGCCGATGTCCCGGCGCTGGCGCGCGGCCTGCTTCGGGGAGATCTCGTAGAGCTTGTCGCCCTTCTCGCGGTATCCCACGAGCTCCCCGTCGACGTAGAGCCTGCCCGCGTCGACCCTCTCCAGGTGGTTGATGCACCGGAGGAACGTGGACTTGCCCGAGCCGGAGGGCCCGACCAGGCACAGCACCTCACCAGCGGCGACCTCGAGGTCGATGCCCTTGAGGACGCGGAGTGACCCGAAATTCTTACAGACCTGCTCGGCCCTGACCATCGGCGTCATGGCTTGCCTCCGGACGGGTCGGCGGCCCGGGCCGCGGCGAGAGAGGACGGGGTGAGCCCGTCCGCATCGGCGAGTGCACGCAGCTGTCGACCCGTGAGCTGACGGGTGGCGCCGCGGGAGAAGCGCTTCTCGAGGTAGTGCTGGCCCACCATGAGGACGCTGGTGATGACCAGATACCAGGTGGCGGCCACCAGTAGCAACGGGATGGGCTGGAAGTTGACGCCCGAGATGTCGCGCGCCTGCCCGTACAGCTCACCGGAGAAGGGGATGGCGACGACGAGCGAGGTGGTCTTGAGCATCGAGATGAACTCGTTGCCGGTCGGGGGGATGATGACCCGCATGGCCTGCGGCAGGATCGTCCGCCGCATGGTCTGGCCCCACGTCATGCCCAGTGCGGTCGAGGCCTCGGCCTGCCCCTCCGGCACCGAGGAGATGCCGGCGCGGACGATCTCCGCCATGTACGCGGCCTCGTTCATGGCGAGTCCCACCACGGCCAACCAGAAGGCCGAGTACAGCACCATCGTGTCGTCGAAGCGGACGATCTGGAAGTCGGTGAACGGGATCCCGAACTGGACCTGGCGGTACAGGGTGAAGATCAGGCCCCAGAACAGCAGCTGCACGTAGATCGGGGTCCCGCGGAAGATCCACAGGTACACCCACGCCACGGCCTTGAGGACCGGGTTGCTGCTCATCCGCATCACCGAGAGGATGACGCCCAGGACGACGGCGAGGATCATCGACAGCAGGGTGAGCGCGATGGTGTAGAACACCGCCATGCCGAACCGGGTGTCGAACAGATACCTCCCGTACGTGCTCCAGCCGTAGGCCGGATTGGTCGCCGCGCCCCAGATGAAGAGGAACACCAGCACCAGGACGACCGTCGCCGAGACCCATCGCCACGGATGCCGCAGGGGCACCGCCTTGATGGGTTCCGGGGCGTCCGCCCGGGGGGTCGTCGCCCCCTGTTCCGCGGTACTCACCTACCGGTCACTCAACCCTTCCGGATCTCGGCGTCGTCGATGAGCCCGGCCTCGAGGCCCCAGTTCTGGGCGATCTTCTCGAAGTCGCCGGTCTCGATGAGCTTGTCTGCGGCGGCTTCCAGGGCGGCGGTCAGCTCGGAGTCCTTGCGGACGGGCCAGCCGTAGGGTGCGGAGTCGAAGACGTCGCCGGCCAGCTGCATCTTGCCCTCGGACTGCTTGACCGCATAGGCCGAGATGGGCGAGTCGGCGGACATCGCGTCGACCTTGCCCAGGGCGACAGCGGTGGAGGCCTCGTCCTGGGAGTCGAACTGGACCTTCTCGATCGCGGGCTTGCCGGCGTCCGTGCAGGCCTTGCTACGGGCGGGCACGTCCTCCTGATCGGAGACCGTGGTGCGCTGGACGGCCACGTTCAGGCCACAGGCGTCATCCGGGTCCACCTCGTTCCCGGCGGCGGAGGCCCACTGGATACCGGCCTCGAAGTAGGTGACGAAGTCGACGGTCTGGAGCCGCTCGTCGTTGACGGTGAACGAGGAGGCGCCCATGTCCATGGTGCCGCCCTCGATCGCCGGGATGATCTTCTCGAAGTCGGACTCCCGGAACTCGGCGCGCAGCCCCATCAGCTGGGCGGCCGCGGTCATCACGTCGATGTCGAAACCGACGATCTCGCCCTTCTCGTTCTTGAACTCGTTGGGCGCGTACGGCGGGTTGGTGCCGATCACGATGACGCCCTTGTCCCGGATCTCGGCCGGGACGAGGGCTGCGATCTCCTCGTCGGTCTCGAGGGACACCTCCTCGCGGGGCTCCCCGGAGTCCTGCGGCCCCTCGGTGTTGGTGGTGCAGCCGGTCAGCGCGAGGGCAGCGGTGGCCGTGAGTGCCAGGGCGGCGCGTAGACCGCGCCGAGAGGTGAGGGTCATGGTTGCCCTTTCAGGCGTCGTGGAGCCGAATCTGAAATGAACTTAGGGTACAGGTCGGCGGGCTCCGAGGAGGTGGACGGGGATGTCAGTGCGCCGCAGAGTCCCAGTTCGGGCCGGTGCCGGTGGACACGTCCAGCGGGACGTCGAGCTCGATGGCGGAGAACATGCGGTCCACGACCAGGTCGCGGACCTCGTCGAGTTCACCCTGCGCCACCTCGAGCACCAGTTCGTCGTGGACCTGGAGCAGAAGACGGCTCTTCAGCCGCCGCTCGGCGAGGTCCGCGTCGACCTTGAGCATGGCCGCCTTGATGATGTCGGCGGCCGTGCCCTGGATGGGCGCGTTGAGCGCAGCACGTTCGGCGTTCTCTCGCTTGAGCCGGTTGTCCGAGTTGAGCTCGGGCAGGTAGCGGCGCCGACCGAACAGGGTCTCCGTGTACCCGTCGCGGCGGGCCTGTTCGACCACTGCGCGCAGGTAGTCGCGCACGCCGCCGAAGCGCGAGAAGTAGGCCTCCATCTGCTCTTTCGCCTCGCCTTGGCTGATCCCGAGCTGGGCGGCGAGGCCGAACGCACTGAGCCCGTAGGCCAAGCCGTAACTCATGGCCTTCACCCGGCGACGGAGCTCCGGGGTGACCTCGTCGATGGGAACGCCGAACGCACGGGAGCCCACGAACGAGTGGAGGTCCTCCCCCGTCCGGAACGCCTCGATGAGCCCGGCGTCTCCGGACAGGTGCGCCATCACCCGCATCTCGATCTGGCTGTAGTCAGCGGTGAGGAGGCAGTCGTAGCCGTCGCCCACGACGAACGATCCGCGGATGCGTCGACCATCCTCGGTGCGTACGGGGATGTTCTGCAGGTTCGGGTCGGTCGAGGACAACCGGCCGGTCGCTGCCACGGTCTGGTTGAAGGTGGTGTGGATTCGTCCGTCGTCACCGATGGTCTTGATGAGCCCCTCGACCGTCGTCCGCATCTTGGTGGTCTCGCGGTGCAGCAGCAGTGCCTCGAGGAACGCCCGACCCGGGGTGTCCCCCGTCTCCTTGGCGAGCAGTTCCTCGAGGGCCTTGGCGTCGGTCGTGTACCCGGTCTTGGTCTTCTTGGTCTTGGGCATACCGAGGGTCTCGAACAGCACCACCTGGAGCTGCTTGGGTGAGCCCAGGTTGATCTGTTCCCCGCCGATCGCGGCGTAGGCCGCGTCGGCAGCCTGCCGACCGCGGTCGGCGAAGTCGTCCCGCAGCCCGTCCAGGGCGCCACCGTCCACCGCGATGCCGATCGACTCCATCCGCGCCAGCACCGGTACGAGCGGCAGTTCCATCTCGGCCATCAGGCGCGCCCCGTGCACCTGCTCCAGTTCCACGTCCAGCCGCTCCGCGAGATCGACCACCGCGCGGGCGCGGGTCGCGGCGGCGTCGGCGTTCTTCTGTTCCGCCTCGGCGTCATCGACCTCGTCGAGCAGGGACAGTTGCTTGTCCCCCACCTCCGCCTCGGGCAGTTCGCGCCGCAGGTGACGCTGGAACAGTTCCGCCAGGCCGTAACTGCGCTGGCCGGGCCGCACCAGGTAGGCCGCCAGGGCCACGTCCATGGTGACCCCGCCCAACCGGAACTCGCGCCCCATCAGCGCGTGGGTGGCCGCCTTGGCGTCGTGGACCGCCTTGTGCACCGCGTCGTCGGCCAGCCAGTCCCGGAGGGCCTGCTCGTCGTCGGGTCCGAGTGTCGCCAGATCGAGGTGCCCGGAGGCGCCGCCGGCGGCGGCGATGGTGATCGTCTGCGCGTCGCCCGCGCCGGGTCGGGAGGGTCCGACGACGACGAGGCCGTGCCGCTGCCCGGCCGGCGCATGGGCTGCGAGCCAGTCGGAGACCTCGCCGGCGTGCAGGACCGAGGCCTGCTCCAGTTCCACCTCCGCTGCCGGCGCGGGGGAACCCTCCGGCAGGAACGCCGTGAGGAATCGATCGCGAGCCTGCGGCCCGAACTCCAGCCGGTCGAACAGTGCGTTGACGTCAGCGCGCTCCGGGGTCGCCCGGACGAGGTCGCCGATCCCGACGCCGAGGTCCAGGTCGCGGGTGAGCTCGGTGATCCGGCGGTTGAGCTGGACCTGGGGTAGGTGCTCGCGGAAGCTCTCTCCGACCTTGCCCTTGATCTCGTCCGCGTGCGCGATGAGTTCGGAGAGGGTGCCGTACTGGGTGATCCACTTGGCGGCGGTCTTGTCGCCGACCTTGGGCACACCCGGGAGGTTGTCTGAGGTGTCGCCCCGCAGCGCGGCCACGTCCGGGTACTGGGTGGGCGTCACCCCGTATTTCGCCTCGACCGATTCGGGCGTGAACCGGGCGAGTTCGGAGACGCCCTTGACCGGATAGAGGACGGTGACCTCGTCCGTCACCAGTTGCAGGGCGTCGCGGTCCCCGGTGCAGATCAGCGTCTCGGCGACGCCCGCGTGGGTGGCGAGGGTGGCGATGATGTCGTCGGCCTCGTGCCCTTCCAGGGACAGGGTCCGCACGCCCAGTGCCGCCAGCGCCTCCTGGATGAGCTCGACCTGCCCCTTGAACTCCTCGGGCGCGGCCGAACGGGTCGACTTGTACTCCGGGTACTCCGCCGTGCGGTGCAGCGTCGCCCGCGAGACGTCGAACGCCACGGCCAGATGCGTGGGCTCCTCCTCGGTCACCAGGTTGGCCACCATCGACAGGAAGCCGTACACGGCGTTGGTGTGTTGGCCGGAGGCCGTGGAGAAGTTCTCTGCCGGCAGCGCGTAGAACGCGCGGAACGCGAGCGAGTGCCCGTCCAGGAGCAGCAGGCGGGTCGGCCCCTCCCCCGCGGTGGCCCCGGAAGCGGCGCCGGGTCCGGTGCCGGGGGTGGTGCTGGCTTCTGCGGTCTTACTCGTGGTGCTCACAGGGCCACTCTAGGGTGGGCGTCGGACAGAAGCTCATCGGTCGTCGGTTAGACTTCCGGACCAGCGGTTCGCCGCGTTCGCCCCCGTAGCCCAATTGGCAGAGGCAACGGATTCAAAACCCGTCCAGTGTCGGTTCGAGTCCGACCGGGGGCACCACATCCCGAGCGAGGTCGGACCCGCTCGCGTTCCCCTCATCACGCTTAACCGCCCTCTCCCCTCCACCCCGCAGCCCACCCGGTGGCGCGATGGTGCGCTCCGCGCGTAATGTTTGCTTGCTGCAAGCAACCGAAGCGAGGGGTGGGCATGCCGATAGACGCGGAACGCGGCGGGCGAGTGGTGGTGGACCTGTCGCGGGTGGTCAAACTCCTTCGTGCGGTGAACCTCTCGGTCCCCAGCTACGACGAGGCCGTCGAACCGACCGCCCATCCGCTCCTGTTCGCCATCCATGACGGCCCCGCCCGGGTCACCGATCTGGCCGCGCGGATCCACACCGACGTGTCGGTGGTGAGCCGCCAGGTCAGCCAGCTCGAGAGCCGCGGCCTCATCACCAAGGTCCCCGACCCCGATGACGGGCGCGCCAGCCTCGTCACGCTCACCTCCGCGGGCGCCGAGCTCATCTCCCGGGTCCTCGACAGCAGCGGGGAGTGGATGGCCGGCCTCCTCCGGGACTGGACACCGGACCAGGCGGACACCTTCATCTCGGACCTGCGCCGACTCGCCGATTCCCTCCACACCGAACTCTGCTCCCTCACGTCCGCCGAGGAGAGCCGATGACCACCGCCAAGACCTCCACGGCGCTCGCAGGCGAGGACGGCGAGTTCACGCACCGTCAGATCCTCGTGATCCTCGCCGGGCTCATGTCCGCGATGTTCCTGGCCAGCCTGGATCAGACGATCGTGAGCACCGCGATCCGGACCATCGCCGACGACCTCCAGGGCCTCGACGCCCAGGCATGGGTCACCACCGCCTATCTCATGACGTCCACGATCTCGACGCCCCTGTACGGCAAGCTCTCGGACATCTACGGACGCAAGCCGTTCTTCGTGATCGGCATCGTGATCTTCGTGTTCGGCTCTCTGCTGTGCACGCTCGCCACCTCGATGTACATGCTCGCCGTCTTCCGCGGCATCCAGGGACTGGGTGCCGGCGCACTGATGTCCCTGGCGCTCGCGATCATCGGCGACATCATCCCGCCCCGTGACCGCGCCAAGTACCAGGGCTACATGCTGGCGGTCTTCGCGTCGTCGTCGGTCCTCGGGCCGGTGATCGGCGGGTTCTTCGCCGGGGCGGACACGATCTTCGGCATCGACGGGTGGCGCTGGATCTTCCTCATCAACATCCCCATCGGCGCGGTGGCGCTGACCCTCGTGATGATCACCCTCAACGTCAAGAACGTCCGGGTCGATCATCGCGTGGACTGGGCGGGGGCCGCCGCGATCGTCGTCGGTCTGGTACCTCTCCTGCTGGTGGCCGAGCAGGGCAACACCTGGGGGTGGGGTTCCACCGCCGCCCTCGGCTGCTACGTCGTCGGGCTGGCCGGCATCGGGCTCTTCCTCCTCGTCGAGGCCCGCGCGGGCGACCAGGCCCTCATCCCGCTCCGCCTGTTCCGCGACCGCACCTTCGCGATCGTCACGGTCGGCGGCGTGATCGTGGGTATGGCCATGTTCGGCGGCATGATGACGCTGCCGCTGTACATGCAGATCGTGCACGGCGCCGACCCCATGGAGTCCGGGCTCATGATGCTCCCGCTGGTCGCGGGGATGATGGGTGCCTCGATCGTGTCGGGCCAGCTCATCTCCAGGACCGGCCGTGTCCGCGAGTTCCCGATATTCGGAACGGCGGTGGCCGCTGCCGGCCTGTTCCTGCTGTGGACGATCGATGCCGACACGTCGCTGACGCTGGTGATGGTCTACATGCTGGTGCTGGGCATCGGGCTCGGCAACTGCATGCAGCCGCTCACCCTCATAGTCCAGAACGCCGTGAGTCCCCGCGAGATCGGAGTGGCCACCGCCTCGGCGACCTTCTTCCGCCAACTCGGCGGTACCGCCGGCGTCGCGGTGTTCCTGTCCATCCTGTTCAGCCGCGTCGGCGGCTCCATCTCCGGCCAACTCGAGCAGGCCGCCGCCGACGGTAGTCTCGCCCGCGGCGTTCAGGAGGGCCTCACCGATCCCGCACTGCAGCGGGATCCCGACGCGTACGGGATCGTCCGGGCCCTCGCCGACCCCACCACCGGCGCGGGGGCACTGGAGACGGTCACCAAGGATTCCTCGGTGATCAACCGGCTTCCCGAGCTGGTGGCGCATCCCTTCGAGCAGGGTTACGCGCTGAGCATGTCCGAGATCTACCTGGTGGCCGGCATCCTCGCCGTGGCCGCCTCGGTGATCCTGGCGTTCATGCCGCAGATCGTGCTCCGGACCGGCTCCGCGCAGGCCGAGGCCGCCCGCGAGGCGGCCGCCGCGGCCGCGCCCACGGGGACCGACGCCGACGCCGCCGAGGCCGCCACCGGAACCGACGCGTCACCGACCCCGACGGGAAAGGGGACGACGACGAGGACCGCCCCGGCGGATCGATCGCGGTCGGCCGAGCGAACGGACTGAGCCCGGTCGGCTGGGCTGAGCCCGGTCGGCTGGGCTGAGCTCGAGCGGGCGGACGGAGCCCGGTCGGCTATCCCTCGACGTCGTCCTTGAGGTTGGTCAGCAGGGCGTGCTGGATGCGCTTGAGACCGGCCGGAGCGAAGGTCCGCTCGAAGAAGCCGCCGACACCCCCGGCGCCGTCCCACGACGTCGTCATCTCGACGAGCGAGCCCCCTGTCGCCTCGCGCACCGTGTAGGTGGTGGCCATGGACGAATTCTCGTCTTCTTCCACCAGCGACCAGTGGGCGGCGGCGTCATCCACGGTGACGTTGGCCTTGACGTCCCGGTTGCGCTTCTTGGTGGCCTGGAGATTCCAGGCGGCGACGGTGCCGTCTCCCTGCCCGCCCTGGATCAGACGGTAGGCGCTGAACTGCTCGGGTTGGATGCGGGGGCGGACCTGCGCGTAATCGGCGATCGCCGCGGTCACGGCCTCGACGGGTGCCTCGATGACGATGGTGTTGGTGGCGGTGACCCTGGCCATGGTGATGACTCCTCCTCGACGGTCCGACCGATCGTTCCGCACCGGACGCGTTCGCGGCGGCGGCACCCTCGGGTGGGCGCGTCAGACCACGTCCATCCTGCCCGACCCGGCGGCGCGCCGCGTACGCCATCTCACGCCGGCCTTGCGGAGCTCCTCCAGCCAGAGGATCGACGACCCCACGGCGACGGCGAGCAACCATTCGTCGGCCCGCAGCGAGGTCGTGTCGAACACCCCTTGGAGGAACGGAACCTGGATCACCGCCACCAGTAGGAGCGGCACGGCCCCCAGCGCCACCCAGATCGGGGCGTTGCGCGCCATGTCGCGGGAGAAGACCGAACCGTGGTCGGACCGCACGTTCATCAGGTTGAACACCTGAAAGAAGACGAACGTCGCGTACGCGAGCGTCGTGGCGAACAGGGTCTCCCCCGTTCGCTCGGGGAAGACGACCTCCGCGAACGCCAGGACGAGCAGGGTTCCCGCGGCCATCACCACGCCCAGCCACAGGATCCGCATCAGCCGTACCGGGGTGAGGATCTGTTCGTCCGCCGGTCGAGGCCGCCTCCGCATGGCGTCCTTCTCCACCGGCTCCACGCCCAGCGCCATCGCGGGTGGGCCGTCCATGACGATGTTGACGAGCAGCACCTGCAGGGCCGTGAACGGCACCGACGCCAGGCCCAGCAGGCCACTGGCCAGGAAGACGAGCACGAACGCCCACGCGGTGGTGAGCTGGAACTTCACGAACTTGACGATGTTGTCGTAGATCCCCCGCCCCTGGTGTACCGAGGAGACGATCGTCGAGAAGTTGTCGTCGGTGAGCACCATGTTCGCCGCGCCCTTGGACACATCCGTGCCGGTGATCCCCATCGCGATCCCGATGTCGGCCTGACCCAGGGCGGGCGCGTCGTTGACCCCGTCGCCGGTCATGGCGACCACGTGCCCGCCGGACTGCAGGGCACGTACCATCCGGATCTTGTGCTCGGGGGTCACGCGGGCCAGTACACCGAGCCGACCTGCCCGGGTGCGCAGCTCGTCATCGTCCATCCGGTCCAGCTCGGCACCGCTCACGGCCTCCCCGCCGATGCCGAGATCGCGGGCGATGGCCGAGGCGGTCACCAGGTGGTCCCCGGTGATCATGTGTACCGAGATGCCCGCTTCGTGTGCGATGCGGATCGCCTCCGCCGCCTGCGTGCGCGGTGGGTCGACGATTCCCAGGACCGCGAGCACGGTCAGATCACGGACCTCGTCGAGCAGCGTGTCCTCGTCCGGTGGGCCGTCGGCTCCGTCGAACGGCCGCGCCGCCACGAGCAGGGTACGCAGGCCGGACGCGGCGAGCCCGTCCGTCGCGGCCCGCAACGCCTCGCGGCGCTCGTCGGTGAGCTCCGCCTCCGAGGTGCCGTCCCAGACCTGCGTCGCCCGCGGCAGTACCGCGCCGGTGGCACCCTTGACGTACAGGACGGGGTCCCCGCTCGGTGACCGGTTGACCGTCGCCATGAACTTGTACGCCGAGTCGAACGGTACCTCTGCCACGCGCGGCCGGGCGGCGCGCAGGCCCTCCACGTCGATCCCGCACTTGGTCGCCGCCACGAGCAGGGCGCCCTCGGTCGGGTCGCCCACCAGGACCCCGTCGTCGATGATCGCGTCGTTGCACAGCGACATTGCCACCGCGGCCCGCCTCAGGTCCGGTACGACGTCCGGGTCGGACGAGAGGACGGCCCCGGACCCGCCGTATCCGGTCCCGGTCACGGAGTATGACCCGCCACCCGCGACGATCCGCGTCACGGTCATCTCGTTGAGGGTCAGGGTGCCGGTCTTGTCCGT
This sequence comes from Dietzia sp. B32, assembly GCF_024732245.1. NCBI lineage: Bacteria > Bacillati > Actinomycetota > Actinomycetes > Mycobacteriales > Dietziaceae > Dietzia > Dietzia sp. B32. The sequence continues at coordinate 3,560,630 of NZ_CP093845.1, read as the reverse complement.
GGCGATGTGACTCGTCGACCCGAGGGTCTCGACGGCTGCGAGGTTCTTGATGATCGCGCCCTCACGGGCGAGGCGAGAGGCACCCATGGCGAGCGTGAACGCCACGACCGCCGTGAGCCCTTCCGGAATCGTGGCCACGGCCAGGGAGACCGCGGACAGGAGCATGTCCTCCCAGGTCTGACCACGGACGAGCCCGATCACCAGGACCAGGCCCACCACGACCAGTGCGATCGCGGTGAGGACGCGCGCGAGCGCCCCGATCCGCTTCTGCAGCGGGGTCTGCCCGGGCGCCGCCCCGCTGAGCAGGTCGGCGATAGCGCCCATCTCGGTGTGTTCGCCGGTGCCGGTCACCACCAGGCGGGCCCGGCCGCGGGTGACCTCCGTGTTCATGAACACCATGCTCGAGCGGTCACCCAGCGGTGCATCGACGTCCTCCACCGCCCGAGGGGACTTGTCGACGGGGACCGACTCCCCTGTCAACGACGACTCGGCCACCTGCACCCTCGACTCGGCGAGCACCCTGCCGTCGGCGGGCACACGGTCCCCGGATTCCACCACCACGATGTCGCCCGCCACGAGATCGCTGCTGTCGACCTCGATCTCCACGCCATCCCGCACGACCCGACTGCGGGGAACCGACATGTCGCGCAACGCCGCGAGACCGGCCTCCGCGCGGGTCTCCTGGACATAGTTGAGGATCGTGTTGAGCACTACCACCAGCAGGATGACCACCGGGGTCTCCCACTCCCGGGAGACCCCCGCGCTCACCGCCGCCGCCACTGCGAGCACGAGGATCATCGGGTCCGCCAACAGCCTCGCCACCCGCCGCAACGCGGACACCGGCGCGGCGTCGGGCATCGTGTTGGGCCCGTGCCCGGCCAGGCGCTCCCCCGCCTCGGTACTGCTGAGCCCGCCCGGGCCCGTTCCGAGACGGGAGAGCACCTCCTCCGGCGGGAGGGCGTGCCACGGCGTGGGTGTACCGGACTCCGCTGCCGACCTCGTCGTCGTCATCTCCCCGGTCCTCCCGCCCCACCGGCCCGGGCCGCACCGGTCCGGGTCGCGACCGCCACCGCGGTGTCAGTGCCCGCGGGCGATCCACTCCTCCAGGTGCGGGGACTCGTCCCCGACCTTCGTCCCGTCACCGTGGCCGGTGTGCACCAAGGTCTCCGCGGGCAGCGTGAGGATGCGCTCGCGGATGGAGGTGATGATGGTCGGGAAATCCGAGTACGACCGGCCCGTCGCGCCCGGACCGCCGGAGAACAGGGTGTCGCCGGAGAACAGCACGCCCGCCTCGGGAACGTGGAACACGCAGGATCCCGGTGAGTGCCCCGGCGTGTTCATCACCTCGACGCGGGTACCCGCGATCTCGAGCCGCTGCCCGTCCTCCAGATCACCGTGGGAGACCGTGGGATGGGTCTCGTCCCACAGCATCTGATCACCCGGGTGCACCAGGATCGGCGCATCCAACTTCTCCGACAGCTCCGGTGCCACGGTGATGTGGTCGTTGTGGGCGTGCGAGCACAGGATGCCCTTGACCTTGCGGCCCGCCACCGCATCGATGATCGGCTGCGCGGAGTGGGCCGCGTCGATCACGAACACCTCGGAGTCGTCCCCGAGGATCCAGATGTTGTTGTCCACCTCCCACTCGCCGCCGTCGAGCGCGAAGATCCCGCTCGTCACGACCTTCTCGATACGCAGACCACCGGCAGTGCCGGCGCTGGTGTGGATCTCGCTCACAACGTCACCACCGATCGGAGGACGGACCCGGACTTCATGGCGTCGAACGCCGCCTCGACGGCGTCGATGCCGATCCGCTCGGAGACGAACTTCTCCAGCGGGAGTCGACCCTGCAGGTGCAGGTCGACGAGCATCGGGAAATCACGCTCGGGCAGGCAGTCGCCGTACCAGGACGACTTGAGCGAACCACCGCGGCCGAAGAAGTCCAGCAGCGGCAACTCCAACCGCATCTCCGGCGTGGGCACGCCAACCAGGACCACGGTCCCGGCGAGATCCCGCGCGTAGAAGGCCTGCTCGTACGTCTCCGGCCGACCGACGGCGTCGATCACGACGTCGGCCCCGAAGCCACCCGTGAGCTCCTGGATCGCGGCCACCGGATCGGTCGAGGTCGAGTTGACCGCGTGGGTCGCCCCGAAGTCCTTCGCCCACTCGAGCTTGGTGTCGTCGATGTCCACCGCGATGATCGTCGACGCGCCCGCGAGCCGGGCGCCCACGACCGCGGCGACGCCGACGCCACCACAGCCGATGACGGCGACGGACTGACCGCGGCTGACCTGACCGGTGTTGACGGCCGCACCGAGGCCGGCCATGACGCCGCAGCCGAGCAGCCCCGCCACGGCCGGGTCGGCGGCCGGGTCGACCTTGGTGCACTGACCCTCGTGGACGAGGGTCTTGTCGATGAACGCGCCGATCCCCAGGGCGGGGGTGAGCACGGTGCCGTCCGTCAGCGTCATCTTCTGCGAAGCGTTGTGGGTGGCGAAGCAGTACTGCTGCTGACCCCTCTTGCATGCCCGGCACTCGCCGCACACGGCGCGCCAGTTGAGGACGACGAAGTCGCCCTCCGCCACGTGCGTGACCCGATCCCCGATGGTCTCGACGATGCCCGCGGCCTCGTGGCCGAGCAGGAACGGGTACTCGTCGTTGATCCCGCCGTCCCGGTATGCCAGGTCCGTATGGCAGACGCCGCACGCCTGCACCCGCACGATCACATCGTTCGGTCCGGGATCGGGGACGACGACGTCGACCAACTCGACCTCGGACCCCTTGCTGCGGGCGATGACGCCCTTGACGGTCTGCGACATGGATCGCCTCTCGACTGTTGGTGGATTCTCTCGACCCACTGTGTCAGAAACGCCCGACACGTGGCCGGACAACGCGGCGCGCCCCGCCTCCTCGAGGGGAGACGGGGCGCGACGTGCGTGGCGGGTGGCCGGCGACCGATCAGACGGCGACGCCGTTGGCGCGCAGCCACGGCACGGGATCGATCCACTGGCCGGCCGGGTTGCGGACGCCGAAGTGCAGGTGCGGACCGGTGGAGTAGCCGCGGTTGCCGACCGTTCCGATGACCTGGCCGGCGTTGACGCGCTGGCCGACCGCGACGTAGTTCTTGTCGTTGTGGCCGTACTCGAGCAGGTGCCCGTCGTCGGTCTGGATGCGGATCCACAGACCGTAACCGGAGGCCGGGCCGGCCGCGACGACGGTGCCGGACTTGGCGGCGAACATCGGGGTGCCGATCGGCGCACCGAAGTCCGTGCCGTTGTGGAAGGTGCCCCAGCGGGGGCCGAAGCCGGAGGTGATGGGCCCGTAGGTCGGGGCGTGGCCGCCGCCGATCGCCGGGATACCGAGCGAGCCGAAGACGGCCGGGTCGATGGCGTACTCGCGCAGCTGGTCCTCGGTCAAGCCGATTCCCTGGATGACGCCCTGCGCCATCTCGGCGAGCTGGTCCGCGTTGACGTCCGCGGACTGGGCGGAGGCGACGGGGGCCGCGGCCATGGCCAGGCCTCCCGAGAGGGCGGCGCCCGCGACGGTGCCGGCCACGATGCGGCCCATGTGGGTCGAGCGGGCCGCGCGGTGGCGCCCGGCGGTCGCGCCGGAGCCCTCGACACCGAGTCGATCGGCGAGCTCGGCGAAGGGAATGCGAGTGGCGTCGGACATCAGGGAACCTCAGAGACTGGAAAGCGGGTGAAGCAGGGACGTGACCGGCTTCCCCGGTCGACTCCAAGAAGGTAACAGAAGTGTCTCGGCCCTGTCACGTCAAAAGCACGAAAGGATACGAAAGCGCCGGTGAGCGGGGTGCTCACCGGCGCCGCGACTTCGTTACCTGACGGTGATCAGGCGAAGTCGGTGTCGCAGTTGCTACTTCAGTGGTCGACCTCGCCCATCCGGTGGACGAGGATGAAGTTGGTCGATCCTTCGACGCCCGGCACGTTCCCCGCGACGAGCACGATCAGGTCGTCCTCGTTGTACCCGTCGAGCGGGAGGAGCATCTCGTCGGTCACCTTGACGATCTCGGCGGTCTCGGTGATGCGGTCGGTGAGGAAGGTCTCGGTCCCCCACGTCAGGGCGAGCTGACTACGGATACGCGGGTCGCTGGTGATCGCGATGAGCGGAAGGTGGCTGTGCAGCCGGGCCAGCCGCCGCACCGTGTCCCCGGTCGAGGTGACCGCGACGAGCGCCTTCGCCCCCAGCCGCTCACCGATCTCCCGGGCCGAGGCCGAGATGACACCCCTCTTGGTCCGCGGGACGTGCACCAGTTCGGGCGCGGCCGTGGAGTCCGACTCCACTGCGAGCGCGATCGACGACATGGTCCGCACGGTCTCGATCGGGTACTTGCCCACCGAGGTCTCGCCCGACAGCATCACCGCGTCCGCCCCGTCGAGGACGGCGTTCGCCACATCGGACGCCTCGGCCCGGGTGGGCCGGGAGTTCGTGATCATCGACTCGAGCATCTGGGTGGCCACGATCACCGGCTTCGCGTTCTCGCGCGCGATCTGGATGGCGCGCTTCTGGACCAGCGGCACCTCCTGCAGCGGCAGCTCCACACCCAGATCACCCCGGGCCACCATGATGGCGTCGAACGCCAGGACGATCGACTCGAGGTTCTTGACGGCCTCCGGCTTCTCGAGCTTGGCGATGACGGGCACGTGGATCCCCATCTCGTCCATCACCTCGTGCACGAGTTCGACGTCCGCCGGCGACCGCACGAACGACAGGGCGATGAAGTCCACCCCCAGGTCGAGGGCGAAACGCAGGTCGGCGATGTCCTTCTCGCTCAACGCGGGGACGGAGACGTTCATCCCGGGGAGGGAGACGCCCTTGTTGTTGGAGACCGTGCCGCCCTCGGTGACGACACAGTGGACGTCGTCCCCGTCGACCTGTTCGACGGTGAGTCCGATGTTGCCGTCGTCGACCAGCAGCCGATCGCCCGGGCGGGCGTCGTTTGCCAGCCCCTTGTAGGTGGTGGAGACGCGGTCCTTGGTGCCCTCCACCTCCGCGACGGTGATGACGACACGGTCACCCTCGACCCACTCGTGCTTGCCCTCGATGAAGCGTCCGAGTCGGATCTTGGGGCCCTGCAGGTCCGCGAGGACGCCGACGGCCCTGCCGGACTCGTCGGAGGCCTTGCGGACCCACCGGTAGTTGGCCTCGTGGTCGGCGTGCTCTCCGTGGCTGAAGTTGAGGCGGGCGACATCCATCCCCGCGTCGACCAGCTCGCGGATTCCCTCCTCGGAGGCGACGGCGGGACCCAGGGTGCAGACGATCTTGGTACGACGATTCACTCCACCCAATCTAGTCCCCTCGACCGGCCGCCCGGTTAACCCGAGGTCAACGACCGGCCAACGGGGGTGCGTCGCCGGCGGAACCGCCCGATGCCGTGTCGTCCACACCGTCGTCGGGGGCCCGCAGCTCGGACGGCTCCTCGCGACCGCGGCGCGCCCGCCAGAGGTACACCAGTGCGCCGAGCATGACGACCAGCGAGACGATGGTGTTGATGCGCAGTCCGAACACCTCGGTGGAGGCGTCCGCGCGCAGCAGCTCCACCCAGAAGCGTCCGAAGCAGTACAACGCCACGTAGAGCGCGAAGAGCCGACCGTGGCCGAGTCGGAACCGTCTGTCGACGAGCACCAACACGAGCGCGACCAACACGTTCCACAGGAGTTCGTACAGGAACGTCGGATGGACGGTCGCCAGGACCTGGCCGGTCGACCGCCCGATGGTCTCGGAATACCCGTAGGACTCGTCGTAACGCTGGTAGATCTCCAGCGCCCAGGGCACGTCCGTCTCGCGACCGTAGAGTTCCTGGTTGAAGTAGTTGCCGAGTCGGCCGATCCCCTGCGCCAGCACGACGCCGGGCGCGATCGAGTCGCCCAGGGCGCCCAGTGCCCGGATCCCCTGTTGGCGCAGCCCGATGTAGGCGCCGAGAGCACCGAACGCGACCGCACCCCAGATCCCCAGGCCGCCGTCCCAGATCTTCAGCGCGTCAACCGGGTTGCGCCCCTCCCCGAAGTACCGGTACCAATCCGTGGCGACGTGGTACACGCGGCCGCCGATCAGACCGAACGGGACGGCCCACAGTGCCGTGTCGAGCACGACCCCGGCGCGACCCCCGCGGGCGACCCAGCGCTTCTCTCCCCACCAGATGGCGATGACGATGCCGAGGATGATCCACAGGGCGTACGCGCGCAGAGGGAACGGCCCGAGCTCCCACACCCCCTGGGGAGGGCTGGGGATCACGAGCCCGCCCCGGGACGACGGACGCCCTCCGCCAGCTCGGCGGTCAGTCGCCTCAGGGAGTCCAGTCCCTCGGTCGCCGCCGTGATGAGCGCCGACCCGACGATCACGCCGTCGGCGTAGGAGGCGATCTCGGCCGCCTGGTCGCCGTTGCGGACCCCGAGTCCGACCCCGCAGGCGAGGTCGGAGACCTCGCGGACGCGCTCGGTGAGGATCCGGGGCGCGTCCGAGACGACGTCGCGGGCGCCGGTGACCCCCATGACCGCCTGGACGTAGACGAAACCGCCCGTGTGGGAGAGCGTCATCGCGAGGCGCTCGGGGGTCGACGACGGGGCGACGAGGAACACCCGGTCGATGCCGTTTGCGTCCGACGCGGCGATCCAGTCGTCGGCCTCGTCCGGGATGAGGTCCGGCGTGATGACGCCGGTCCCGCCGGCGGCGGCGAGGTCCGCCGCGAAACGGTCGACGCCGTACTGCAGCACCGGGTTCCAATACGTCATCACCACGGGCACCGCCCCTGCCTCGGCGACGGCGCGTACCACCTCGAAGGTGTCCGCGACGCGGAACCCGGCCTCGAGTGCGGTGTCGGCGGCGGCCTGGATGGTCGGCCCGTCCATCATGGGGTCGGAATAGGGGATGCCGACCTCGACGATGTCGCACCCGCCCTCGACCATCGCGTGCACGGCGTCGATCGATCCCTCGACGGTCGGGTAACCGGCCGGGTAGTACCCGATGAGTGCGGCCCGGTTCTCGCCCCGGCACCGCTCGAACACGTCACTGAGAACGCTCATCCCTCGACTCCCCCGTCCGCGTACTCGCCCTCGCCGTCGTCGGCGCCCTGGCTCGAATCCACCCCGGCCTCGGGCGGGGTCCCCCCGTCCAACAGGCCGAACCACCGGGCGGCGGTGTCGACGTCCTTGTCGCCACGACCCGAGACGTTGACCAGGATCAGCCCCACGCCCTCCGCGGCGAGCTGCGCGGCGCCGGCGATCGCGTGAGCCGACTCGATCGCGGGGATGATGCCCTCGGTGCGGCACAACTGTGCGAACGCATCCATGGCCTGGGTATCCGTGATCGGGCGGTACTCGGCCCGCCCGATCTCGGCCAGGCGCGAGTGCTCGGGCCCGACACCCGGGTAGTCCAGGCCGGCCGAGATTGAGTGGGACTCGATCGTCTGCCCGTCGGTGTCCTGCATGAGATGGGCGTACGACCCCTGGAAGACGCCCGGCGTACCGGCGTTGACGGTCGCCGCGGTTCGTCCGGACGCCACGCCGTCGCCCCCGGCCTCGCAGCCGACGAGACGGACCGACTCGTCCCCGAGGAACGGGTGGAACAGGCCGATCGCGTTGGAACCGCCGCCGACGCACGCCACGGCGGCGTCCGGCAGACGCCCGGCCTGCTCGAGGATCTGCACCCTGGCCTCCGCACCGACGATGCGCTGGAAGTCGCGGACCATGGTCGGGAAGGGGTGCGGCCCGGCCGCGGTACCGAAGGCATAGTAGGTGTCGTCCGCGTGGGCGACCCAGTCCCGCATGGCCTCGTTGATCGCGTCCTTGAGTGTGGCCGAGCCGATCTCCACGGCCTCCACCTCGGCACCGAGCAGGCGCATCCGGGCGACGTTGAGCGCCTGCCTGCGCACGTCCACCGCGCCCATGTAGACCTTGCACTCCAGGCCGAGGAGGGCGCAGGCGGTGGCGGTGGCCACACCGTGTTGGCCGGCACCGGTCTCCGCGATCACCCGCTTCTTGCCCATCCGCTGCGCGAGCAGCGCCTGGCCGAGGACGTTGTTGATCTTGTGGGAGCCCGTGTGGTTGAGATCCTCACGCTTGAGGAAGACCCGCGCACCGATCTCCGCACCGAACCGCTTCGCCTCGTACAACGGCGACGGCCGGCCCGAGTAGTGACGCTGCAGCCGGTCGAGCTCGTCGAGGTAGTCCTCGTCGGCCCTGGCCTTGGCATAGGCGTCGGTCACCTCGTCGACCACCGCCATCAGCGCCTCGGGGACGTACCGGCCGCCGAACGGCCCCCAGTGGCCCCGTTGGTCGGGCTCATGTCCGGTGGTGGACCGGAGCACCACTCCCATGGTGGGCAGTGACGGAAAATCCTTGGAGTTCACGCCCCCAGTCTGCCGGAAGCCCGCGGCCCCGGCCTAGCGGGGTCCTTGCGGGCAGGACGGGTGGGCACCGGCCGTGGCCAGGGCGTTGCAGGCCGCCCGCGGGTCGCCCTGCGTCACCAGTCCCTCGCCCACGAGCACGGCGTCCGCCCCGACGCTGGCGTACGCCAGGAGGTCCGAGGCGTCCCGGACCCCGGACTCGGCGATCTTGACGACGTCGGACGGAAGCCCCGGCGCGATCCTGGAGAACACGTCCCTGTCGACCTCGAGTGTCTTGAGGTTGCGGGCGTTGACACCGATGACCGTGGCGCCGGCTTCCAGCGCGCGGTCGGCCTCCTCCTCGGTATGGACCTCCACCAGAGCCGTCATACCCAACGACTCCGTGCGATCGAGGAGCGACACCAGGGCGTCCTGCTCGAGCGCGGCCACGATCAGCAGGATCAGATCCGCGCCGTGCGCCCGCGCCTCGTGGATCTGGTATGGCCCCACCACGAAGTCCTTCCGCAGGACCGGGATGTCGACCGCGCGTCGGACCGCGTCGAGATCTGCCAGGCTGCCGTGGAAACGGCGCTCCTCGGTGAGGCACGAGATGATGCGCGCCCCGCCCTCCTCGTACATCCGGGCAAGGACCGCGGGGTCGGGGATCTCGGCCAGGGCACCCTTGGACGGGCTGGCCCTCTTGACCTCGGCGATGACGCCCACTCCGGGATCGCGCAACGCCTTGAGCGCGTCGAGTGGGTCCGGCGCCGACTGGGCCGCCTGCTTCACCGCCGCCATATCGATGACGGCCTCACGGGCCGCGACGTCCTCACGGACCCCGTCGAGAATCGAGTCGAGCACGGTACCCACCGTGACCTCCCTCTGCAGTCGTAGGGCGGAAAGTGTGATCGAGATCAACAATAGAGGTCCCGGCCGGGGTTCCCGAATCGGGACCCCCGACCCGGTCAGCCGGTCGGATCCCGTCCGTCGTCCAGTTCCTGCCACAGATCCCGCCCGGCGTCGTCCTCCGGGCCCGGTCCGGTCGCCGCACTCTCCCGCCGGGCCGCCGGGGTCACGTACCGGTCGTCGCGGCGCACCGGACGGGCCGGATTGACGAGGACGACGATCCCCGCCGCCAGCAGGGCGACGGCCCCCGCGCCGGTGATCACGGGTCCCGCGGGCCGGGTCGACAACTCGATGATCTCCGACCACTGCGGGATCGCCTCCGCGCCCTCGGAACCCGGCCCGGCATCGGTCCGGGCCAGGCCCTCGTCACTCGTGATCACCGAGTGGACCCGGTCGGCGTCGACCTCCCCCACCGACATCACCATCAGGCCCCCGGCGGCCACGCCGAGAAGTGCGATGACGGCGCCCACCGCGCGGGCGGCGGCGCCGCGGACCAGAGCCACCGCGGCGACCGCCGCCAGGGCGCCCAGCGCGAGCGGGACGAGAGCGGGTTGCCAGTCCGCGCCGGTCAGGGCCCGCCGAGCCTGTCCCGATTGGTCGTTGAAGGCCTCCACGTCGAGCCACACCATCCGCGAGGCGACCCACAGCAGGGCCGCCCCCACGAGCAACAGGACGACCGGAACCAGGAGACGGGAGCGCTGGGTCACCGGCTCCGCCCCGCGTCGCGCAGCGTCTCCGCGGCGGCGACGGCCCGCAGGACCGCCATCGCCTTGTTGCGGCACTCGGCATCCTCCGAGGTCGCCACCGAGTCGGCGACGATCCCGGCACCCGCCTGGACATAGGCCGTGCCGTCCTTGATCACTGCCGACCGGATCGCGATGGCCTGGTCGGTGTTTCCGGCGAAGTCGACGTAGCCCACCACTCCCCCGTAGACACCGCGTCGCGTGTCCTCGAGGTCCTCGATGATCTGCAGCGCACGGGGCTTGGGCGACCCGGACAGCGTGCCCGCCGGGAAACACGCGGTCACCGCCTCGATGCCGGTCTGCCCCTCGGCCAGTCGACCGGTCACCGTCGACACCAGGTGCATGACGTGGCTGTAGCGCTCGACCTGACGGAACTCCGTCACCTCCACCGTGCCCGGCACGCAGACCCGGCCGAGGTCGTTGCGGCCGAGATCGACCAGCATCAGATGTTCGGCGTTCTCCTTGGCGTCGTCCACCAGGTCCTTGCCGAGCAGGATGTCGTGCTCGTCGTCGTCGCCCCTCGGCCTGGTCCCCGCGATCGGATGGGTCGTCGCCACACCGTCCTTGACGGTCACCAACGCCTCGGGGCTCGATCCCACGATGGTGAAGGCGGTCCCGCCGAAACCGTCCTCCCCGCTCCCGTCCGGGATCGTCATGAGGAACATGTACGGGCTCGGGTTGGTGGTGCGCAGGATCCGATAGACGTCCCGCGGGGAGGCCTGGGTGTCGACCTCGAACCGCTGGCTGAGGACCACCTGGAAGGCCTCGCCCGAGTAGATCTGCTCGATGATGTCGGCGACCCGCGAGTGGTAGGTCTCCTCATCCGTGCAGCGACGTACGTCGGGAGCCGGGGTGTCGAACACGCTTACCCCGCCCGCGCCGGGCGCGGCGAGTCGCGCCGTCATGGAGTCGACCCTTGCCACGGCGTCCGCGTAGGCCTCACCGACCCGCTCGTCGCTGCCGTCCCAGTTCACCGCATTGGCGATGAGATGGATCCGGCCCTCGTGATGGTCGAAGGCCGCCAGGTCGGTGGCGAGCAGCTGGACGAGCTCCGGCACCTGCAGGTCGTCCACCGTGTCCGGTTCGATCCGCTCGAGTCGACGCACGATGTCGTACCCGAGGTAACCCACCATCCCCGACGTCAACGGGGGCAGACCCGGGATCTGATCGGTCCGCAACAGGTCCAGGGTCCTCCGGAGCGCGTCCAGCGGGTCACCGCCGGTGGGCGCACCCGCCGGCACGTGGCCCCACCACGTGGCCTCCCCCGCGTCGTCGACGGTCAGCGCGGCGGCCGCGCCACAACCGATGAAGGACCACCGCGACCAGGAGCGTCCGTGCTCGGCCGACTCCAGGAGGAAGGTGCCCGGCCGGTCCCCGGCGAGCTTGATGTACGCGGACAGCGGCGTCTCGGAGTCCGCCAGCACCGTGCGCACCACCGGCACGACCCGGTGCCCCGCGGCGAGCGCGCGGAACTGTTCGAACGTCGTGGTCTCGGTGCTCATCCGAGGGCCTTGCCGCCGATCCCGAAGGAATCACGCGGCATGTCGTTGACGTGGACCCACACTTTCGCCGGGTCCTTGCCCGAGGCCTCCGCGTACGCGGCCGTGACGGCCTCGATGACGCGGGCCTTGTCCGCCGCGGCCATCCCGTCGAGCTGGTTGATCTGGATGAAGGGCACGCCGATCAGTCCTCTCCGAGCAGGGTTGCGGTGTCGAAACAGCTGGTGGTGCCGTTGTGGCAGGCCGCCCCGGTCTGGTCGACGTGGAGCAGGACGGCGTCGCCGTCGCAATCGATCTCCACACGACGCACGTGCTGGACGTGGCCGGAGGTCTCCCCCTTGACCCACCGCTGACCCCGCGAGCGGGAGTAGTACACACCCCGCCGGGTCGCCAGGGTCTCGGCGAGGGCCGCGTCGTCCATCCACGCCATCATGAGCACCCGGCCCGAGGTGGCGTCCTGCACGACCGCGGCGACCAGCCCGTCGACGTTGCGGGACAGCCGCTCGGCGATGGAACGGTCCAGGACGTGAGTGCTCATCGGACCGTGATCCCCTCGGCCGCGAGCGCCGACTTCACATCACCGATGGTCATCTCGCCGAAGTGGAAGACACTGGCGGCGAGGACGGCGTCGGCCCCGGCGTGGACCGCCGGAGCGAAGTGCTCCACCGCGCCGGCCCCGCCCGAGGCGATGACGGGGATGGACACGGCCTCACGGACCGCCCGCACCATCGCCAGGTCGAAACCCGCCTTGGTGCCGTCGGCGTCCATCGAGTTGAGCAGGATCTCACCCACACCGAGGTCCTGGCCCCGCCTGGCCCACTCGACGGCGTCGATCCCGGTCCCACGACGACCGCCGTGGGTGGTGACCTCCCAGCCGGACGGGGTGGGCTCGGACCCCTCGGGCACGGTGCGCGCGTCCACCGACAGGACGATGCACTGCGAGCCGAAGCGGCGACTGAGCTCGCCGAGGAGCTCGGGACGGGCGATCGCGGCGGTGTTGACGCTGACCTTGTCCGCACCCGCCCGCAGGAGCTGGTTGACGTCCTCCTCGGTCCGCACCCCACCTCCGACGGTGAGCGGGATGAAGATCTGCTCGGCGGTGCGCCTGACCACGTCGATCATGGTGCTGCGTCCCGACGACGACGCGGTGACGTCGAGGAAGGTGAGTTCGTCGGCACCCTGCTCGTCGTAGGCGGCCGCCAGTTCGACGGGATCTCCCGCATCCCGGAGGTCGAGGAAGTTGACGCCCTTGACCACGCGGCCGGCGTCCACGTCGAGACACGGGATGACCCTGGTTGCGAGTGTCATGACCCGGTTACCGCCCGTTCTGGAGCCACGGACGGGGGCTCTCGGGTTCCGGAGTGGCGCGACGTCGCCCCGCCTCGAAGAAGTTGCTCGGCTCGCCGAGCTGTCGGATGGTGTCGAGGACCTCGGCGTGGGCCCGAGGGCCCGCGACGAGGATGGACTGGGAGTCGGTGGACCAGGGCTCCCCCGCGAGGTCCGTGACCACACCACCCGCGGCGCGGACGTGGGAGGCGCCGGCCGCGTTGTCCCAGGCTCGGTTGCCGAAGCTGACCGCGGCGGACAGCCTGCCCGACGCGACGAACGACAGATCGACCCCGGTGGAGCCGAACTTCCGGGTCCGTGCGGCGTCGAGCGTGAGCTGCTCGAAGACCTCGCGTCGATAGGCCGGCGGGTAGGTCGTACGCGCACCGGTGTTGAGCGACCCCAGTCCCAGGGCGACGTCGCGGATGGAGACGTCGGGGATCCGTGCGACCTCCTCACCGTTCTCCTTGAGCGGTCCGCCCGCGACGGAGGTGAACGTCAACCCCAGCAGCGGCAGCCACGTCAGGCCGAGCACCGGCTGGCGCTCGTGGACCAGCGAGACCAGGATGCCGGCGGTGGGGATACCGAGGGAGTAGTTGGCGGTGCCGTCGACGGGGTCGACGACCCACAGGGTGCCCTCGTTCACGGGCGGACCGCCGTACTCCTCGCCGTGCACCTCGAGCCCGGTCCCCTCCCGCAGCGCCTCCGAGATCCGGCGCTCCAGCTCCAGGTCCAGTTCGGTGGCGAAGTCGTTGCGCGAGCCCTTGTTCTGGATGCCCTGCGCCCCCACCCCCTCGACGAAGCGGGGCGTCACCTCATCGAGGACGCGCGTCGCCAGCGCGAGGGCCTCGGCCGGGTCGACGGGGAGGTCCGTCGGCAGGGTGTTTCCGGTCTGATCGTCCATCTCGGGCCTCCTGCTCGAGGTCATGCGGGGTCGGGAAGCTGCCAGGGGGGTGACGGCGTCGTGGAGTCAGCGGCGGCTGACGGCAGCGAGCGCCTCGGGGAGGGTGAACCTGCCCGCGTAGAGGGCCTTGCCCACGATCGCCCCCTCCACGCCCTGTGGCACCAGCGAGGCGATGGCCTCGAGATCCGCGACCGACGAGACGCCGCCCGACGCCACCACGGGGGCGTTGGTGGCCGCGCACACCTGCGAGAGCATCTCCAGGTTGGGTCCGTTGAGCATGCCGTCCTTGGAGACGTCGGTGACGACGTACCGGGCGCAGCCGTCCTTGTCCAGACGTTCGAGGACCTCCCAGAGGTTGCCACCGTCGGAAACCCATCCACGACCGCGCAACCTGGGCTCGCCGTCGACCACCCGCACATCGAGGCCCACCGCGATGCGGTCACCGTGACGGGCGATGGCCGAGGCACACCACTCCGGGTTCTCCAGCGCGGCCGTCCCGAGGTTCACGCGGGCGCACCCGGTGGCCAGGGCGGCCTCGAGCGAGTCGTCGTCGCGGATACCACCGGACATCTCGACCCTGACGTCGAGCGCCCCCACGACCTCGGCGAGCAGGTCCCGGTTCGACCCCCGACCGAAAGCGGCGTCGAGATCCACCAGGTGGACCCATTCCGCGCCGTCCCGCTGCCACTGCAGAGCCGCGTCCAGCGGGGCACCGTAGGACGTCTCGGTCCCGGCCTCCCCCTGGACGAGACGGACGGCCTGACCGTCGGCGACGTCGACGGCGGGAAGGAGTTCGAGGTAATTGGCGTTGGTCACGGCCATCAGCCTAGTCCGTCGTCACCGGCGTGCTCCGCCTGCCCGCCGGGCTCCTCGCCGTACTCGGCGCGGATCGCGCGATCGGTGATGCGGTTGGACACCAGGCCCATCGCGACGATCGACAGGATCACGCCGACCAGCGCGACGAGAGCCTTGCCGGCCGGCGGCACGGGCAGGAGGGCCACCGCGAGCGCGGTCAGGGCGAGACCCGACACCCCCGCCCCCGCGACTCCCAGGGCGAGCTGGGCGAAGGACACCGGGGCGGGGTCCCGAGAGCCGTCAACGGCGGACAGAACGAATCCAGTTCTCGAGCAGATGCAGTCCGGCATCGCCCGACTTCTCGGGGTGGAACTGGGTGGCGGACAAGGGCCCGTTCTCCACCGCGGCGATGAACCTCGTGCCGTGTTCGGCCCAGGTGACGTCCGGGGCACGGAGGTGGTCCGACGGCTCCATCTCCCAGCGCTGCACGCCGTACGAGTGGACGAAGTAGAAGCGTTCGTCAGCGGGCATGCCCGCGAACAACACCGATTCCGACGGCGCCTCGACGGTGTTCCACCCCATGTGCGGCAGCACGGGTGCGTCCAGCCTCTCCACCACGCCGGGCCACTCACCGCATCCGGGAACACCGGGCGAACCCTCGTGCTCACCGTCCGAGAACTCGGTGCCCCGATCGAACATGACCTGCATTCCCACGCAGATCCCCAGAACGGGGCGACCACCGGCGAGACGCTCTCCGATGATCCGCGGTCCCTTGACCGCCTCGAGGCCCTTCATGCACGCCGCGAACGCGCCGACCCCGGGGACGACCAACGCCTCGGCCTCGGTGGCGACGCGGGGGTCCGACGTGAGTTCGACCCGGGCGCCGACCCGCTCGAGCGCACGATGCGCCGAACGCAGGTTTCCGGAGCCGTAGTCCAGGAGTGCCACCCGCGTCGCCGAATTCGTCATTGGTCCACCTTATCGCCGGGGTCGTTCGGGGTCAGATCGCGCGTGGGTCTCGTACGCCGGGCACCCACCGCCGCAGGGCCGCCCACCGCGAGGACGACCCCCGCCGCGACGGTGAACAGCACGACGTAGCCGAAGCCCGCGAACCCGCCCATGACCACGGAGCCGAGACCGGTTCCGGCGTCGAAGGAGATGTTCCACGACGCGGACGCCGTCCCCAGTCGCGAGCGCGGCATCCGCTCGAACGACGCCACCAGGGCCTCGTTCTGTACAGCACCGAACCCGAGGCCGAAGACGACGGTCGGGACGAGGAACCACCACGGGTTCACCTCCATCGTCAACAACCCGGCGATGCCGAGCATTCCGAGTGCCGCGACACCGAGGCCCGGCCAGACCAGCGACCCCGGGCCACGCCGGTCCGAGATGAGGCCGGCGACGGTGCGTCCGACGATGACACCGACGCCCAGCAGTCCGAGCCCGACGCCGGCGACGACAGCGCCGCTACCGGAGACCAGGGAATCCAACGCCGGCGACAGGAACGACGCCGCCGCCCCGTAGGGCAGGGTCACCGCCACCATGACGAGGAACGGGCCCGCGAGGAGGAGCACGACCTGCTTGGTACCGAGCGTCGACCGGTCCGTCTCCCCCGGTGGGCTCGGGTAGACGTGGGGCAGTCGCGCCGCGGCGACCAGGCCGACGACGCCGAACGCGGTGGCGGCCCAGGCCACCGTCGGCAGCCCGAGGAGGTCGAGCAGCCACAGTCCGACCGGCAGGAAGATCGCTTCGGAGATGCCCACGGCGAGACCGATCAGCGACGTGGCCCGACCGAGCATGCCGGGCGGGGCGAGCTCGGCCACGAGGGCGGAACCGGCGACGGTCATCATGCCGAACCCCGCACCGCGCACGCCGCTGATCGCCAACACCGCGATCGGGTTGTCGGAGAGGGCGAGCAGTCCCGAGGGCAGTCCGAGCAGGGAGCTGCCGATCCCCAGGACCCAGCGATAACCGATCGCACTCGTGACACGCGGGGTGGCGAGCTGGAACAGGACGGTCACCGTCATGAACACGCCGGTGGTGGCGCCGGCCACGAACTCGGTGCCGCCTCCGCGGACAACGGCGAGCGGTACCACCGGCAGCAGGAGGGAGAAGCCCCCGAACGCGAGCAGGACCAGGACGAACGCGGCCGCGACGCCGGGGGTGCGGGCCAGCGTCGAGAACGCCCCCGGCGTGGCGACGCGCGGGGTCACGCCGGCATCACAGCGCGCCCTTTGTCGACGGGATTCCGGTGATCCTCGGATCCGGTTCGACGGCTGCGCGCAGCGCCCGCGCCACCGCCTTGTACTCGGCCTCGGTGATGTGGTGCGGATCGCGGCCGTAGTGCACGCGGACATGCAGCGCGATCCGGGCGTTGTAGGCGAGGGTCTCGAACACGTGGCGGTTGAGGACCGTGCCGTAGGGCGCGCTGGCATGGCCGATGACCACGTATCCGATCATCAACTCCGGCTCACCGGTGTGCACGAAGTAGGGCCGCCCGGAGACGTCGACGACGGCCTCCGCGAGAGTCTCGTCCATCGGCAGCGAGCACTGGCCGAAGCGTCGGATGCCGCGCTTGTCGCCGAGGGCCTGCGCGAGGGCCTGCCCCAGGACGATCGACGTGTCCTCCACCGTGTGGTGTGCCTCGATCTCGCTGTCACCCGTCGCGCGCACGGTGAGGTCGAAGGCGCCGTGTTGGCCGAAGGCCGTGAGCATGTGGTCGAAGAACGGCACCCCGGTCGAGATGTCGGTCCGGCCGGTCCCGTCGAGGTCGATCTCCACGACGATCGACGACTCCTTGGTCGTCCTCTCGACCCGTCCCCGCCGCGCGGTCTGTTCACTCATCGCTTCTCCTCGGTTCCGGTCTCGATCTCCTCGGCCGCCAGTGCGGCGCTCACCTGCAACAGCTGATCGTTCTCGTGCT
This sequence comes from Dietzia sp. B32, assembly GCF_024732245.1. NCBI lineage: Bacteria > Bacillati > Actinomycetota > Actinomycetes > Mycobacteriales > Dietziaceae > Dietzia > Dietzia sp. B32. Next base: position 3,543,193 of record NZ_CP093845.1, on the reverse strand, counting down.
CGAGCCCGATGGTCGCACGAAGTCGACCCGGGATGCCCACGTCGCGGATCAGGACGCCCGCGTCCAGGTATCGCTGCCAGGCGCGCCCCGCGTCGACGAACGGCCCGTAGAGCACGAAGTTGGCCTCACTGGGAAGTACCTCGTACCCCTGTTCCTCCAGCCCGGCGGTGACGCGCTTGCGTTCCTCGGCGAGGAGCGCGACGGAGGCGAGTGTCTCGTCGGCGTGCCGGAGAGCTGCCCGGGCGGCGGCCTGCGCGATCATCGACAGGTGGTACGGCAGCCGCACGAGCAACACCGCCTCGACGAAGGACGGGTCGGCCGCGAAGTACCCGAGCCTGCCGCCGGCGAAGGCGAACGCCTTGCTCATCGTCCGCGACACGACGAGCGTGGCCGGGTAGTCGGCGAGCAGGGTGCAGGCGCTCGGGGAGGGCGAGAACTCCGCGTACGCCTCGTCCACCACCACGATGCCGGGCGCGGCGTCGAGCAGGCGGCGCAGGTCGTCGAGGTCGACCACGTGCCCTGTGGGGTTGTTGGGCGTGGTGACGAACACGACGTCCGGCCGGTGCTCCCCTATTGCCGCCACCGCGGCGTCGATGTCGATGGACAGGTCGGGCCCGCGGTCCACCGGGATCCACTCGGTGTCGGTACCGGCCGCGAGGATCGGGTGCATCGAGTAGCTGGGGACGAAGCCCATGGCGCTGCGCCCGGGCCCGCCGAACGCCTGCAGGAGCTGCTGCAGGATCTCGTTGGACCCGTTGGCGGCCCACACCATGTCGGTGTCGAGGTCCGCGCCGGTCTGCCGGGTCAGGTACGCGGCGAGATCACCCCGCAACGCGACGGCGTCACGGTCGGGATAGCGGTTGAGGTCCGTGGCGGCCGCCGAGACCGCGCCGGCGATGTCGGCGACCAGTTCCGCACTGGGCGGGTGCGGGTTCTCGTTGGTGTTGAGTTGCACGGGCACCTCGAGCTGCGGGGCACCGTACGCGCTCCGTCCGCGCAGGTTCTCCCGCAGTGGAAGGGCGCTCAGTCCCACCCCCGGACGTGGCGATCCGGTCACTGTCCGTCCTCCCCTGCGCTGAGATCCTCGAAGCGTGCACGCACCGCCTCACCGTGCGCGGGCAGGCGCTCGGCGTCCGCGAGCGCGACGACGGTCGGCGCGATCTCCTTGAGTGCGGCCTGGTCGTAGTCGATGACGTGGATTCCCCGCAGGAAGGTCTGCACGCTCAACCCCGACGAGTGACGGGCCGTCCCGGAGGTGGGCAGGACGTGGTTGGACCCGGCGGCGTAATCGCCGAGCGGGACCGGCGAGTAGGCGCCCACGAAGATCGCGCCGGCGTTGCGCACGCGGGCCGCGTCGGCCGCCGAATTGCGGGTCTGTACCTCGAGGTGCTCGGCGGCGTAGGCGTCGACCACGCGGAGCCCTGCCTCGATGTCGTCCACCAGGACGATGCCCGACTGGGGCCCCTCCAGCGCGTCCCGCACCCGATCCGAGTTGAGGGTCACGTCGTAGCGCGCCTCGATCTCACGGTCCACGGCGTCCGCAAACCACTCGGAGTCGGTCACCAGGACGCTCGCGGCGTTCGGGTCGTGCTCCGCCTGGCTGATGAGGTCGTAGGCGACGTGGACCGGGTCGGCCGTGTCGTCCGCCAGGACCGCGATCTCGGTGGGACCCGCCTCGGAGTCGATGCCGACGACGCTGCGGCACAGACGCTTGGCCGCGGTGACGTACACGTTGCCGGGGCCGGTGACCATGTCGACGGGCTCGAGACCGGAGTCATCCGTGTCCCGCCCGCCGTAGGCGAGCAGCGCCACTGCCTGGGCGCCGCCCACGGCCCAGACCTCCTCCACCCCGAGCAGCGAGCACGCGGCGAGGATGGTCGGGTGCGGCCACCCGTCGAAGTCTGCCTGGGGAGGAGAGGCCACCACCAGCGACCCGACTCCCGCGACCTGCGCGGGAACGACGTTCATGATGACGCTGGACGGGTAGACGGCCTTGCCACCCGGGACGTAGAGGCCCACCCGCTCGACCGGTACCCAACGCTCGGTGACGAATCCGCCGGGAGCGACCTCCGTGACGGTGTCGCTGCGACGCTGCGCGGAGTGGACGATGCGGGCACGACGGATCGCCTCGGACAGCGCGGCGCGGATGTCCGGGTCCAGATCCTCGACCGCCCGCGCGATGACCTCGGTCGGGACCCGGACGGTCTCCGGGCGGACCGAGTCGAACCTCTCGCCGTAGTCGAGCGCCGCCTTGGCCCCGTGCTCGCGGATCGCGTCGACCACCGGGCGGACGGTGTCGACGACGGAGTCGACGTCGGCGGCACCGCGCGGGAGGGTACGTCGCAACTCGGCCGTGCCGAGTGAGCGACCGCGCAGGTCGATGCGGGAGAGCATGGTGTGGCCTTTCTTCGGGAGCGCCGTGGCCGCGAGCGGGAACCCGGCGATGGATTCCGGCAGGACGTGGACGCCCGTGGCCCGCGGGACCACCTGGCACCAGTCTAGTTGTGGGTCACCCGACCGCGACTCGGGCACCTGCGCGGGTGGCCCCGACATCGACCGGCCTGGCCCCGTGTGGCCCGACCGGGCGCGATCCCCCTCGGATCAGCACCCTCCGCCGGGAAGGGACGCGAGCTGCGGTGCGAGCGCGTCCGCCATCGTGCTCAACGCCGCTGTCCCGGCTTCGAAGGTCGGGGCGTCGACCGCGAGTGAGACCGCGACGTCACCCCCTGCGGCGGGGATCAGCCCGAACTGGCGGACGAGGTACCCGCCACCGTCTCCCGGACCCCATCCGCCCTTGAACCGCGCGCCGGGAAGACGTCCGAGACCCCAGCGCTGGTCGGGCGCGATCCGTCCCATGAGCTCGATGACCGGTGAGGCTCCGTCCATGCACGGCAGGGCGGATGCGAACCGGGTCTGATCGACCAACGCCCACCGGGTCTGACCGAAGACGGTGTACCCAGGTCGCATCCGGACCGAGGGCACCTCGGAGGTGACGTCTCCGCCCTCGGTGAGGATTCGGCCGGTGGCCGCCGCCGAGGCCGCGCCACCGCCCAGGTGGGACCAGAGGTTCTCCGCCGCCCGGTTGTCGGAGACGGAGATGGCGGCGGCGTTGTCCCGGAGGACCCGCGGGTCAGTCCGCGCCACGGCGACCGCCAACGGGACCTTGATCGTCGACCAGGCGACGCCGGTGCGCCAGGTCCCGGCCTCCCGGGGCTCACCGCCACCGACCGGGACGACGGCGATACCGGCGTCCTCGGGCACGGCAGCCACGACCGAGTCGAGATCGACTGCCGTCGCCCCCGTTGCCACAGGTGCAGGCGGCGACACGAGATCGGCGGGCGGCGGTTCGGCGGACAGCGACGCGAGGTCGCCCGGTGCGCCCACCCCGCCCTGGACGGGGAGGCCGGTCACCGTCGCCACGGTCTCGGTCACCACCACCTGTGGGGGGCCATAAGTGGGCGAGAGGGCAGCGCATCCCCCGCCGGCGGCCGCCACCGCGAGCAACGCGATCAGCGAGATCACTCCCGTCGACCGCCCACCTGGTGTCGGGGTCATCAGTAGAGATGTACGACAGCGTTGTTGCCGCCCGTGCAGGTCACGACGGGGCCACCAGCGCACGACATCGCGTAGCTCTGTCCGGTGACCGGACTGTAGGCGTTCACCGTCATCGCCTGCCCGGTTCCGCCGGATCCCACGTACTGCGACCAGACGACCTCGGCGAACTCGCAGGAGGTCGCCGAAGACCCCACCGCCGCCGCCGAGTACGGACCGGCCCCACGATCCATGCACTCGTACGCGCCGGCGGGTCGACTTCCCTGGGCGGGTCGTGCCGGCTGGACGGTCGGGGGGTTGGCCGCCTCGGCAGGGGCGGTGGCGGTCGCCGATACCGTCCAGGTGGCCGGAGCTGCCGCGGTCCCGGAGAAGCGAGGGGCCAGGACGATCGCGCCGGCGACCAGGATCCCCAACAGCAGGACGGACCCCAGAACCAGGAACACGATCACCGGGACGGAGAGCCCGGATCGCTGGGGCGGCATCCCGTACCCACCGGGAGGCGCCGGTCTGAACTGCGCGTCGGACGGGGAGCTCCAGCTCGGGGCGTTGTCCCATCGTGGGGGCTGGTCGGGCGTCATGGGAAGTCCTGTCGGTTCCGCGTGGCCGGGGTGCCCGCAGTAAACATTGACTTTATCTTAGGTTCACTGAGCATTCGGGACATCCCGACGCACCTGTTGTCAGCCCGCTCTCATCCACCGGCCCGCCGGGCTTTCTAAGCTCAGGTGCATGCGCAGACTGTTCTGGGTGATCGGCGTCCTCGTCGTCGTCATCGTCGTCGTGATCGCCGCTCCGTTCGTCTACAAGGCGGCTCGTGGCGGAGACGACGCGCCGCCCACCGTGATCGACACCCGGGACGTCGACGCCGCGGCGACGGAGCTCGACGGCGCCTGGGAGGTGGTCCCGGGCACCCCACCGAACGGCACGGTCGCCGGGTACACCGTCGACGAGGTCCTCAGGGGCGAACCGGTGACGGTCGTCGGCACCACCGGCCAGGTGGACGGTGAGGTCATCATCACCGGCCGCATCCTCGAATCCGGCGGTTTCGAGGTCCGGATGGATGGCCTCGAGACCGACATCAGCGCGCGGGACAACCGGGCCCGGTCGGCGGACATCCTCGACGCGGACGGCCACCCGGTCTCGACCCTCACCCTCGCCGAGCCGGTCGACCTGGCCGGTCTGCCCGGCGACGGCACCACCTCCACGGTGCCGATGCTCGTCGACCTGACCATCAAGGGGACCACGGTCCGCAGACAGGCCGAGGTGACCGTACTGCGGGCGGGAGACCAGCTCATCGCCTCGGGGCGGGTCCCGGTGACGTGGACCGAGGTGGGAGTGCAGCCACCCAGCCTGGGATTCGTGACCGTCTCCCCCGACGGGACTGTCGACTTCCGGGTGGTCCTGGAGAAGAGCTGAGCCCTCCCCTCTCAGGGTTGCCCGCGGATCCGCCAGGAGACACCGCCCACCATCGTCGGTCGCCTGGGAGTCCACGAGGAGTCCGGGTTCTCCCTTGCACTGGCCCGTGTCGGGGGTGATCGTCCTGTGGGCGCTGTTGCTTCGTTCCCGGGCGGAGACCGTCGTGTTAGTCGTGGTCACCCTGGTGTCCGTCACGGTGGTGTCCACCCGGACGGGATTCGGACCGGTCGAGGCGTTCGTGCTGGCGTCGGCCAGCCTGCCGACATCTGAACCGCGCGAGAATCGAAACGTGAGTCGGGAATACTCAACTACGGATCGCAGTTGTTACGGGTGCGATCCCGGAGAGACCGGGCGCTCCCGACCAGTCCTGAAGGAGACCAGCCATGGCCACCAGTAACCGTTTCGATCCGTTCCGTGAGCTCGACCGCCTCCTGGGCGAGGGGCTACGCACCGCGACCGGCTCGACCTCACTCCCGATGGATCTGTTCAAGGACGGCGAGCGGTTCGTCGGACTCATCGACATGCCCGGTGTGGACCCCGACAGCATCGATATCGATGTGGAGGACCGCACGTTGACCGTCCGCGCCGAGCGCCGCGCGCCGATCGGTGGCGAGGCGCAGTGGCTCATGCACGAGCGGCAGTCGGGCACGTTCGCCCGGCAGCTCGCCCTCGGCAAGGGCCTGGCCACCGACCGGATCGAGGCCGACTACACCGACGGAGTCCTCCGGCTGGTCATCCCGGTCGCCGAGGAGGCGCAGCCACGCAAGATCGCCGTCTCGCGCGGAACGCAGCGCACCGAGCAGGCGGAGATCGTCGAGGGCTCGTCCGACCTCGGTAGCTGACGACCCGTTCCGACGCGGGCGTACCGCCTCCGCCCCCCGCCTCGTCCGAGGCGGGGGGCGGTCGCGTCGGTCCGCACGATGTCAGAGGTCGGCGTCCCCCACCACCACCAGCATGTCCGTGGCTCGTGACAATCCCACGTAGATCCGTTCGCGGAGGCGGTCGATCCCCTCGTAGCCGTTGCACACCAGCACGACAGCTCGTCGTTCGAGACCCTTGAAGCCGAGGACGTGACCGTAGAAGATGTCCTCCCCGTCCCAGAACGTCTCCCAGTAGGCGTCGTTGCCGTCCTCCTGGAGTTCGACCTGCATCGGATGGCGCGAGCCGATGGTCAACAGCGCCACGTCGCCGGGCTCCCACCCCTCGTCGAGCAGCCGCATGGCCTCGTCGTCGCCCACCGCGACGGGATCCGCGCCCTCCGGGACGCCCACGTACCGGACGGCGGGACCGGTGCCACCGCGCAGCTCCATCCGCTGACCCACCAGCGGCATGAAGGCGCTGGCGATCTGCCGGGTATTGCGGAGGTTGTGATCCAGCACGAGCGGAACGAGATCCACGGGTGGGCGGCCCGCACGCTCGAACACGCTCTGGCCCGCGTCGCCGACGATCATGAGCCGACCGTTCTCCCTGTCACGCAACGCCCCCACCACCGGCTGCCACCAGCTGTCCGCGAAGTCCTGCGCCTCGTCCACGATCACGGCATCGAAGCGCTTGCCGTCGGGAAGCTCGTCGGCGAGGTCGGACATCAGCCCGGGCAGGTCCTCCTCCCACCACCGCACCGTCTCGGTGGACCGGATCCTCTCGTCCGGACCCGCCGGCGCTCCCCATTCGACGCCCAGGGCGTGGAATTCGCCGACGTAGGCGGGTCGCTCCCGCCGCTTCCACCCGCTGGTGACCCGCTTGAGGTAGCTGGCCAGGCCGTGCGAGTAGCAGAGCAACGCGACCCGCTGCCCGTCCCTCGACAGGCGGCGCGCCTGCTCCAGTGCCAGATAGGTCTTACCGCTGCCGGCGCCGCCGCGGATCTCCACCCGAGGCAGCGCGTCGACCGCCCGCAACAGAACCGATTGCTCGCGGGTGAGAGCGTCGGCGATGTCGGCGTTCTCGGCGGCGCGGGCCACGACGTCGCGTTGGGGCAGTCCTCGACCTCCGAGGATCTCCGCCAGCCGGCTGACAGTGTCCGCGGACGGGAAGGGGCGATCCGCCGGGCCGGAGTTCTGTGCCAACAGGTACGCACGATGAGCGAGTTGATCGAGTTGATCGCGGTCCACGATCCGGTTGCGCTGGATCTCCGGCCGCGCGAAGTCCTCGGGGATCGAGGCGTTGGGGAACACCAGCATGTGGGTCCACCGCTGTAACCGGTCCGGCCACCGCGGGTCGTCGCTGACGTATCCCCGCAGCGCGTACAGGGCGTCACGACACTGGTTGACCGGGTCGATCGTGAACTTCCTGGTGCCGCTGCCCTGCACCCACACCCCGTCCTCGATCACGATCTGTCCGGCCTTCACCTCGATCGCCACGATCCCCGCGCCGGGCATCGCCACCAGGATGTCGACCTCGTGTTCCTTCTCGTCGGTGGACACCCGTTGGCCCACCACAATGAGGCTGTCGTCGGAGAGTTGGTCGCGCAGGAGGTCGACCACACTCTTCTCGGAGGGGTGTCCGTAGACGGGGTGAGCGGGGATGACACGGGGCATACATAAGAACTACCTTCGCCACCACCCCGCGGGCGGGCCACACGCCGCGACTCACCGCGTCAGGGCCTCCGGACGGCCTTGACGACGACATCGTGGACCGTCACCGGGACGACCCCGCGACCCGGCATGGCACGAGAGGTCTCCTCGGCGAATCCGATCTCCCACCCCTGCGCCTCGAGCCGCGCGGTGACGGTGGCCGCGGTGACGCCGGCCCCGGCCGGCGGATGAGCACCGCCACCGTGCCCCTGGTGATGTCCGTGCCCCTGGTGATGTCCCTGCCCCTGGCCATGCCCCTGCTCCTCGTGGTGCAGGTGCCCGACTATGAACAGCGTCCCGCCGGGCGCCACCCACCGGGCCAGCCGGTCGTAGAAGTCCAACTGCGGTATCGACGGGTGCGCGTAGTGCGTGGTGACGAGGTCGTACCGCGCCGGGGGTTCCCAGCCGGAGAGGTCGGCCTCGACCCACGACACCCGATCGGACAGCCCGCGTTCCGCAGCGCGCCGGGCGGCGATCGCCAGCGCCTCGGCGGCGATATCCGCCCCGGTGACCTGCCACCCCTGCGAGGCGAGCCACAGCGCCTCGGACCCGGCGCCGCACCCGGCCTCGAGTGCCGTGCCCGGATCCAGCGGAGTGACCGCCCGGATCAGGTGCGGGTTGGGAGGGCTCGCGGCCATCGCGGCCGCGCGGTCGCCGGCACCCGTCCAGACGTCGCCCCAGTAGGCGCGGTCAAACTCGGGCGCCATCGTGCACCTCGATCGCCTTCTTGAGATCGGCCATGATCAGCGCGGCATTGATCTGCTGCGCGGCCCGGGTCCCCTGCGCCGCCGCGCCGCCGACCTGCGCCATGGGGTCCGCGCAGTTGCCCGCGGCCCACACCCCCGGCACCGGGGTGGCGCCGAACTCGTCGGTCGGGATGACCGTGCCGACCGGGTGATCGACCGCCACCAGACCGATGGCCGCGTAGGGCTCCACCCGAACGGTGATCCGGGTGGCCACCACCACCGCGTCGAGTCCGATGACCTCGTCGTCGTCGACCCTGACCCCGACCACCCGCCCACCGTCGGCCTCCACCCGCGAGAGCCCACGCTCCTCGATCGGGATGCCGAGCGCGGCCAGGTGGAGCCGGTCCTGCTCCTCGATCGGGCGACCGCCGCTGAAGAACGTGATGCTGCGACTCCACTGGTGGAACAGCACAGCCTGGTGGGCGGACATCGGATGGGTCCCCAGGATCCCGATCCGCTGGTCGCGCACCTCCCAGCCGTGGCAGTACGGGCAGTGCAGGACGCCGTGTCCCCACTGCTCCCGGACGCCGGGGACGTCGGGCAGTTCATCGGTCACGCCGGTCCCGATGAGCAGCGTGCGGGTGGGCAGCACGGCCCCGTCACGCAGGATCACGTCGAAGCCGTGTCCGGCAGCGCGGGTGTCCACGACCTCGCCGTCGATGACCTCGCCGTCGTATCCCCTGACCTCCGCGCGGCCCCGGGCGAGCAGCTCCACCGGGCCCACCCCGTCCAGGGCGAGTAGCCCGTGGACGCCCTCGGCGGGTGCGTTGCGCGGCTCGCCAGCGTCCACCACCGTCACCCGACGGCGTGCACGGGCCAACGTCAGGGCGGCACCCAAACCGGCCGCTCCGCCGCCGACCACCACCACGTCCCGCAGTTCCCGGTCGTGCGTGTCCATGTCCGTCCCCCTGTCCGGGCCACCGGTTCCGGCCCACATCCCTCGACGATGACCTCCGCGCGCACGAGACGCAACATTCATTGCCGTTCTGGCAAAGTCGGTCCCATGACCGATCCGAACGGGACCGACCCGACCGCCCGCACCCTCGACGCGGTGGGGCCCCGACTGCGGGCCCTCCGGCAACGCCGCGACCTCACGCTGACCGCGCTGGCGGAGTCCACCGGCATCTCCACCAGCACGCTCTCCCGACTCGAGTCCGGGCAACGCCGCCCCACCCTCGAACTACTGCTGCCGCTGGCGCGGGCACACGGCGTCACCCTGGACCAACTCGTCGACGCCCCGCCGACCGGCGACCCGCGGGTGACGCTACGTCCGATCGCCACCGACCACGGCGCGACCGTGATCCCGCTGTCGCGCCGACCAGGCGGGATCCAGGCGTACAAGTTCGTACTCCCCACCGGTCGCGACGACGACGAACCCCACCTCCACGTCCACGAGGGCTACGACTGGGTGTTCGTCCTGGACGGCAGGCTGCGATTGGTCCTGGGCGAGCACGACCTCATCCTCACGCCGGGCGAAGCGGCCGAGTTCGACACCCGCACCCCGCACTGGTTCGGCGCCACGAGCGCAGGCCCGGTCGAGTTCCTCAGCCTGGTGGGCAGACAGGGCGAGCGGGCGCACATCCGGGCGACACCGGCCCGGTGATCTTCGCGACATGATGTCAGCATCTTGCCGACACAGAGTTAGGATAATTCTCGTCCCCCACGTCGACGCCGGAAGGCCTCCATGTTCCTCGCTTGGCGCGAACTCATACACGCGCGTTCCCGATTCACCCTGATGGGCTCCGTCGTAGCCCTGATCAGCGTCCTGATGGTCCTGCTGGCAGGGCTGACCTCCGGCCTCGTCAACGACGGCGTCTCCGGCCTGCAGCGCATGCCCGTACAGGCGGTCGCCTTCGCCCCGGAGACCAAGACCGACTCGGCCTTCACCCGCTCCGTGGTCGGGCCGGACCAGGTCGAGGCCTGGGCCGCACAACCGGACGTCGAGATCGCCACCCCGATGGGCCTGTCGATCATCAACGCCAAGTCCTCGGCCGGCACGCCCGTCGATCTCACGTTGATCGGCGCCGACCCGGACGGGCCGCTCGTGCCCGCTGCGGCGGAGGGCCGCACCCCGACCGCGGACGGCGAGATCCTCGTCAGCTCCACGGCCGCCGAGAACGTCTCGATCGGCGACACGGTGACGGTCGACCGGCTGGAGATCCCGCTGACCGTTGTCGGCATCGCCGCCGACCAGCACACCTTCGGCCACGTCGACATGGCCTTCACCACCCTGACCACCTGGCAGGACGTCAACTCCGGCACCCGCTTCGGCGAGGAGCCCCGTGCCGGCGCCCGCGAGGAGTACAGCGTGGTCGCCCTGGCCGGCGTCGACGGGAAGATCCCCGACCTGGCCGCCGGCGACGCCGTCGCCGACACCTCGGCGCGCCCGATGGAGGACGCCTACAACGCCTCCCCCGGTTATCAGGCGGAGACGACGACGATGTCGATGATCACCTGGTTCCTCTACGCGATCTCCGCGCTCGTCGTGGGCGCCTTCTTCGCGATCCTCACCGTCCAGCGCTCCCGCGAGATCGCGGTCCTGCGCGCCATGGGCGCGTCGACCGCCAAGCTGCTGATCGACGCGGTCGGCCAGGCGCTCATCCTGTTGGCGGCCGCCATCACCGTCGGCGTCGCGATCGGCGTGGGCCTGGGCTCACTGCTGGTCGGGACCGGGATGCCGTTCGCACTCGAGGCCGGACCGATCGTCCTCGGGGCCGTCCTCCTGCTGGTCCTGGGCCTGGTCGGCGCCACGCTCGCCACTGTCCGTATCAGCTCCGTCGCCCCGCACAGCGCACTGGGAGAGAACCGATGACCACGACCGCACACACCGACGCCACCGCGGGACTGCGCTTGAGCGGGGTCGAGCTGGCCTTCCAGGACGGCGACGAGACCCTCTACGCGCTGGCGGGGATCGACCTCGAGGTCGCCCGCGGGGAGGTCCTCGCCGTGGTCGGCCCCTCCGGCGCGGGCAAGTCCAGCCTGCTGGCCGTGGCCGGCGGCCTGGCGACCCCCACCGCGGGCACCGTCGAGGTGGGTGGCCGCGACATCACCGGCCTCGGCCGCCGCGAGCTCACCCGCTTCCGCCGCGACCACGTGGGCTTCGTGTTCCAGTCGGGCAACCTCGTGCCCGCCCTCACCGCCCGCGACCAGCTCCGGCTGGTGGGCACGCTGGGCGGCGACCGCTCCCGACTTCGCGACCCGGACCAGCTGCTCGAGGCGGTCGGTCTCACGCACCGCGCCCGGCGCCGCCCCGCCACCATGTCGGGTGGCGAGCGGCAGCGGGTGGGAATCGCGCGCGCCCTGATGTCCTCGCCTGATCTGCTGCTGGTCGACGAGCCCACTGCCGCGCTCGACCGGAAGAACAGCCACGACGTGGTCCGACTGCTGGCCGAGGAGACGCATGAGCACGGGGTGGCCACGGTGCTGGTGACCCACGACCACGAGATCCTCGAGCACTGCGACAGGGTCCTCGAGATGGTCGACGGGCGCCTCGCAGCGCACGTATGATCGACTGTTCCGCAGTTCGCTGACCCGGGAGGTTTCCATCCCCCGCATCGACGCCCCCACCGTGGGCGAACACCGTGACGCGCGGCGCCGGGCCCTGCTCGACGCCGCGCGCTCGATGCTCTCCGAGGCACCGGGGACCCCTCCGGACATCAACGAACTGACCACCCGCTCCGGGATGACGAGGTCGAACTTCTACACCTACTTCCCGTCGCGGGCGGAGCTGATCGTGGGCGTCGCCGAGGACCTCATGCCCCGGTGGATCGACACCGTCACCGGCGCGGTCCGGGAAACCGACGGCGGCCGGGCCGGAGTCCTCGCATTCATCCGGGCGACCCTCGACCGCGTGGCGGCGGGCGACCACGCGATCCTCACCGCACTGGCCGCCCAACTCCCCGAGGGCTCCGCACGGGATGACCTGCACCGGATGCACGGCCAGATGACAGCCCCACTGCGCGAGTGCCTCGCGGAGATGTCCTCCGCGGACCCCGAGGTGCTGACGGAGATCGTCATGGCGGCGACCTTCAAGGCGTCCGAGCTGGTCGAGGGTGGCCGGCGGGTGGACGAGGTACTGCCCGCGGTCGAGGTGCTGTTGGCGCCCGCACCCATCACCCCGGGGTGACCGCCCACCCCGAGGTCATCTGCCCGGCGAACTCCGGAAGACGCATCACTATCCGGTTCTGCTCCGCGCGCGGGCGGAAGCCCACGTCGAGATACTGCGGCGCCTCGTCGGGCCGATCGCGGACGAGCGATCGGTACGCGGGCACCAGCTCCTGTTCGATGTACTCCCACCGCGGCTCCCTGTCGGCCCAGTTGAAGGCCGGCAGCGGCGTGTGCGCCATCATCGGCCGACCACCCACGTCCGCGCGGACGGAGAGCGGCCGGAACTGACCCAGCGTGCGGGCACCAGGGATGTCGGGGGCACCGCCGACGGTGGTGATGTAGGTGAGCACCCTGCCGTGGTCCCCGCGCCCGGCGGCGGTGGCGTCCCACTGGTCGGCGATGATCTGGTTCTGCTCCCGGGACGCCATCCGCAGCAGGGCGTCGGATCGCCCCTCCGGGGACCCGTCATCGAGCATCCGCCACGCCTCGAGCGCGTAGTCGTCGTACGCCCCTCCCGCGGCCAGCTCGTCGACGGCCGCCAGTCCCCCCGCGGCGTAGGCCTCGTGCACCGGGATCATGTCGGTGAAGATGTGGCGCTGCATGACGAGTAGCCGGTGCATGTACCAGTCGACGTCGGGTCGCCGCAGGGTCGGACCGGCGGTGGCCAATAGGCGCACGTCCCGGGGCATCTCGCGGGCCACCTCCCACGGCATCCCGGCCATCGCTCCCCCGACCCCGAGTCCCACCTCGTGCACGCCCGGCACGGTGAGCAGCCCACCGACCTCGTCGAGGTCCCAGAACCCGGCGGCGAACGACATCCCCGCGAGCCCCGCCATCCCCGACCACCAGAACCCGTCGTGGGAGTTGTACAGCCGGAGGTAGTTGACGTACACCTTGTCGACCGTGTCGAGATTCGCCGCCAGGCCCCGGGCCGGCGCCCACTCGTCGAGGTCGATGCGGGCGTGTTCCGCGCCCACCGCCAGCCAGTACTGGCGCGTCAGGGTCGAATAGCGTCGCGGGTCCACCCCGGCCGCCCTCACCACGTCGAGCGCGGCGCGGAGCTCGTCGACATCGGTGGTCAGCCCGGTGGAGACGCCGCCCGCAGACTCACCGTCCGCGTTGTCGGCGGGGACGTCGAGGTAGGCCGCGTACGTCGCGGCGTCGGCTGCCGCCGACGAGTGGACACCGGACGCCACGACGAGGATGAGCGCCGCCAGGAGGGCGGTGAGGATCGCGCCGGGTCCGCTTCGTGCTCGTGCCATCCCGTACCGCCCCCGGACCGTGGTGTGTGATTCACGTCACTTTAGGCACGATCCCGGCCGGTGGCGACCGAACCCGCCGGTGCCCGATGAGGTCATCCGACGTGACAGGCGCGACAATGGACCGCATCAGGGGTGTCAACCAGCACCCGCGGAGCCAAGGAGTCCAGTGAGCATCCCCGTCGACCGGGCCCCGGCCCGTAGCGCCACCCGAGACCTCGCCCAGATCGCGGTGTTCGCCGCCCTCATCGTCGTCCTGGGCCTGCCCGGTCAGATCAGCATCGGCTCGGCCGGCGTGCCCATCACCCTGCAGACGCTCGGCGTGATGCTCGCCGGCTCACTGCTCGGGTGGCGCAAGGGCGCCCTCTCGGTGCTCGCGGTCATGGTCATCGGCCTGGCACTGCCCGTGCTCGCGGGCGGCCGGACCACGCTCACCTCGCTGGCCGGCCCCACCGCGGGCTTCCTCATCGGCTGGATCCCGGCGGTCATCGTGATCGGCCTGCTCACCGCGTGGATCATGCCGCGCTACCGCCTCGTCCCGGGACTGCTCATCAACGTCCTCGGCGGCATCGTCGTCATCTACGCCGTCGGCGTGGCCGGCATGTTGCTCCGCACCGAACTGACGCTCGGTGGTGCGATCGCCGCCAACACGGTGTTCCTGCCGGGTGACCTGGTCAAGGCGGTCGTCACGGCGGTCGTCGCGACCCAGGTCCACAAGGCACGCCCCGGCCTGATCGCCCCGCTGCGCCGGAAGTGACCAGCACGGAGATCCGGTTCGACGGTGTCGGTCACGCCTACGGTGACCGGACCGTCCTCGCCGACGTCGACCTGACGCTCACCGAGCGCCGCATCGGGATCGTCGGGGTCAACGGCGGCGGCAAGTCCACGCTGGCGCGGATGATCAACGGGCTCGTCGTCCCCACCTCCGGCACGGTGACCGTCGGCGGTCTCGACACCCGCCGCAAGGGCGCGGCGATCCGCCGCCGGGTGGGGTTCTGCTTCACCGACCCGGACACCCAGATCGTCATGCCGACCGTGGAGGAGGACGTGGACTTCTCCCTGCGCCGTTCGGGTCTGAACCGGGAGGAACGACGACGACGAGTAGCGCAGGTGCTCGAGACCTACGGCCTGGCCGGCCATGCCGAACATCCGTGCCATCTCCTCTCCGGGGGGCAGAAGCAGTTGCTGGCCCTGGCTGCGGTGTTGGTGGTCGAACCCGCCGTGGTGGTGGCAGACGAGCCCACGACCCTGCTCGATCTGCGTAACCGCGCACTGGTTGCCGAGACGTTCGCCGGGTTGGAGCAGCAGCTCGTGGTGGTCACGCACGACCTGGACCTCGTGGCCGACTTCGACCGCGTCCTGGTGGTGGACGGTGGCCGCGTGGTGATCGACGACGCCCCCGGCCCCGCGCTGGCGGGCTACCGGCGCATCGCCCTGGGCCCGGGGCCGGGGGCCTAGGTGTTCGCCACCTATCAACCGGGGAACTCGCTCCTGCACCGACTGCCTGCGGGACTCAAGATCCTGCTGGTGTGCGTGCTCATCCTCGCCGCCACTCTGGCGATCCGGGAGCCCTGGCACGTACTGCCCGCCCTCGGGCTGACCGCGGTCCTCTACGCGGTCGGGCGTATCCGTCCCCGGGCGGCGTGGGATCAGGTCCGCCCGGTGCTGCCGATGCTCATCGCGATCCTCGTCCTGCAGTGGATCGTCGCCGATCTCGACACCGCCCTGAGGGTGTGCGGCGCGCTGCTGGTGGCGATCACGGTCGCGGGTCTGGTCGCGCTGACCACGCGGATCTCGGACATGCTCGACGCGGTCACCCGCGCAGCCCAGCCGCTGCGGCACGTCGGGGTCTCGCCGGACCGGATCGCGCTCGTGCTGGTCCTCACCATCCGGGCCATCCCCCTGCTCGCGCGTCAACTCCGCCAGGTCACCGAGGCCCGCAGGGCCCGCGGCCTGGGGATGTCGATCCGCGCGCTCGTGGTACCGACCGTGCTCGGCGCGCTGACGACCGCCGACCAGCTGGGCGACGCGTTGGCCGCCCGCGGCGTGGATGACTGAACACGACCGACGACCGAGCCCGGGCCCGCGCCGTTCCGCGCAGCGCTGCGTATCGTGGGGCCATGTCCCGACGCACCCGGAACGCCGGCCGCGACTACGCCGAAGCGGGTTCGCCAGCTGAGCCTTCTTCCCCCCAGCCCTCCGCCCTCGTGCCCTCCGCCCTCGTGCCCTCCGCCCTCGTGCCCTCCACGCGCGAGTCGAAGGAGGTCGCACTGCGCTCGGCTCCGCTGGCCAGCCTGGCCGGGTCGGCATTCGGCGCCGTCGCCGCGGTGGCGCGGCTGGCCCGCCCCAAGGCCCTGCACCCCAAGGGCGTCATCGCCGAGGCCACGCTGAGCGTGACCGGGGTGGGACGCACGGGTTCGCCCTTGCTGGACGTGACGGGCCGCTGGCCGGCGACCATCCGGTTCTCCCGCGCGGTGGGCCTCCCGGACGCGGTGCCCGACATCGGCGGCATGGCGGTCCGGATCCACGCCGAGAGGCCGGTCGACATCCTGCTCGCGAGCACGGGGACGGGCCCGCTGAGCCGCTACCTCCTCACCGCGGGCTGGCGCACGATGGGCCGCACCATGACGTCCATGTTCCCGGTGCTCATCGCCGGTCGCCCGCTCCTCCTGGCCGCGATCCCCGCCGGCGACGGCGGCACGTGGACCCTGCAGCACGCGACGCCGCTCGGCAGGTGGAAGACGCTGGGCCGGCTCGAGGTGGACTCGTGGGAGGACGACGACGAGGGCCTGCACTTCGATCCGATCGGGAACCGTCTGCCCGGGTCGCGCTATCCGCATGTCCTCAGGGCGTTGCGGGACCCGTCGTACCCGCCGGCCGACCGCGGCGTTTAGAACCGGTCAGCACTCGGCGGTCCCACGCCGCCAGTAGCCCATGAACGCCACGGCCTCCTTGGGCACCCCGGCGGCGTCCACGGCGAGGCGGCGCATGGCACGGACGAGCCCCGCCTCTCCCGCGAGGAACACGTACGGCTGGCCGGAGGAGACGGCGGTCGCCGGCTGCCATTCGCGCTCCGCGGGTCGGCGCCCGCCCAGGACGGTCCGCACGCACTCGTCGCCGAGGTCCAGCACGCCCGCCAGGCGTCGGGCCACCGCGGTGCCGGGCTCCCCCTCCCGCGGCAGCACGGTGACGAAGTCGGGGGCGCCGTCGGCGAGCGCCACGGCGTCGGCGGGGGTCGGGACCTCCACGACGATCCGTACCTGCCGCCGGTGGGCCGACCCGACCGCCTTCGCCTCCGCGGCGAGTTCCTCGGCGATCGCGAGCAGCGCCGGGGCCGCGGTCTCGTCGCCGGCACACACCACACGTTCGGCCTGCCCGGGGGCCCAGGCGGCCCACGGTGCGTGACCGCGGCCCGGGCCGGCGATGTGCACGATGTCGCCGGGCCGTACGGAGCGAGCCCAGGCGGATCCCGGTCCCTCGTCGCCGCCGGGGTGGACCACCATGTCCACCGTCAACGCGGGAACCGGTCCCCCGTCCATGTCGACGGTGTCCGCGCGACGCACGGTGTACGTGCGCATCCAACCGCGCTCGCACTCGGACAGGGCGAGCCAGTCGCGGATCGCCGCGGCGTCCGGGAGTACACCGCCGCCGCCCGGTGGGGGCACGATGACCTTGATATAGGCGTCCCGCGCGGTGCCCGGGTCCACCACGTCGGCTGACCAGCGGAGCAGCTCGGGCCCGGCCACCACGAGGCGGACGAACGAGTCGCCCAGCGGGCGGGCGGCGATGACCCGGGTCTGCGAGACGACGATCGGTGCCTCTACGGCGAGTGCGGTCATGGTGTCCCCTTCCGTCGTCCCCGTGGGAGTACCACGGGGTGGCCGGTGGCCGGGTCGGTGATGATGTCGGCGTCCAGGTCGAACACGCGACGCAGGGTCTCCTGGGTGATCACCTGGTCCGGCGGGCCGGCGGCGACGACGCCGCCCTCGGCGACCGCCACCAGGTGATCGGCCACCCGGGCTGCCAGGCTGAGTTCGTGCAGCACCGCCACCACGGTGCGTCGGCCGCTGCCCCTGCCGCCGTGGACGGCGGGCAGCGGCAGGTCGCGGACGAGGTCCAGCACGTCGAGTTGATGCGCGAGGTCGAGGAACGAACAGGGTTCATCCAGCAGGAGGGTGGGGGTGGCCTGGGCCAGCACGAGTGCGACCCAGACGCGTTGACGTTGGCCGCCGGACAACTCGTCGACCCGCCGGTGGGCGAATTCGGCCGTGCCGGTCATGTCCAGGGCGTCGGCGACTGCGGTGTCGTCGTCGTCGCCCCCTCCCCACCAGCGACGGTGCGGGTGCCGACCACGCGCGACGAGTTCGGCCACGGTGAGTCCCTCCGGCACCAGTGGTGACTGCGGCAGGAACGCCACCGACCGGGCGTGCTCACGGGCCCCGACCTGGGACAGCGGGCGGCCATCGGTCTCGATCGAGCCGGACAGTGGCCGCAGCTGTCTCCCCAGGGCGCGAAGGATCGTGGACTTGCCGCAGCCGTTGGCGCCGATCAGCACGGTGGTCCGCCCGGCGGGGATGTCCAAGTCGAGGTCGCGGATCACCGGTTCGGCGCCGTATCCCAGGGTCAGGCCGCGCATGCGGAAGGCGGGGGCGGGTTCGGGTCCGAGGTCCATGGGCAGGACCGGGGTCACGGACGCGACGGGCGCGGGGATGCTCATCAGGCCACCTTTCTCGAGCGCAGGAGGATCCACAGCATGGCGGGGGCACCGAGGGCACCGGTCACCACGCCGGTGGGCAGGTCGACGGTGCCCAGGGCTTCGGAGGCGACGATGTCGGCGGCCACGACGATCACGGCGCCGGTGAGCGCGGCCGCCCCGATGTGAGGCCGCCCGCGACCGAGCGCGGCGGCGACCGGGGTGGACAACAGGGCGACGAACGCGAGCGGGCCGGCCACGGCCGTCGCGACGGCGGCGAGCAGGCTCCCCACCCCCAGCGCGGCGGCGCGGGTGGGGATCGGGCGCGACCCGAGTCCGACGGCGAGCTCGGGCCCCAGCTCGGCGGGCCGGAGAGCGGCGTGCAGCCACATGCCCGGCGGGAGCAACACCACCAGCGCGACGGCGAGCCAGACGATGCGCTCCCCCGACGCCCCGGACAACGAACCGACGGTCCACACCGCGGCCTCCCGGGCGCCGTTCAACGGCACTCGTGCGATGAGCTGGGTGACCACGGCGGTGCCGAGCGCGGCCACCGCCACGCCACCGAGCAGGAACCGCTGGCCGACGATACCGGTGTGCCGTCCCGCGGAGGCCGCCAGGACGACAGCGAGCGCGGCTGCGGACCCGAGCAGCGCGGCGGGCACGACCCCGACCCCGCGCAGTCCCCACAGCGTCATCCCCGCCACGGCCCCCGCGGAGGCCCCGTGGGAGATGCCGAGGATGTCGGGGCTGGCCAGGGGGTTGCCCAGGACGCGACGGAACAACGCCCCGGACGCGCCGAACGCCAAACCGGCGAGCGCGCCGAGGACCGCGCGCGGCAGTTTGTCCTCCATCACGACGAACGTGGCGCCGGGGATCGTCGCGCCGCCGAGGATGGATATGAAGTCGGGGATGGTCACCATGTAGCGCCCCAGCAACACGCGCGCCGCCATCACCGCCAGCAGGGTGGCGCCGAGCCCGACGATCACGAGGAGCGCGTGCCTGCGCCGGCGGGCCGACAGACCGCGCACCACCCGCTCGGTCCCGGGGTGGTCGGCGCGGGCGGCGGGGTCGGCGGAGCGGTCGAGGACGTCGGGGCTCACGAGCCGCTCACCCCCCGGTTCGCGCGCAGGAGGGCGATGAGGAAGGGCACCCCTATCGCCACGGTCATCACGCCGACGGCGATCTCCCCGGGCGGGGCGATCACTCGCCCGACCGTGTCCGCGAACAGCAGGACCACGGGCCCCACGATCGCCGACAGTCCCAGGACGACGCGGTTGCCCACCCCGACCAGCCGACGGAGCAGGTGCGGCACGAGCAGTCCGAGGAAAACTATGGGGCCGGCGAGCGCCGTGGCGACCCCGGACAGGATCACGACGCCGGCGAGGACAACGGCGCGCCCGGCGACGGGTCCCACGCCCAGTCCCCGGGCCAGGTCGTCCCCCAGCGCGAGGGCATCGAGGGTAGCGGCCCCGGCCAGGACCAGTATGAGCCCCAGGAGAATCAACGGCGCGGTGGCGCCGATCTCGGGGGCGGCCGCACGGGCGACCGAGCCCAGACCCCAGAAGCGGAACCGGTCGAGAACGCCCGGGAGGGCGATGACCAGGGATGAGGTGACCGCGGTGCAGCCCGCGGTGACTGCGGCCCCGGCGAGGACGAGCCCGGTCCCGGAGTCGGCGCCGAGTCTGCCGGCGGCCACCACCACTATTCCGGCGGTCAGGGCACCGACGACGGCGAACACGGCGACGGCGGACGGGCCCGCGGCCGGCGCCAGGGCCAGGCCGAGCACCACACCGAGCGCGGCGCCCGCGGTCAGTCCGAGCAGGCCCGGGTCCCCGAGAGGGTTGCGCGTCGCGCCCTGCAGACCGGCACCGGCCACCGCGAGAGCGGCGCCGACGAGGATCGCGGTGATCGTGCGCGGCACCCGTGCGGCCACCACCACCTCGTCCATCCCGGCACCGGATCCGGGGGCGAGGGCGGCCGAGAGGTCCCCGGCGAACAGCTGGCCGGGCAACGCCGTCAGCGCCGCCCACACCACGGCGGGGTCGACGGGGCGGGCGCCCACGAACAACGACGCGGCCACGCCCGCGGCGAGCAGCACCAGCGACGCCGCCGTACCGATCGCGACACGCCGGCGCCCCGGCACGGGGGGCGTCGGCACGGGGGGCGTCGCCGCCCCGGATCCCGCGGGCACGGCAGATCCGCCCGCCCGTGGGGCGGGCGGGACCGTGCTCGTCTCGGGGCCGGTCACCGGGGTCAGGCCCGCTCTGCCGCCGCGATGATGTCGGGCACGACGTTCTCCAACGCCCACGGCAGGCTCAGCGGCGAGGCGGCCGAGATCGAGAGCACCTGCTGCTCGTCGGTCTGGACCACTATGCGGCCGGCCTCGACCGCGGGGATGCGCCCGAGCAGCGGGTCGGCCTCGATGGCCCGGCGGACGTCCGGGGACGCGGCGTAGGTGACGAGGATGTCGGAGGCCAGTTCGTCGGCGCGCTCGGGCGACCAGGTCACCGCGAACTCGTCGGGCGATCCACTGGAGGCCTCGGCGATGACCGGTGCCTGCACCATCCCGAGCTGCTCGAGGAAGCGGGGCCGGTTGTCGACGTCGGTGAAGGCGTAGATCTTCTCCGCGGCGTCCGGGTCGACCGTGCCGTAGATGAAGGTCGTGTCGCGGATGCCCGGGGTGTCTGAGGCGACCTGCTCGATCTGGCCCTCGACGTCGGCGATGAGCTCCTCGGCCGCATCGGAACGCCCGAGGGCCTCGCCGATGAGCCGGGTCGAGTCCTGCCAGGCGGTGCCGAACGCGACGTCTCCCTCCGGCATCGCGATCGTGGGAGCGATCTTGGAGAGGGTCTCGTACTCCTCCGCGGTCATCCCGGAGTAGGCACCCAGGATGAGGTCGGGCTCGAGGGCCGCGATCGCCTCGGTGTTGATCCCGTCGGTCTCCGAGTAGAGCGTGGGCATCTCGCCACCGACGGCCTCGAGCTCCGCGTCGAACCAGTCGGTGGAGCCGCCCGCGTTGGCACCGAACGAGTTGCGGGGCATCCCCACCGGCACGACGCCCAGCGCCAGCGAGACGTCGGCGTTGACCCAGGAGATCGTGGCCACCCGCTGGGGTGCCTCGGCGATCTCGGTCTCGCCGTAGGCATGCGTGATGGTGCGGGGGAACTCACCCTGCCGCTCGACGCCGCCTGTCGTGCCGGACTCCCCCGACCCGCCGACCGCGCCGGTCGAGCAGCCGGCGAGCACCGCGAGGAGGGCGACGAACGCCGCGAGGACGACCAGCATCGCCCGGGCCCGCCGGCGCTCGGGCGCCCCGGGTCGGGCGAGGGTCAGCCGGGAGCGTGCGGCAGGTGCGGTCATCGGGTCTCCATCTGCTGTGGGAACGTCGCCCAGGCGACTTAGGCATGGCTTACCTTGGTGGGCGCCACAGTAGGGGCGAAATGACCCCCAACGCAACAGCTACGCCGAAGATTTCCAGTTCGCCTGTATCAGTGAGTGATTCATATCACCCAACGGTTGCTTAGGTAAGGCTAGCCTGCATAGCGTGCGCCGTACCGAATTCCCCGAGTAGGTCGGAGTACCCGTGAACGATCCGTTGTTGGGCAGTCGAAACCGGGAGGCCCACGCCGCCGCCCTCGCGGCCGCGGCCGCCGAGGTGAATCGCTATCTCGTCGGTCGGACCACACCCCGCTCGTCCGTGTCACCGGCGACGCTGGCCGCCCAGACCGCCGCCGTCGACCTCACCACACCCCTGGGCACACTGGACAAGGCGCTCGACGAGGTCCGCGGCCTGTACCTCGACCATGCGGTCGGGTACCACCACCCGCGCTATCTCGCCCATCTCAACTGCCCGATCACCATCCCCGCCGTCGCCGCCGAGACGCTGGCGACGTCGGTGAACACCGCAGTCGAGACGTGGGACCAGGGCACCTCGGCATGCCTGATCGAGCAGAGGCTCATCGACTGGGTCACCGGCCTCATCGGGTTCGCGTCCTCCGAAGACACCCCCGACCACCCGGACGACTCCCACCGGACACGCGGCGCCGGTCCTGACGGCGTGTTCACCACCGGTGGTACGGCCTCCAACCTGCAGGGTCTGTTCACCGCCAGGGAGGACCGCCTCAGCAGGCCGGGGCCCGGGCGGCGCACCGGTAGCGACGGGGCCTCCGATCGGGGCGCGCGACTGTCGCGCCTGCGCATCGTCACCGGCGAACACGCCCACCTCAGCGTGGTCAAGGCGGCCCGCCTGCTGGGACTCGCGCCGGACGCCGTCATCACCCTGCCCGGCGACGGCGATCGCATGGACCCCGCGACCCTGGACCGGACCCTGTCCGCACTGACCGACGCCGGGGACGAGGTCGCGGCGGTCGTCGCGCTGGCCGGTACGACCGACCACGGAGCGATCGACCCACTGCGGGAGGTCGGTGGGATCTGCCGCCGCCACGACGTCTGGCTGCACGTCGATGCGGCCTACGGCGGCGGGCTCCTGGTCTCCCCCACGCGCCGGGAGCTGCTCGACGGGATCGAGCTCGCCGATTCGGTGACGGTGGACTTCCACAAGACCTTCTTCCTCCCGGTGGCCGCCTCGGCGCTGCTGTTGCGCGACGGTTCGGGCTTCCGCCACTCCACCGTGAGCGCCGACTACCTCAACCCCGCCGACGGCGAGGACCACGCAGTGGACAAGTCCCTGCAGACCACCCGCCGTTTCGACGCCCTCAAACTGTGGATGACGCTGCGGGTGATGGGCGCCGACGGCATCGGCCGCTTGCTCGACGGAGCGATCGACGTCGCCGCCCGGATCGGCCGGACGATCGACGCCGACCCGGAACTCGAGCTGGTGCGCCGCCCCGACCTGTCGACCGTGCTGTTCCGACCCCGCCCCGCTGCGGTCGCCGGCGACGAGTCCGACGCCCTCGTACGTCCCGTCCGCGACGCGCTGTTCGCGGAGGGCCGTTCCGTGGTCGCGGCGACGGTGGTGGACGGCAGGCCCTGCCTCAAGTTGACCGTGCTCGACCCGTACCTGCGCGACGAGGACGTGGACGCCGTACTGGCCGATGTCCGTGACGCCGCGAGCTACCTCGCCGAGGGGATGCGACAGGCCACGACCGCGGGGGTACTGACATGAGCGCGAGCGCCCACCACGCCCGGAGACCCCCGCACCCCGAGCACGTCCACGACCTGCTCGGCGTCGGTATCGGGCCGTTCAACCTCGGCCTGGCCTGCCTGTCCGAACCACTCGGACTCGACGCGGTCTTCCTCGACGCCCGCGACGGCTTCGCCTGGCACCACGGGCTCATGTTCGACGACGCCACCATCCAGGTCCCGTTCCTCGCCGACCTGGTCACGTTGGCCGACCCCACATCGCCGTACTCGTTCCTCGCGTACCTCAAAGAGATCGGGCGCCTGTATCCCTTCTACATCCGTGAAGACTTCCAACCGCTCCGTGCCGAGTACGACGCCTACTGCCGATGGGCCGCGGACCGGGTCCGCGGAGTGCGGTGGGGACGGGAGGTGGTCGACGTCCGACGGGAAGAGGGGAACGACGACGAGTCCCCCGTCTACCGGGTCACCGCCATCACCTCCGAGGGCACCGAGACCTATCGCGCCCGACACCTGGTGCTGGGGATCGGCACCACGCCCTGGACGCCGATCGAGGTGGACCCGCTCGACGGTGGCGACACCGTGGCTCTCCACGCCTCCGACTACCTCCACCGGCGGGAGGATCTGCTCTCACTCGGGTCGGTGACCGTGGTGGGCAGTGGCCAGTCGGCTGCGGAGATCTACCACGATCTGCTGTCCGCCACCGGGGCGGCCGGCCCGCGGATCGACTGGGTGACCCGCTCGCCGCGGTTCTTCCCGATGGAGTACACCAAGCTCACGCTCGAGATGACCTCGCCGGAGTACATCGACCACTTCCACGCGCTGCCCCCGGACCGACGAGACCGGATGCTGCGGGAGCAGCGCTCGCTGTACAAGGGCATCGATGCCGAGCTGATCAACCAGATCCACGACCTGCTCTACCGCCGCTCGGTGCAGGGCCTCGGCACCGGGCTGCTGGCGGCCGCCACGGCCCTCGACGGTGCCCGCCGGGAGGCCGACCCCGCCACCGGTGCCGCCCTGCGCCTGGACCTGCACTGCACCGACACGGGCAGGCCGTGGACCCACCACACGGAGGGGCTCGTCCTGGCGACGGGCTACTCCCCCACGCCGCCGCGGTTCCTCGACGGGATCGCCGACGAGATCGACCGGGACGAGCGGGGCCGCTACCGCGTGGCCCGCGACCACACGGTCGATCGCGCGCACTCGTTCATCCACGTCCAGAACGCCGAGGAGCACACCCACGGGCTCACCGCCCCGGACCTGGGCATGGGCGCGATGCGCAACAGCATCATCCTGCGCGGCATCTGCGGCCGCGAGGTCTACCCGATCGAGTCCTCGATCGCATTCCAGCAGTTCGGCGCCCCCGCCGCCCGGCACCAGGAGGCACGATGAGCCCCACCCGCACCAGCACCACCTGCACCAGCACGTTCCACTCCCCCGCCGGGTTGGTCACGCTCGAGTCCCTGACCCTCGACGCCGACACCGTCCACACCCTCCACGCCTGGTTCGATCACCCCGGTTCGGCCTACTGGGGACTGCGGGGCACGACCCCGACGCAGGTCGAGGCGTTCCTGTCCGACTGGTCGGCGAGTCAGCACCGGTCGTTGCACATGGTGCGCATCGACGGCCTGCGCGTGGGCCTGGCGGTGTTCTACGACCCGGCCGCCGTAGAACTCGTCGGTCGATACCCGCACGAGCCCGGCGATCTCGGGATGCACCTCCTCGTCGCGCCGACCCGCACCCCGGTACCCGGGACCTCCGCGGCCGTGATGGGTGCGATCTGCGCGACCGCGTTCGAGGTGCCGTTGTCCGGGAACTCACCGGCCCGCCGGGTCGTGGTGGAGCCCGACATCCGGAACACCGCCGTGCACCGGCTCAACGCCCGCGCCGGCTTTCGCGAGGACGGCCCCGTCGACCTGCCCGACAAGACGGCACTGCTCTCCATCTGTAGCGCCGACGAGTTCCGCGGTTCGGAGCTCGGCCGCGTGACGAGGTCGGTCTCGTCGTCGACCCCGTTCCCGGCGCTGCCGTCGCTGACCGGCATCCACGCCCACGCCCATCTCACCGGTCACGCGATGCGCCGCGCGCACCGCCACCTCTGTGCCAAGGCGCTGGCCGAGTTCTCCCATGAACGACTCCTGGCGCCCGTCCGCACCACCGACACCGAAACCGACGCTGGCCCCGACACCTACGAGGTGCGCGCCGGCGACGAGCGGTGGACGTTTCGAGCGCGGGTGTTGCCGCTGGAGCACTGGGCGATCGACGAGGCCACGCTGCGCCGCGAGGTCGACGGCGCCCCGACCGAACCGGACGCGCAGGAACTGGTCATCGCCCTCGCGCCGCACCTGGGGATCCCCGAGTCGCTCGTGGGCATCTACCTGGAGGAGATCGCGGCCACGCTCGGCTCGGCGGCGTTCTGTCTACATCATCGCGATCGCCCCGCACAGCAGCTGGCGGAGGCGGGCCTGCAGGAGGTCGAGGGCGCGATGACCGAGGGCCATCCCGGGTTCGTCGCCAACAACGGCCGCGTGGGCCTGGGGCTGTCCGACCGTCACCGTTACACGCCCGAGGCCCCGTCGACCGTCCGGCTGGTGTGGCTGGCCGCCCGCCGCGGCCTCAGCCATCTGGCCACCGTTGCGGGCCTCGACGAGCAGGAACTCTATGTGCGCGAGTTCGGCGCCGACACGCTCGAGCGTTGCGACGATCGGTTGCGTTCACTGGGGCTCGACCCCGCCGACTACCGCATCCTGCCCGTGCACCCGTGGCAGTGGGAGCACGAGGTCGCGGTGGCGTTCGGCCCCGATCTCGCCCGCCACGACCTGGTCCACCTCGGCGAGTCTGACAGCGAGTACCGGCCACAGCAGTCGGTGCGCACCTTCTTCGATGTCTCCCACCCCGAGCGCGGCTACGTCAAGACCGCTCTCGCCGTGCAGAACATGGGGTTCACCCGCGGCCTGTCGCCCAAGTACATGCGCGACACCCCGGCGGTCAACGACTGGGTGGCCGGGGTCGTCGCCTCCGATCCGGTGTTGCGCGCGCTGGATTTCCAGATCCTGCGCGAGGTCGCCGCCGTGGGGTACACCGGCGACGCCTATCACCGGGCGGCCGCGGCCGGGATCTCCGACGAGGGCCCGCACACCAAGATGATCGCGGCACTCTGGCGCGAGAGCCCCGTGCCCCGACTGACTCCCGGAGAGCGGGCCGTCACGCTCGCCTCGATGCTGCACGTGGACCTCCACGGGCGGGCCCTCGCCGTCGAACACCTCGAGCGGTCCGGCCTGGACGCCCGCACCTGGCTCCGGGCGCTGCTCGACGCCTACGTGGTGCCCGTCGCGCGGTGCCTGCTCGTGCACGGACTGGTGTTCATGCCGCACGGCGAGAACGTCATCGTGGTGATGGGTCCCGACCACACGGTGCGCCGGGTGCTGTTCAAGGACATCGGCGAGGAGGTTGCCGTCGTTCGCGACCGCCCCCTGCCCGCGGGGCTCGAGCGGATCCGCCACGTGGTGGACGCCGAGACCGGCGCGCTGAGTGTCCACACCGACGTCATGGACGGGGTGCTGCGCCACCTCGCCGCGGTCCTCGACGTCGCCGGGGCGCTGGACGCCGATCAGTTCTGGGACGAGACGCGGCAGTGCCTGGAGACCCTGGGGCCCGGCGCGGGAGGTCGCGGCGGCGGTCGTGACGGCGGCGGGCGCGGCGACAACGAGGACGACGACGACAACGAGGTGCACCGTCCCACCTGGGAGGCGCTGTTCGCTCCGCGATTCAGACATTCGTGCCTCAACCGACTGCAGCTGCGGAACACCCGGCAGATGGTGGACCTGACCGATCAGGCCGGGTCGCTGCAGTTCGCCGGGACGCTGGCCAACCCTCTCGTCGCCGGGTCGTCATGCGCGAACGACACGCAGGAGCACTCGGGGCGGGACACCCGGCCGGACGCCGGGGCGGTGGCGGTAGCGTCGACGCCGTGAACGGACGGGAACTTTAGAAGTGCGCCGCGATGCGGGCCCGCGAACTGCCCGCATCGACTCTGGAGTTCCCGTTCGGGCCGGGCGTCGACGTGTTCAAGGTCCGCGGGAAGATGTTCATGTTCCACACGACCGTCGACGGCGAACGCCAGGTGATCCTCAAGGCGTTGCCGTCTGATTCGATGTCGCTCCGCGATGCGCACGCCGACATCACGCCCGGATACCACATGAACAAGCGGCACTGGATCTCGCTGCACCCGGGCGGATCCCTGGACGCGGACATGGTGTCCGAGCTGGTCACCGAGTCCTATCGGCTCGTGGTCGCCGGCCTGCCCAGGACGCAGCAGCCCGTCGAGCCGCACGCGTTCGGCCGCGGGCAGCGGTAGCTTCCGGCACCCCTACCCGGGATTCACCCGGCCCCTCACCCCTCGGTCGGGCGCGGGGCGGGGCGCGTCTCAGTTCCCCGGCGTCAGCGAGGTCTCGGCGAGAGAGCCGAGCCGATCGCCCACAGAACCTTCCACCGACTCGGTGGCCGACCCTGTGTCCAGTTGATCCTCGAGCGAGTTGCCGACCAGCGGCACGCCTGAGACCACGGCACCCACGGAGCCCGCGACGTCACCCTTGAGCAGTGAATCCGCAGACGCGGCCACTGGGTTGAGCACCATGCAGACCACGCCGACCGGAACCTGCAACGGCGCCCCCATCAGGTTGGCGGCGGCACCGACCGCGGACCCGATGTTGCACGCGAGCGTGGCGGTGGACCCCAGCGGACCGGTGGCGTAACCGGGCAACGACCCCGTCACGGAACCCGGCAGCAGCTCGCCTGCCTCACCGAGGTAGTCGCCCTCGGTCTCGGACGATCCCGGGAAGGAGTTCGAGCTGGTTGCGCCTGAACTCTGCGCAGTTGCGGCTCCCGTCGACATGACGACTAGCGCGGCAGCGACCGCTCCGGCACAGGCAAGAGTCTTGGACATGGAACGCCTCCGAGGTGTGGGTCCACGGGGCATTCACCCCGAACGATAAAAAAGAGTGGACCACAGATCAGGCCGAGGTGGGCTCCCGTTGCTCCGGAGCCCCTGCACCAAGATCCTCTGAAGTGACCCTTGCCGGTGCGAACCTACTTTCGTATACTAGAACACAAGTTCGATGCCGGGTTAGCGACGACGGAGGGGGTGGGTGGATGCAGGAGGACGCGGATCGCGCGGCCGCTGGCCACGCCTCCCCCGCCTCGCCCGGCTCGTCCGGCTCGTCCGCCTCGCCCGCCTCGTCTGGTTCCTCGAGTTCGTTGTCGGGTCTGCGGGCGGCGGTGCGTGAGGGCTGGATGGGCGAGAATCGTGCAGCGGCACGCCGGTTCGTGGCGTGTTACGAGTTGTTCCTCGAATGCCAGCGCCGGGAGGAGTCCGGGGCGGGCGCCGGTGAATGCCGACCCGGGCATGCGGTGGTCGATCCCATCGACGTCGCGACCGGGTACGTGGTCGCGGCGATGGCGATCTCGTCCCGGCGGGCCACCACCATGATCTCCTTCGCCTTCGACCTGCACACCCGGTACCCGGCGATCCTGACAGCGATGGCGCAGGGGCGTCTGGACCAGCGCGCCGCCGAGGTGCTCGCCTCCCAGATGGCCACCGTCCACGTCGACGTGCTCGATTTGGTGCAGCAACAGGTCGTCGACGAGTACCTCGCCGCGATCGAGGGCGGGATCCGCCTGGGCGAGAAAGCCATCCGCAGCAACGTCGATGCCATCATCGCCGGCTACGACGCCAATGGCATCCGCCTGCGCCGCCAGGAAGCCGCCCGCACCCGCGGGGTACGCGTGAACAAAGGCATCGACGGCATGTCCACCATCTCGGCGATCCTGGCAACCGAGGAAGCCGCCGTCCTGGCCGAGGCCCTCGACCACCGCGTCGCCGACCACCGGGCCGCCGACGCCGCAGCTGCCGCCGACGCCGCCGCCAACGCCCGCGATGGCGACGGTGATGGTGAGGCCGCCGGTGAGGTCGACGACTACTCCCTCGCCGAACGCCGCGCCGACGCGTTGATGTCCCTGGTCTGCGGCGACACCGGCCCCGGCCAGCCCGGTGCCGCGGGCCAGTCCGCCACCGCGGGTGCCGGGGTGGCGCCGCTGCGGCCACGGGTCACCGTCATCGCCACCGGCAACCACGCCCGCGACGACGGCGGAGCCCGGGTGGAGTTCACCCGCACCGGCCAGGCCGCCCTGCAGGCCCTGCTCGACATGCTCGCCACCAGCGACGGGGCCACGTTTGAGGCCGTCGATCCCCGGATCGGGGCCGCCGACGACGCCCGAGCCGCCCTGACCTACCGGCCCAGCGCCGACCTGGCCCGCCGCATCCGACTACGCGACGGCACCTGCCGCCACCCCGGCTGCGCGATCCCGGCCGAGTCCTGTGATCTGGACCATGTGGTGCCGTTCGATCACACCGACCCCGAGCGTGGCGGGCACACCACCGAGGCCAACCTCGCCGCGATGTGCCGGCGCCACCACCGGTTCAAGACCTTCTCCGACTGGCGCTACCACCTCCACCCCGACGGCACCCTGACCGTGACCACCCCCGAGGGCTCGACCATGCTCACCCGACCCTCCGGCCCACTGGCCGACTACCGACGAGAACACGCCCACACCGAGACCCAGGCCTGGGCCCGTCAGCAACGCCGCACCCCCGACCCCACCGGCGACGACCGGGCCGACGCCGAACCGACCTACTGGTCCCGCCGCGCCGCCCGCCACAACGCCGAACGCCACAACACCGAACGCGCCCGCGCCACCACCGACACCATCCCCACCCCACCGGCCGAGTCCAGCCGCTGGTGGAACCGCAACGCCCCACACGCCAGCGCCATCGAACTCGGCATCCGCACCCTCCTACTCGACCACCACCGCCAACGCCTCGACGACATCATCGACCCACCACCCTTCTGACGACGCAGCCGGAAGCCGGGCAGTCGGGCAGTCGGGCCCCGCCATGAGATGCAGTCGCCCATCAGCCGCGTATCTCCCCCGACCCGCGGGACTTGAGGGATCGTGAGGACATGATCGCGATCCCCACCAGCCCGTCCGAGAATTCGCTCGCCGATGTCATGCCGTCGATCGCCGCCGCCTTGGGTACCGGCTTCCGCAGCCCGCTGGAGATAGCCCCCACGAGCGATGCGGTGCTCGTACTCATCGATGGCCTGGGGGCCGAACTCATCCGCCAGCACGCCGAGGCGGCTCCCACCCTCGCGGCGACGACCAACCGAATGATCTCTGCCGGGTTCCCCGCGACGACGGCCACGAGTTTGACGAGCCTCGCGGTGGGCGCCCCCTGCTCCAAGCACGGCATCGTGGGATACAGCTTCCGCATGTCAGACGACTCCGGCGCCCCACCGACGTCGTTCAATCCGCTGCGGTGGACTCTCGAGTCGTCAAGCGGCCCCTCGGCGTTGGATCGCTTCCCGCCCCGGCAGGTCCAGCAACAGCCGAGCCTGCTCGAGTTGTTGGCAGCCGACGGGGTCGATGTCACCTACGTCATGCGTGAGGACTTCCGTGATTCCGGCCTGACCCGAGCGGCGTTCCGGGCGGGAGGCGACTACCTCCCGGCGAACTCACTTGACGAGATCCGTCAGGGAATCCTGGACACCTTCAGTCAGCCGTCCCGCGCCCGACGATTCGCATACGCCTACTTCGGCGACCTCGACCTCATCGGCCATATCCACGGCCCGGGATCATCCCAGTGGCTTCAGTCCCTGCGCGAAGTGGACAAGTTCGTCACGGACCTCGCCACCGATCTCCCCCGCGACTGCAAGCTCCTGCTGACGGCGGACCACGGAATGGTCGCCGCTGAGACCGTGATCGACATCGACGCGACCCCAGCGCTCCTCACCGACGTCGAGGCAGTGGCCGGGGAGGCCCGGGTTCGTCATGTCTATGCCCGCCACGGGGCGGCGCGGGACGTCCTGCACTCGTGGCGGGCACAATTGACCGACCTCGCCCGGGTCATCAGCCGCGAGCAGGCCCTCGACGAGCAGCTTTTCGGCCCAGACCGCGACCACGCCGACCGCCTCGGGGACGTCATCGCCATCGCGACCGGCGGCGTTATTCTCGCGCGGCCACAACTCGAGAAGATGGAATCCTCCCTTCTCGGTCATCACGGGGCCAACACCGCGGCCGAGCAGCACATCCCACTTCTCG
Organism: Dietzia sp. B32; assembly: GCF_024732245.1. NCBI lineage: Bacteria > Bacillati > Actinomycetota > Actinomycetes > Mycobacteriales > Dietziaceae > Dietzia > Dietzia sp. B32. Next base: position 3,511,593 of record NZ_CP093845.1, on the reverse strand, counting down.
TGCGATAACTACTGTCCGGCCCGTCGCGGGTTCAGCAGCTCACGAGGGCGGACGGATCACTAGTTGTGTCCAGCCATCGCCCGTAGGCCGGCGGGCCCGCTGCCCGCACGTCGCCGCACAGCTCCTGCCTCGTATAACCAGACGGCTGGTAGACCGCGTAGATGACGTTGCCGTTCTCGTCCCGGGGGCGCAGCGACGGGCACGCCATGTCCGTGCGGAGGTACGACGACCCGGGGTACGTGGCCAGTGCGGAGGAGATCTCCTGTGCATAGGCGCCGGGGGTGACGGCGGAGTAGAGCACCACGATCCCCCGCCCGTCGCAGAGTGGCCTCGTCATGGGCGTGGACAGGCCGAGGTCTCCCGTCGACACCTCTGATCGCGGGCACTCGTCGAGAAGCCGCGACAGTTCGGCCGGCATCCCGTCACTCTCCGCGTCGTCTGCGCAGATACCCGAGGGAATGCTGGTGTACCGGCTCCATGCCCCGTCGACGCGGCCGACGATGTACTGCGTGTCGCCGGCCGGTTCGCCGGGCGGAACATAGACGTGGGCGAGCGCCCAGTCGCCCAGACATCGGTCGATGTTCACATTTCGACGGGCTATTCCCGCTTCGCCCGAGATTTCGTCGGGGTCGCAGGCGGTCACTCCAGCCGGGGAGATCGGCACGCCGTCCTCGTTCGAACCCGTGGGGGTGGTCCGCGGCGTCGAGGGCTCGATGGTGGTCGACCTGGGGGCAGGGGCTGCAACCGGCCGGTGTTCGTCGGATGCGAGGAGGTACCCGACGATGCCTGCGAGGGCGATCAGCAGTACCACGATGAGCACCCCCATCGCCCAGACCAGTGGGCTGCGTCGCGGGACCGACGGAGGTGTTCCATACGGGGCGTGCCCCCATCCGTCGTCGCTCCAGCCAGATCCGTTGGGCGGACTACTCATGGTCACCACCGTTGACGGGGCCGGGTAACCGACCTATCCGATCTGAATGGTGGTTACTTTATTCGGCTCGGCGTCGAAGAATCTTCGATTCGGTTCGGCCCGGCGCGGAACCAGCCGTCACGCCCCGCGCGTCATACAGGTTGCAGGAATGGAACAGCGCCGGGGTACGGCCATCACGACAGCAGGGCGGGTATGAAGACGACGACGAGGACGACCACACCTCCAGTGCGCTCGCACCGGGATGAGCTGAACCGGTTCGGGGACGCATTGTCGTCGAAGCGGGGCTCGCGATGACCGGGCCGCTGCACGTCGCACCGGTCGAATTGCACGATCTGGCCGGGCGGATCGATGGATACTGCGTCGACGTCGGTGAGATCGCACCGGAGGTCTCGCTCACGGCCGCGGCCGCTGTCCTGGGAGAGAGCAGGGTCGCTGCCGTCACGCGCACACTCGCCTCCCGGTTGGGCGAGTCGACCGACAGGCTGAGCTCCGACCTGTCCGCGGCAGCAGACCGACTTCGGAACGCTACCGACGCGATCGTCGACTCGGATGTCCACAACGCGACGACCTTCGGCGGGAGGTGACCCGGTGTCCGTGCGCCTGAGCGAGGCCCTCTCCTGGCGACTGGACGCGGTCGAGTCGCAACTGACCGCGGTTCGTGCCGGAGTCGCCACCACGAGCGACGTGGCGGATCTTCTGCGGGACGACGTGGAACGAACACTCGACGAGATGCGGGGTCACTCCGTCGAATCGGCGCGACTCGCTCTCGGCGACCTGCGGAGAAGGTCCTTCGCGGTCGGGGACGACTTGCGTAGTACCGCCGACACGTTGTCGTCGTTCGCTCGGGCCGCGGCGTTCCACCGGGACCGGTTGGCCGTGGATGTGGAGTCCGTTCATCAGAGGGGTGGTGCAGTCGGAGAGGACGGGACGGTGACGCCCCCGGCAGCTGCGGAGTCTGCTGTCGAGGAAGAACTCGACGAACTCGGAAAGTCGATCATAGCCACGCTGCGGGCGCTCGACTCGCTCGATGTCGAGACGTCCCGGGAGCTCGCTCTCCTCAATGAGTCCATTGCGTTATACGGTGACAACGCCGATCCGAGGACTGCGATCGCAGGGTTGGTCATGGGCGCCATGACGCAGCCGCTCGGAGCCCTCATCGACGCGAGCGACGATGGGTTGCGGGGCACGCGGCTCGTGGCGAAAGTACTGGGTCCTTTCGGGAACGCACTCGGGTTCGTCGCCGGAATCGCAGGAGCACCGGACGACGAGCGGATGTCGGAGACGCTCGCCGCCGAGGGCGGCGGACTGGTCGCGGGGTTGTTCGTGGGCGCTGCGGCCGGCAGTTTCATCCCCGGTGCCGGGACTGTCGCGGGCGCCGCGTTCGGACTCCTCATGGCGAGCGGCGCCGGTTACTTCACCACCGTCGCTATTCGGAATCACTTCGATGACGAGCGAGAAGGCGGCTGATCAGATGACTCATGTCAGGACCACCCACGGAGTCACAGCCGAGATGGCGTGGGAATACCGCGTGGCGCAGAATCCCCGGTGGATCTGGGTGCTGTCGGCACCGCTGTTCCTCGCGCTCGGAGTGGAGACCAGCGCAGATTTCTTTCACGATCCGGGCCGGGCAACGGTCTCGTCCCTGGCCGGCGCAATCACGATGTTCTCCCTGTTGGGGCTTGTCCCGGTCGTGGGTGGGTTCGTCTATCTCAGTCCGGCCCGACGGCTCAAGGAGCCGACCGGACCGATTCCCACGGTCACCCTTGCACGCTTCCATGTACCGACGCTCGTCGGCGTTGTCGCATTGGCCACCTTCGCGGCACTCGAGTACCTCGAACCCCACATGACGCTCGGCTCACGATTCGCACCGCCGCGACTGCTCGTGACGGCTGTCGGGTTGTACGGATTCGTTCTGTTGTCGTTTCTCCTCGCCGGGCATCGGCACCTACTGCGTTTCACCCCGGAAGGGTTGGAACACCACCGCGGGCGCTTCCGCACGACCATTCCGTGGACAGAGGTACTCGACGTCAGGGCGATCGGCGACGCGAACCTCAAGCACGGCGGCGGCTCCCGGATTTACTACGCGAACAGGCGCAACCTACGGGCCGGGGTACAGGTGGCGGTGCGAGACGAGGTCCCGAGCCGCGGAAGGGGGAAGCGATTCCGGTTCAACGGCGTCGACGTGATCAATATCGATTGCTCCGGGTACAAGATCGACCCCAATACCCTGATCAATGCCACTTACCTGCTGATCGAGAACCCAGAGCTGCGTCCGCTGCTGGCCACGCCCTGGGGTGCTGAACTGTTCGTCGGTCCGGGATGGAACACCCGCCGGAAGATGCGCGTCGGGGACCGCTGGGAGCGCGGTACCGGAGAGATCATCCGCGCCGGCGAGGAAAGCGCCCGATGACGACGCTCCCAGAATTCCTGCAGATTCACGGCTGCGTCCTCGAACCGCTGGAGGAGCCGTCACTGAGAAGCCTCGACCCCGGCGACGGCTGGCGGTTGGTCGAGCAGAACGAACCGGTCGGCAACGCCGCGGTGTGGGTGCACCCGGGCCTGGGCAGGGAGGGTTTCCAACCGACGGTCGTGGTCTCCACTGCGAGGATCAGACCGGCGGTGGACTGCACGACGGTCCTCGACAGGCTCGCCGATACTGCGGCAGTTCTCGGCGGGTGGCGGCTACGGGCGACACAGCGGGTGAAGGATGACCGAGGCCGGTGGGTCGCGGACACCCTGGGCGAGTTCCGCGTGGGCGACCATGAACTCACAGCCTCCACGATCGCCACCGTGTGGCGCGACGACGGAGGCGACAGCGGCGAAGGAGTCGTCAGCGGAGACACCGCCTGTGGATCGGGAGGTGGGGCGACGGTACTGCGCCAGGTGGTTGTGACGACATTCGCCGACCAGTTGACGAGTCATGCGGAGGTCTTACGCGCACTGGATTGACCTCCGACCGCGGCGAGCCGGTGGCCACGTCTACCGGATGCGGAGGCCGCCCTGCGTTATTACGGTCGGAGGCATGCGTGAACGCGCATGGCACGACCAGAGAGGAGCCCGCTCATGAAGGCAGTCACCTGGCACGGCAAGCGCGACGTCCGCGTCGAGGACGTCCCTGATCCACAGATCCAGGAGCCCACCGACGCGATCGTCAAGATCACCAGCACCAACATCTGCGGATCGGATCTACACCTGTACGAGGTGCTGGGTCCCTTCATGAACGAGGGCGACATCCTCGGACACGAGCCCATGGGAATCGTGGAGGAGGTCGGCGCGGAGGTGACCGGGCTCAAGCCCGGCGACCGCGTGGTGATGCCCTTCCAGATCTCCTGCGGCCACTGCTTCATGTGCGACAAGGGCCTGAACACCCAGTGCGAGACCACCCAGGTGCGTGACCAGGGCATGGGGGCGGCGTTGTTCGGCTACTCCGAGCTGTACGGCAGTGTCTCGGGCGGTCAGGCCGAATACCTGCGGGTCCCCCAGGCGCAGAACACCCACATCAAGGTGCCGCACGAGCATTCGGATGACCGATACCTTTACCTCTCCGACGTCCTGCCCACCGCCTGGCAGGCCGTGGAGTACGCGGAGATCCCCGACGGTGGCACGGTCGTCGTGTTGGGCCTCGGGCCGATCGGCGACATGGCCGCACGCATCGCCGCGCACCGTGGACACCGCGTGATCGGCGTGGACCCCGTAGCCGAGCGCCGGGCCCGCCAGGCCCACCGCGGGGTGGAGGTGATCGATCCAACTGACGTTCCCGGCGAGATCGGCGACGTCATCCGCGACATGACGGACGGCCGCGGGCCCGAATCGGTGATCGACGCGGTCGGCATGGAAGCCCATGGTTCTCCCGTGGCGAGCGCTGCGCATGCCGCGGTCGGTCTGATGCCCAAGTTCTTCGGCAAGAAGATGATGGAGCACGCCGGGGTCGACCGACTCGGGGCGTTCTACTCGGCGATAGACATCGTGCGCCGCGGCGGGGCAATCTCGCTCTCGGGTGTGTACGGAGGCACCGCCGATCCGGTGCCCATGCTCACGTTGTTCGACAAGCAGATCACCCTGAAGATGGGCCAGGCCAACGTCAAGCGCTGGGTTCCGGAGATCATGCCGCTGCTCACCGACGACGATCCGTTGGGCGTCGACGACTTCGCCACCCACCGGCTCCCGCTGGCCGACGCACCCCGCGCATACGAGATGTTCCAGAAGAAGGAGGACGGCGCCGTGAAGGTGGTCCTCGAGCCGTGACCGAACTCGCGGGACTCCTGCTTGTCCGCCACGGCCAGAGTGTCGGCAACGTCGCCAACGACAATGCCCGCGCCGCCGGTGCCCACCAACTCGACCTGGACCACCGCGACGCCGACACGCCGTTGTCGGACGCCGGGGTGCGCCAGTCCCGGGCGGTGGGTGCCTGGCTCGGGGACCTGCCCACCGAGGCCCGCCCGACCGTGTGGCTGACCTCGCCGTATCGCCGGGCGGCGGACACGGCCTCGGCGGCACTCGAGGTGGTCGGTGGTCATGCGCGCGGAGATGGGTCCGGCGGTGCCGCGCTGCTCACCGACGAACGGCTGCGTGAGCGTGATCTGGGGATTCTCGACGGATTCACCGGCCGTGGGATCCGGGAGCGGTATCCGGAGGAAGCCGAGCGGCGGGACCGTATCGGCAAGTTCTACTACCGTCCTCCCGGTGGCGAGAGCTGGACCGATGTGCTCCTGCGGGTGCGCTATCTACTGACGGATCTGCGTCAGCAGTACGCCGGCGAGCGGGTCGCGGTCTTCAGCCACCAGGCGGTCATCATGTGTTTCCGCGTGGCGCTGGAGCAGATGGCCGAGGAGGAGGTCCTCCGGATCGACCGGGAGGACCCCCTGCCCAATTGTTCGGTGACGACGTACCGGGTGGGCACGGGCACAGGCCCGCGCGCCGGCGCCCGGACCGAGCGACTCGAACTCGAACGCTACGCGGACACGACGGCCGTAGAGCGAGCTGACGAGCCGATGACCCGGGAGATCCCGGCTGGGACCGAGGAGGCGGCGCGGTGAGCAGCAGCGAGTCGGTCCTCACGCCGCACCTGCTCCGCGGGTGGGCTCTCCCCTCCCCCGACGGCGGGAAGGAGGGTCGAGGGCGGGTCCTGGTCGTCGGTGGCAGCCGGTCCACCCCGGGCGCGGTGCTGCTGGCCGCGGAGGCGGCGCTGCGGTGCGGGGCCGGCAAACTGCAGATCGCCACGGCCGGGTCGGTGGCGTCGACCCTCGCGATCCATATCCCGGAATCGAAGACCGTCGGTCTACCCGAGGACGACGCCGGCGAGCTCACCGCCGCGGGCGCGGACACGATCGTCGAACTCGCTCAGGGGTGTGACGCAGTGGTGTTGGGTCCGGGCATATGCGACAAGGTCGCCGCGGTGGAGCTGCTCTCCGATGTCGTGCCCCGGCTGGACACCACGCTCGTGCTGGACGCGCTGGGGATGGCCTACGTCACGGAGAATCCCGACGGGCTCGCGCACCTCGAGGGGCGCGCGGTCCTCAGCCCTAATCCCAGGGAGCTCGCCCGCACCCTCGACGTGCCCGAGGACGAGGTGGAGTCCGACACCCCGGGACACGCCATCGAGCTCGCCGGGCGAGCCGGGGCCGTGGTGGTGACCGGCACTGCGACCTCGTGGATCGCCGCGCCGGACGGCCGGTTATGGCGGGACGAATCCGGCTCGTTCGGTCTCGGCGTCTCGGGGTCGGGTGACGTCAAGGCCGGGCTCATCGGCGGGTTGCTCGCCCGTGGGGCCGAACCCGCCCAGGCCGCCGCGTGGGCGACCTTCGGTCACGGTCGGGCCGGGGAGCGGTTGTCCGCCCGGGTCGGTGTGACCGGATTCCTCGCGCGCGAACTGCTGCCCGAGATCCCCGGTGTGCTGGTGGAACTCTCGTCCTGAACGGGTCGACGCGGAAGGTGGGGAATCCCATGCACGTCCGTCGAAATCCAGTCGAGCGTGGTCGTACCCGCGGCCCGCTGGAGACGACCGGCCGAGGCGTCGTCTCCGTCGCTCACTCCGTCGTTCTCACCGTCGTTGTCGCGGTCCTCGTCGCGGTCCTCGGCGCCGCCTGCGGCGGACCACTCCCCAAGGACACCGACGGCAGTCTCGGGCGCATCACCGACGGCGTGCTGAGGGTGGGCGTGTCGGAGAACCCGCCGTGGACCGAGGTGTACGACGACGGCCGGGTCGCCGGGCGGGAGATCGACCTGGTCACCGGATTCGCCGAGTCGTACGCCGCGGACGTCGAGTGGACGCCCGGCGCGGAGAGTGAACTCGTGATGGCGATGGCCCGCGGGGACCTCGACGTGGTCGTGGGCGGGCTGACCTCCGACTCCCCGTGGGAGAAGGAGATCGCGTTGACGAGGCCGTACACCGACGAGGTCACCCCCGACGGGGACACCGAGAAGATGGTGATGGCCACTCCCCTCGGGGAGAACGCGCTGTTGGTGGCGCTGGAGACCTACCTCGCCGAATCCGGGGGCGCATCATGAGTGCCGAGAGGGACGACGACCGACGGAGCCGCGGCGCGTCGGGGATCGGGCGCGACGACCTGCCCGACGATCAACGGGCCGCGCTGCGTCGCGCGGTCCGCCTGGAGTGGGCGACCCTCGCGGTACTGGTCGTCACCGTCGCAGCGGTGTACGCCGTGTCCGGCCAGTCGCAGGCGATGAAGGCCGCCTGGATCGAGGACTCGCTGTCCCTCCTGCCGCCGATCGCGTTCCTCGTGGCGGTGCGGATCGCGCGGACTCCGCCGTCGGCTCGTTTCCCCTACGGCCGGCATCGCGCCGTCGGGATCGGGCATCTCGTCGCCGCGGTGGCTCTACTGACGATGGGGGCGTTCCTCGTCTTTGACTCCGCGACGGGTCTGGTGACGGGCGAGCGGCCGCCGCTGGGGGTCGTGGAGATCGGCGGGCGGGTGGTCTGGTCCGGGTGGCTGATGATCGTGGTGATGGGGTTGTCCGTCATCGGGCCGTTCTTCCTCGGCCGGATGAAGGCCGCACCCGCCGAGACGCTGCACGACAAGGTCCTCTACGCCGATGCGGACATGAACCGCGCGGACTGGAAGACCGGCCTGGCCACCATCGTCGGCGTCCTCGGGATCGCGGTGGGCCTGTGGTGGGCGGATGCGGTGGCGGCGTTGGTCGTGAGCGTGTCGATCGTGCGGGACGGGTGGTCGAACCTGCGCGGTGCGATCGAAGGCCTGGCCGACGCGCGTCCCACCCGGTTCGACGGCACCGACCCGCATCCACTCGTGTACCGGATCGACGACCTCCTGGCGGGTGTCGACTGGGCAGACGACCACGGCGCGCGGGTTCGCGACCAGGGGCACGTCTTCCATGTGGAGGCCTTCCTGGTCCCGTCGCCCGGCCGGGAGGTCACCGTCGAGCGGCTCGCGGACGTCCGGCGTCGGCTGGCCGAGCTGAGCTGGAAGATCGAAGACGTGGTGGTGACGGTGGTGCCGCAGGTGCACGACGCCCACCGCCCCTGCTGACCGGCTGCACGCCGCCGCCCGGACTGGCAGGCTCGGGGTATGACCTCACTCGAGACCATCCGAACCGCCATCGACGCCGCCACCGAACCCGAGCAGCCCGCGCTCGAACGAGCCCGCATGATCGTGGTCGACAAACTCGGCGAGCGCGACAGCCTGGCACTCGACGAACTGATCGAGTCGGTGTGCGAGGCCTACGAGGCACCGTCGGGCGAGCCGCTCCGGCTGGTCGACGTTGACCCGTCCGCCCCCGAGGCGGACACCCCGGCCCTGCGCAACCTGCGTTACGCCCGCGCCGCGCGCACGGCGATCATCGACCTGCTCGAGGAGGGGACGATCGTGGCCGTCGATCCGCTACCCGGCGACGGTGAGATGGTCCGCGCGACCGGCGAGGGCGACCCTGCCGGAGGCGGTTCGGGTGATGGCGCTGCGGGTGACAGCGCTGCGGGGGACAGCGCTGCGGGCGAGACCGGTGGGAGCGACGACGACGAGGTCACCGCTGCCAAGGAGACCACCGACGCGGCGGCCGCCGAGGCCGGAGCCGACGAGATCGTCCTCGCCACGGGCCCGCGGCCCGAGGGGCGGCGATTCGCGCTCGGGGACCGCTGACACGCGGCCGGCGGGGCCGGGGCACGTCAGGGCTGGTTACAGGGCGACCGTCTCGTCCGGGTGATCGGTCTCCTTGAGCGGCTTCTGGGCCCCGCCGGACAGGGTGGTCTCGCCGAGACGGGCCTCCCGGTAGCGCTCCGCCTGAGCCTGGGTGATGGGCTCGCGGGCACCGTCCTTGGCGTAACTGACGGGCAGCCAGGCCCCCTCGTTGTCCAACCTGGCGACGATGCGCTGCCGGAGCCGGAACGGCTGGATCGTGTCGGACCAGGCCACCAGCAGGTCGAGGTCGGCGCCACGGGCGTCGGGCGTGGAATCGGTACTGCAGAAGTGCTGCACACTGCGCCACACCGCGAACTGCGCTCCGGTCACCGCGAGCGGGTCGACGGTCGGGGCCTTGGCGGTGCGGGCGGAGCGCGTCGGCCTGGTGCTCCTGGCGGGTGCGGGCGGAGGGGGCGGCGAGGTGTTCTCCCCCGCCTCGACGCGGCGGCGCGCCTCCTCCATCCGCTGCAATCGTCGTTCCGCTGCCGTGCTCTTCTCGCCTGAGTCCCAGAACCCCGTCATGGTCCTCGACTTTACGCGGACCGCGGCCGGTGGCCCGAGCCCGAAGGCCACGGTGGGGCGGACCTCACATATCCAGTCCCAGATCGAGCACCGCGACGGAGTGGGTCAGGCCCCCGACCGCCAGATAATCGACCCCGCAGCGGGCGTAATCGGCCGCCGCGTCGAGCGTCAACCCACCGCTGGACTCCAGGCGGGTGGCCGGTGAGACCTTGTCGCGGCGCTGGACCGCGATCTGGGTCTGCCAGACGGGGAAGTTGTCGAGCAGGACGAGGTCCACGCCGGCTCCCAGCATCTCGTCCAGTTGCTCGAGCGAGTCCACCTCGACCTCGCACGGCAGATCCGGGAAGCGCTCCCGCACCGCGGCCAACGCCGGGAGCACCCCGCCAGCGGCCACCACGTGGTTGTCCTTGACCAACACCGCGTCGCCCAGGCCCAGTCGATGGTTGACCCCGCCACCGCAGCGGACCGCGTACTTCTGCAGCAACCGCATCCCGGGCATGGTCTTGCGGGTGTCGCGAACGGCGCAGCCCGTCCCGGCGAGCTCGTCGGCCCACGCGCGGGTCGCGGTGGCCACGCCGGACAGGTGGCACACGAGGTTGAGCAGGGTCCGCTCGGCGGTGAGCAACCCGAGCGTCGGAGCGCTGATCTCGGCGACCACGTCGCCGGCCGAGACGCGGTCCCCGTCGTGGGCGTGCAGAACCACCGAGAAGTCCGCCCGCCCCGGCTCGGCCCGGCCGAACACCTCGGCCAGGACCATCTCCACCAGCGGCAGTCCGGCCACGACCCCGTCGGAGCGGGTCGCGAGGCGGGCCGTGGCGCGGGCGTCTGCGGGCACCGTCGCCAGCGAGGTGGCATCCGGGCCGTATCGCAGGTCCTCCTCGAGGGCACGCCGTACCGCGATCAGGGCGTCGGCACGGGTGTCGGGGTCGAAGACCTCGTCGTCGTCGCCCCGGTGGTCGTCGGCGCGGGGGTCGTCGGCGCGGGGGTCGTCACGGTCGGCCCCGGGCGCCACGTTCGACGCGCCGGCCCCGCTCACTCCCCCGACCCCGGGTTGCCGATCGCGATCATCCGCTCGACGGACCCGCGCGCGGCCTCGGCGGTGACCGGGTCGACGTGCACCTCGTCGGCCCCCTCCACGAGCGCGCGCAGCAGCGCGGCCGGGGTGATCATCTTCATGTAGGGGCAGCTGGCCTGGTCGTTGACCGGCAGGAAGTCGATCTCCGGGGCGGCCTTGCGCAGCTGGTGGATCATCCCGACCTCGGTGGCCACGAGGACCTCGCGGGCACCCGAGGCGCGGGCGGCGTCGACCATCCCGCCGGTGGACAGGATCTTGACCTGGTCGGCCGGGACCGCACCCTCGGTGGCCAGGTGCAGGGCACTCGTGGCGCAACCGCACTCGGGGTGGACGAACAGCTCGGCGCCCGGGTGCGCCTGCGACTTGGCGGTGAGCTGGTCACCGTTGATCGCGGCGTGGACGTGACACTCGCCCGCCCACACCAGGACGTTCTCGCGGCCCGTCTTGCGCCGGACGTGCGCGCCGAGGAACTGATCGGGCAGGAACAGCACCTCGCGGTCCGGGTCGATCGACTCGACCACCTCGACCGCGTTGGAACTGGTGCAGCAGATGTCGGTGAGGGCCTTCACGGCGGCGGTGGTGTTGACGTAGGAGACCACCACCGCGTCCGGGTGCTCGGACTTCCACTCCGCCAGCTGCTCGGCGGTGATGGAATCGGCCAGCGAGCAGCCCGCGGCCTCGTCGGGGATGAGGACCGTCTTGTCCGGGGACAGGATCTTCGCGGTCTCCGCCATGAAGTGGACGCCGCAGAAGATGATGGTCGACTGCTCCGCCTCCGCCGCGATGCGCGACAGGGCGAGGGAGTCGCCCACATGGTGGGCGATGTCCTGGATCGCGGGGACCTCGTAGTTGTGCGCGAGGATCACCGCGTCGCGCTCGGCGGCGAGTCGGCGGATCTCGGACGCCCACTGCGCGTCGGGCTCGACGCCCGTGTACACCGCGCCGTCGTGACGGATCTTCGCCGCGAGCGGCGAATCGAGCCGCCCGACGACGGTGTCCGGCCTCGGTGCGACCGTCGTGCTCGCGGTGTTCAGTCCTGTGGCAGTGCTCATCGCTGCCCCCTCCCGGGTGAATCGGTGCGGACCGGCAAACCACCGGCCGGTCGTTTTCGACTTACAATCGAAAACATGATGCAGTGTAACACCGGTCACGAGGTCCTCGTCGTGGTGACCCAGGTGCGGCCGGTCCCCGGGGCCGCCGCTCCCGCGCTCCACGTCCTGCTGTGGCAACACTCCCTCGGGCCGGCCGCCGGCAGGTGGGCTCTACCCGGTGGCGAGGTCCGCGACGACGAGGACCTCCCCGCCTCCGCCACCCGGCAACTCGCCGAGAAGGTCGACGTCCGATCACTGAGCCACCTGGAGTCCGTCGCCGAGTTCTCCGACCCCGCCCGCATCCCCGGCCGGCGCGTGTTCGCCTCCGGCTTCCTCGGAGTCCTGCCCAGCGACGCGGACCCGGCGATCCCCACCGACACGGCATGGTTCCGGGTCGACCAGCTGCCGGACACCGTCTATGACCACGCCGAGATCGTGGCCCGCGCACGAGCCCGGCTGGCGGCCAAGCTCTCCTACTCCACCCTGGGGTTCGCCCTGGCGCCCGAGGAGTTCACGCTGTCATTCCTCGCGCAGCTCTACGGCGCCGCCCTCGGCCACCCGGTGGACCCGACCAACCTGCAGCGCGTCCTCACCCGCCGCGGCGAGCTCGTGCGGTGCGGGCGCAGCGCTCCGCCGGGGCCGTCGGGGGGTCGGCCGGCGGCGCTGTACGCGTTCGCCGAACGACGGCTACGGATCACCGACCAGTTCGCTACGCTGCGCCCGCCGACGACGGCCGGGTGACGGACGGGTCACCCAGATCCCCCGCGGGACTGAGGTACGCCAGGACCGCCACGGTGAACGCCGCGATCATGGCCCCGAGGACCACCCAGTCGAGGCCGGGAGGGAACCAGTCCCACGCGGGGCCGGAGGTCCCGAAGACCATGCGGTCGAAGAACAGATCGCCGGCGGCCGGCGCCTGCCGGACGAGCTCGCCGTAGGGGGCATCGCCCGGGGGCGCGGCCAGCACATCGGCCAGCGGGGTGGCGGCCGCGGCGGCGAGCGCGCAGATCAGGCCCGGCAGCACCGCGAGCGCGGGAACGCCCGCCGGCCGCCGGAGATGAGGATGTCGCCGCCACAGCACCATTACCGCGCAGACGGTCGCGAACCCCAGCAGGACGACCAGGACGAGCAGCTGACTGCCGCCGTCCGCCCCCGAATCCGGTAGCCGCAGCCCCCGGCCGTCGCCCACCGACAACAGTTCCGCGCGGGGCGCCGCGACGATCCACAACAGCACCGCGGCGAGGAACGGGCCCACCACGCCGAGCAGGGTCGACGCCGCGTGCGCGACCGTACCGCCCGGGCGCGCGGGAGTGGTCGACGACGACGGGCTGGTCATGCGCACGGACTGTACCAACGCCGGTGGTGCCGACCCGTTGTGGTGTAATCGGACCCGGCTCCGCCGGCTTCCGGCACGGTGCCCGGACGCCGGGCCGGGCCCCACCGACCAACCGGACGACACGTCAGGAAGTACCCGCCAGTGGCCACCACATCTGCTCCCGCGCCTGCCGGTCGGCGCCGCGGGACGATGGCCTACCGGCACGACATCGATGGCCTGCGCGGCCTGGCGATCGCACTCGTGGTGGTCTTCCACATCTGGATGGGCCGGGTCTCCGGCGGCGTGGACGTCTTCCTCACCCTGTCCGGCTTCTTCTTCCTCGGGTCGCTCCTGCGCGGCGCCGGAGACCCGGGCTCCCCGCTCTCCCCCCTGCCGCACCTCAAGCGGCTGGTCCGCAGGCTCTACCCCGCCCTGGTCGTGACGATCGCCGCCACCGTCCTGGGCACCGTGCTCATCAAGCCGCCCACCCAGTGGTCGGCCATCTTCGAGCAGACCGTCGCCTCGCTGCTCTACTACCAGAACTGGGAACTGGCGTTCACGGCGTCGGACTACGCCGCGGCCGACGCCACCATCTCGCCGCTGCAGCACCTGTGGTCCATGTCCGTCCAGGGGCAGTTCTACCTCGTGGCCCTCGCGGTGATCCTGGGCGGGACCGCCCTCTGGCGCCTCGTGATCCGACGCGGAACACCGAAATGGCTGCTCGTGGGCGTCGTCGCCGCGGGGACCGCGGCCTCGGCATGGTGGGCGGTCCTCGGGCAGGCCACCAACCAGGCGTGGAACTACTACGACACCGGCGCCCGCATGTGGGAGCTCCTCGTCGGTGGACTGGTGGCCATCGTGCTCGCCGGGATCGTCCTGCCCTGGCCGCTGCGACTGCTCGCCACTGCCGCCGGCCTGTTCCTCGTGGTGAGCACCGGCTTCCTCTTCGACGGCGCCGGCTACTTCCCCGGCCCCCTCGCCTGGTACCCCATCGGCGGCGCCCTGCTCATCATCCTCGGCGGCAACCTGCCGCCCGGACAGCGCGCCACCCCGTGGAAGGACCCGATCACCTGGCTCCTGTCCGCGCGGGTGTTCCGGCGCCTGGGAGACATCTCCTACTCGCTGTACCTGTGGCACTGGCCGCTGCTCATCCTGTGGTTGTCCCACGACCGCGAGGCCGAGATCACCGTGGTCTCCGGACTCGTGATCATCGCCATCTCGATCGTGCTGGCGCTCATCACCGAGAAGTACGTCGAACGCCCGGTGCGGATGCCCAGCCGGGCACGCGGACGCACCACCCCGGCGGCTGCGGCACGCGACCGGAAACGGGGCGGTCCGGCCCGTTCGGCCCGTGAGCAGAGGCTGTTCGTGGGCGCCAGCGTCCTCGTCGTCGTCGCCGCCGTCGCCAATCTGGGCACCGTCGGCTGGTGGGGCGCCACCTCCAACTCCCGCTCGGCCGTCCCCTACGTCGACTCCCTCACCGACCCGGACCACCCCGGCGCGCGGGCGTACCTCGAGGACGTCCCCGTGCCCGACGACGTGTCGTACGTGCCCTCCCTCATCCAGGTCGGCAACGACCTCCCCGCCAGCACCCTGGACGGCTGCATCTCCGACTTCGAGTCCACCGAGGTCGAGATGTGCGTGTACGGCGACGTCACCTCCCCCCGCACGATCGCCCTGACCGGCGGATCCCACGCCGAACACTGGATCAGCGGCCTCGACGAGGTCGGCCGGCACTACGGCTTCCGGGTGGTCACCGTCCTCAAGATGGGCTGCCCGCTCACACTCGACGCCTCGGTCTCCGACGGTGACGAACCGCTGTACGAGAGCTGCGCACAATGGACCCCCGAGGCGCTCGCCGCCCTCGTCGGACTGAACCCGGACTTCGTGTTCACCACCGCCACCCGCCCGGTCGGCGTCGTGGGGCCCGACGTCACCCCCCGCCAGTACGTGGACCTGTGGCGGGCGCTGGGCGAGCAGGGCATCGGCGTGATCGCCATCCGCGACACCCCGTGGCTCAACCGGGGCCGCGGCCCCATCCGCGCCAGCGACTGCCTCGGCGACGGCGGCACCCCGGAGGAGTGCGGTATGCCGCGGGAGCGCTCCATCTCCCCCATCAACCCCGCCGCGATCGCCGCCGCGGGCCTGGACTCGGTTCGCCTGCTCGACCTCAGCGACGGCCTGTGCAACCCGGAGGACTGCCCCGCCGTGGTGGGCAACGTGATCGTCTACCACGACTCCCACCACCTCTCGGGCTCGTGGGTCCGGTCCGCCTCTGGCGAACTCGCCCGTCAGATGGGGCCCGCCACCGGGTGGTGGTGACCCGCCGCTGTCCGCACAACGGCGGCTCGACGCCGCTAGGCACTACCCTTGGTTCTCGTGACCCAAGACGACGAGACGCAGTCCGCCCCGGAGCTCATCCGAGCCTGGCCCGGTACCCCCTACCCGCTGGGGGCCACCTATGACGGCACCGGCACGAACTTCTCGCTGTTCTCCGAGGTAGCCGAGCGGGTGGAGCTCTGCCTGATCGACGACGACGGCAACGAACAGCGCATCGAGCTCACCGAGGTCGACTACCACATCTGGCACTGCTACCTGTTCGGCGTCACGCCGGGGCAGCGGTACGGATTCCGCGTCCACGGACCGTACGAACCCGAGAACGGCCTGCGGTGCGACGCGTCCAAGCTGCTCATGGACCCGTACGGCAAAGCCTTCGACGGCTCCTTCGACGGGGACCCGAGTCTGCACAGCTACGACCTCGAGAACCCGGACGAGCGCAACACCGACGATTCGCTCGGGCACACCATGACCACCGTCGTGATCAACCCCTACTTCGACTGGGGCAACGACCGGGCGCCCGGGCACGAGTACCACAACACGGTGATCTACGAGGCCCACGTCAAGGGCATGACCGCCACGCACCCGGAGATCCCCGCCGAGATGCGCGGCACCTACGCCGGGATGACCCACCCGGCGATCATCGACTACCTCACCGAGTTGGGCGTCACCGCGATCGAGCTCATGCCGGTCCACCAGTTCATGCAGGACCAGAGACTGATCGACATGGGGCTGCGCAACTACTGGGGCTACAACAGCTTCGGGTTCCTGGCGCCGCACAACGAGTACGCGTTCTCCGACCGACCCGGGGACGCGGTCAGCGAGTTCAAGGCCATGGTGAAGGCCTTCCACGAAGCCGACATCGAGGTGATCCTCGACGTGGTCTACAACCACACCGCCGAGGGCAACCACATGGGCCCGACCATCGGTTTCCGTGGCATCGACAACCAGGCCTACTACCGGCTGGTCGAGGGCGACGAGAAGCACTACATGGACTACACGGGTACCGGCAACACCCTCAACGTCCGGCACCCGCACTCGCTGCAGCTCATCATGGACTCCCTTCGGTACTGGATCCTGGAGATGCACGTCGACGGGTTCCGCTTCGACCTGGCCTCCGCGCTGGCCCGGGGCCTGCACGACGTCGACCGGCTGTCCTCGTTCTTCGATCTCGTCCAGCAGGACCCGGTCGTCAGCCAGGTCAAGCTCATCGCCGAGCCGTGGGACGTGGGCGAGGGCGGGTACCAGGTGGGCAACTTCCCACCGTTGTGGACCGAGTGGAACGGGCAGTTCCGCGACACCGTGCGCGACTTCTGGCGCGGCGAGCCCGCGACCCTGGGGGAATTCGCGTCGCGCCTCACCGGGTCCTCGGACCTGTACGAGCACACCGGTCGCCGGCCCAACGCCTCGATCAACTTCGTCACCGCCCACGACGGCTTCACGCTCAACGACCTGGTGAGCTACAACGAGAAGCACAACGATGCCAATGGTGAGGACGGCAACGACGGCGAGAGCCACAACCGCTCCTGGAACTGTGGCGTCGAGGGGCCGACCGACGACCCGGAGGTCCTCCGGCTGCGCCACCGTCAACGACGCAACCTGCTCACCACGTTGATCCTCTCGCAGGGCACGCCGATGATCGCCCACGGCGACGAGATCGCCCGCACCCAGGACGGCAACAACAACGTCTACTGCCAGGACAACGAGATCTCCTGGATGGACTGGGATCTCGACGACGAGAAGCAGGATCTCCTGGACTTCACCCGTCGCCTGGTCCAGCTGCGCAAAGACCACCCCGTGTTCCGTCGCCGCCGGTTCTTCGGTTCCCCGCTGCGGGGCGAGGAGGAGCCTCAGGACATCGGGTGGTTCACGCCCGAGGGGTCGGAGATGACCAGCAAGGACTGGGACTCCGGGTTCGGCAAGTCCATGGCCGTGTACCTCAACGGCGAGGGGATCCACGAGCCGGATCCGCGCGGCCAGAGGATCGTCGACGACTCGTTCCTCATGCTGTTCAACGCCCACCACGAGCCCATCGACTTCTCCCTCCTCGGCTCCGACTACGCCGAGACATGGGAGGTCGTCCTCGACACCGCCGACCACCTGGAGGAGCGCGCGGGTGAGCTGAGCTCGGACGACACCATCAGCGTCGCCGACCGGGGCACCATCGTCCTGCGCAAGGTCAGCTGAGCATGGCCGTCGAGGACCCGACCGGGGCGACGCCGCTGGCCCGCGCAGCAGTGCTGGCGAGCACCTACCGCCTCCAGCTGCGCACCCCCGCCTCGGACCCCGACGGCCGCGGCTTCACCCTGGCCGACGCCGAGGACCTCGTGCCCTACCTGGCAGACCTCGGCGTGGGCGCGGTGTACCTCTCGCCCGTCCTGACCGCCACACCCGGTTCCACGCACGGATACGACGTCGTGGATCCGACCACGGTCTCGGCGGAACTCGGCGGGATCGACGCGCTGCGCTCACTGCGGGCGGCGTGCCGGTCCCACGGGCTGGGTCTCGTGGTGGACATCGTCCCCAACCACCTCGGTGTGGACGAGCCGGCCGCCAACCCGTGGTGGTGGGACGCGCTGAAGCGGGGCTCCGACTCGCCGCAGTTCCCGTTCTTCGACTTCGACACCGAGGACGCGAACGGGGCCGGCGGCAAGATCGCGATCCCCGTCCTGGGGTCACCGGACGACGTGGCCGACCTCGTCGTCGTCGCACCCACCGACACCGACTCCGGCGAGGCCGAGCTCGGCTTCTACGACCACCGGTTCCCCATCACACCGGGCACCGCCGACGGCACCGCGCAGGAGGTCCACGACCGCCAGCACTACCGACTCGTCCACTGGCGTGAGCCGCTGCTGGGCTACCGGCGGTTCTTCACCGTGACGGGGCTGGCCGGGCTGCGGCAGGAGGACCCCGCGGTCTTCGACGCCACCCACGCCGAGGTACGCCGCTGGTGCGAGGAGGACCTCGTCGACGCCATCCGCGTCGATCACCCCGACGGGCTCGCCGACCCCGTCGGGTACGCGCGTCGACTGCGGGAACTCGCCGGTGACGACCGTGTACTGCTGGTGGAGAAGATCCTCGCGCCCGGTACCGATTCGACCCCGCCCGAGGTGCTCGACCCCACCATGGGCGTCGACGGCACCACCGGGTACGACGCGCTGCGGCTGATCGACCACCTGCTCGTCGACCCCCGCGGTGAGGGCCCGCTGTCGGAACTGGCCCGACGGTACAGCGGCGGCCCCGGCGACGAGGACCAGGTCCACGCCCAGTCCGCCGAACTCAAGCGGCAGATCGTGGAGGAGGATCTGGCGCCCGAGCTGGCGCGGTTGGCGCGCGCGGTGCGCCGCGAGGCCGCTGTGGGGCCGGACGGCTCCGGGGTCGACGGGTATGGAAGCGACGACGGATATGGAAGCGACGACGACGAGGACGCCCTCCTCCGGGAAGCACTGATCTCGGTGGTCGCGCGCACGCCGTTCTACCGCGCCGACTACCCCGTCCTGCGCGGCACCCTGCCCATGATCCTCGGGGAGCTGCGTCGGCAGCGGGCCGAGCTGGCACCCGCGCTGGGGCTCGTGGCCGGGGCGCTGGCCCGCGGCGGCGAGGCGTCCACCCGGCTCGCGCAGGTCACCGGCGCCGCCACCGCCAAGGCCGAGGAGGACCGGTTGTTCTACCGGCTCGGGCGGCTGGTCTCACTCAACGAGGTCGGCGGCTCCCCCGGGCGGATGGGCCTGCCGGTCGAGGCGTTCCACCTGACGATGGCCGAACGGGCCCGCGACACCCCGCTGGCGATGACGGCCCTGAGTACCCACGACACCAAGCGCGGCGAGGACGTCCGCGCGCGGATCTCGGTGCTCTCGCAGCTCCCCGACGAGTGGGCGGACTTCGTCTCGCGCGTGTTCGACCGGTTCCCGCCGCCCGCCGAGGACGCCGGATACTTCCTGCTCCAGGTGATCGTTGGTGTGTGGCCCGAGCGGGGCGGACCGACCGACGAACTGCGGTCGCGCCTGCACGACTACGCCGACAAGGCGATGCGTGAGGCCGCCGTCCACACCACGTGGACTGATCAGGATGCCGATTTCGAGTCCGGCGTGCACCGGTGGATCGATGCTCTGATCGACTCCGGCGGCGGGGTGCTCGGGCCGTTCGTCGAGCGCATCGCGCCGGCGGGCCGGGACAACTCGCTGATCGCCAAGGCCGCGCAGCTGCTCGGCCCCGGCATCCCCGACGTCTACCAGGGGACGGAGGTGTGGGAGGACTCCCTCGTCGACCCCGACAACCGCCGGTTCGTTGATTACGGGCCGCTGCGCTCCGGCGCCGTCGCCCGCGCGGGACACCCGAAGTTCGTGCTGGTCCGCGAACTGCTGCGGTTGCGGCGGGCGTATCCGGAGGCCCTGACCGGCGGGGCGTACGTGCCGCTGCCCGTGCAGGGGCCCGCCGCCTCCGACGTGGTGGCGTTCACGCGGGCCGTCGATGATCGGCCGGCGGTCGGGATGATCGCGCGGCGGCGCACCGCGGTGTTGCCCGCCGCGGAGTTCACCGGGACCGAGGTGCTCTTGCCGGAGGGGTCGTGGTCGGTCCGCCCGGACGGGTCGCCGATCTCGGGCCGCGTCGATCTCGGCGAGCTGCTCAGTGACACGGCGGTCGTGGTGATCGTCCGCGAGGACGGCTGACTCGCGAGCTCGCCGGGTCGCTCGGACGCGGGGCCCTCGGTCGCGGGGCGCTCAGCTGCGGATCCGTCATTCGCGGGGCGCTCAGCCGCGGGCTCTCAGTCGCGGCCCAGCAGCCGGTCGGTCTCCCTCCGCTCCCGCTTGGTGGGCCGTCCGGCGCCGCGGTCCCGCCGCGGCTGGGAGGCCAGGACCTCCTTGGGCGGAGGCGGGGGCGAATGGTCGATGTAGCAGGTCGCGGCCACCGGGGCGCCGACCCGCTTGTTGACCGTCCGCACCACCTCGAGGATGCGGACCCGCCCGAGGGCGCCGGTGACCTGCACGCGGTCGCCGGGTACGACGGGCTTCGACGGCTGCACCGCCTCGCCGTTGACCTTGACGTGCCCGCCACGGCAGGCTGCCGCCGCCTTGGTCCGCGACGGGAACAACCGCACCGACCACGTCCACGCGTCCACCCGAACACTCATGGCGCGAGGATAACCCCACCATGCCCGCAACCTGACCTCTCGGATTCCGCCTCACCTGCGGGACCCCACGGGTCAGGCAGAATCGGACAGGTCAGGCAGAATCGGACAGGTCAGCCGGGATGGGTAGCCACGACGGGCAGGGCGGGCGGGACGGAGTGACGGGTCTTGCCGCGCCGTGTCGTGGTTCCCCGGCGCCCTCCGCACTCCCTCGGCTCACGCGGCGGCCGGGTAGAGGACTCTTCGAATCCGCTCGGCGAGGAGACGCGGCTGCTCGAGATCCGCCCACCGCCAGTGCAGGACCCGATAGCCGAGGGCCAGCAACTCAGCGTCCCGGTCTTTCTCACGAGCCAGTCGGCGTCTGAGTTCGAACCCGTCCGCGCCGTCGAAGTACTTGCCGAACCCATCGCATTCCCCGATCACCCCGAACTCGCGCCACAAGAAATCCACCCGCGCGATGCGGTTGCCGTGGGTGTCGAAAATGTTCGCCTGGGTCTCGGGCGTCGGCAGCCCGTGATCGATGAACGTCAGCCGGCTCAGCGTCTCCGCCACGCTCTCGCTCCGATGATCGACCAGGCCCAACGCCGACCGGGCCTTCCTTATCCCCATTCGTCCCGAGGCCTGCTGCAACGCGAGTTCCACGTCCGGGTCCGTGACGAGTCCACGATGCCGGGCGGCGTCCGCGACCGACACCGCAGCGTCCCTTCCCGTTGACAGCGCGACATCCACCACAGTCCTCGCCGGAGTCGTCACCTGCAGCCCGTCGACTCTGGTGACCTCCTCCTCGTCGAGCCCCACCGTGTGGTGCGTGACCAGACGCGACGTACGGCTGCGGCCCTTGTCACCCGCAGCCGAGGTGGTGACCCGCCCCAGCGGCAGACCCCATCCGGGCAAGCCGTGCACCAGAGCGGCAGACGAGTGGGAGAACACGGGCGAGCCCAGGGCAGCATCCGCCGCCAACACCGACAGCAGGTGACGGGACTCCCGCGGGAGCTCCTTGGCGGTGCCCGGGACATAGAACCCGGGTCGCAGCCTGACCAGTTCTCCGGAGGCCACCGATCGGCTGAGCAACTGGCTGGACATTCCCCGGCCGACCAATTCGTCGGTCGTCAACAGCATCTGGCGTAGTTCGTTGATCTCGTGCACACGCTGATGATCACCGAGGCACCGCTCCGGGCCGGGTTTCAGACGCCCGATTCACGCTCACCTGTGGAGGCGGCAGCGGTTGTGGATAACGGGCACCGCCACTCCCGTTGGACCCTCGTCCGCCGAGCGGCGACTGCCCTGGGCCGGGGCGACGCATCGTGACCTGTCCGATTCCGACTCACCTGCGGGATCCCGCGCGTCAGTCGGAATCCGACAGGTCAGTCGGAATCCGACAGGTCAGTCGATCGCCCGCGGTCCCGTGGCTCGTGTTGTGCTCAGCCGCGGGTGCGGCGGCGGGTGCGGCGGCGGGTGCGGCGTCGGATGCGGGTGCGGGTGGGGCGGCTGGGGCAGTAGTGGCAGCGCAGGCGGCTGCAGCCCCTGTCACGTCGCCCGGGGCACCGTGCGAGACTGGGATCACATCGCCCCGCCGCCCACTGGAGGACCCATGACCGACGCCGCCGCCACGCTCGACGCCGCCGCCACGCTCGACGCCGCTGCCACGCTCGAGCAGATCCTCGACGGCCGCAACAGCTGCCGAGGCTTCACCTCGGAGCCGGTCCCGGAGGAGACGATCGACCGGATCTTCCGGATGGCCCAGCGCACGGCGTCGTGGTGCAACTCGCAGGCCTGGCAGGTGGAGCTGGTGACGGGGCAGGCGACGGCCGCATTCGGTAAGCACCTCACCGACCACGTGCTCTCCAGCGACATGAGCTCGGATTTTCCCGCACCGGAGCGGTATGACGGTGTGTATGGCGATCGCCGCCGGGCGAGCGGATTCGGGCTCTACTCGGCGCTCGGCATCGAGCGGTCGGACAAGGATGCGCGGCTGCGTCAGATGCTGGAGAACTACCGCTTCTTCGGCGCCCCGCACGTCGCGGTGATCACTTCGGACGCGGGCCTCGGCACGTACGGCGCGGTGGACTGCGGCGGCTATGTGTCGACGTTCCTGGCGGCCGCAACGTCACTGGGAGTGGCCACCTGCGCCCAGGCCGCGATCGCCCTCTATTCGGACGCGGTCCGCGAGCACCTGCAGATCCCCGAGGACCGGCTCATCGTGTGCGGGATCTCGTTCGGTTACGCCGACGCCGACCACCCGGCCAACACGTTCAGGGCCGAGCGTGCCGACCTGACCGACGTGGTGCGCCGCCACGGCTGAGCCCGGAGCGACCGGCTCGCCGCGGTCGACTCCGCCCGCGTCGCAGCCGGTCCATCCCGGTTCGTCTCAGTACAGCTCGCGCTTCTGCCCGGACTTGCCGGAGATGGCCTTGCGGACCTTGTTGCCGTTGTAGATCGCCACGATCGCGGCCAGGATCGCCACCACCGTGAAGAACGAGCTCGCGAACAGCGCGATGGGCAGCGACACAGCCGTCACACCCAGCGCGATCGCGGTGGTGCGCGCATCCTTGCGGACCTGCTGCTTCTGCTGCTCGATCGAGTTCGGTTGGTAGGGCTGCATGCTCATGTAGTCAGGATTCCATATCCGGGCGAACGGCCGCGTTCTCGGTGGTGGCCACACCCGCGGACTCCCATTCGACCCCGCCCGAGGTGCGGGCGGCGAGGATCGGACCGAGCACGTCGATCTGGCCGGCGACGGTCAACCGCACCCGCCGGCCGTAGTCGACGTCCATCACCCGGGCACCGACCGAGCGCAGCGCCCCCTCGAGACCGCCGGCCACGGCGTGGTCGACCTCGGCCGCCCACGCGGGGGTGCGGGTGACCTCCGCGACGCGACCATCAAGCCACGCGGAGTCGACCGCCTCGGACACCGCCGCCGAGTAGGCCCGCGCCAGCCCGCCGGTGCCCAACTTGGTGCCGCCGAACCACCGCACGACCACCGCGCACACCCCGGTGAGGCCACTTCCCCGCAGCACGTCCAGCATGGGTGTCCCGGCGGTGCCGGAGGGCTCGCCGTCGTCGTTTGACCGCTCGATTCGGCTGGACCCGGGAACGTCCACGATGAAGGCACTGCAGTGGTGGCGAGCCGACGGGTGCGCCGCCCGGAGTTCGGCGATCAGGACGCGGGCGTCCTCCTCGTCGTCGCACCGTCTCAGCACGGCCACGAACCTGGAGCGTTTCTCCTCGTACTCCCCCGTCACGTCCGGTCCGGCGGTGAGCCGGAGCACGCGGGGCGGGGAGTCGGTCATGTCCCCAGTATCGCCGTTGGTCGTGGATGGGCGCAGGTCGGCCGACGGTGATCGCTCGCGTCTCCCCGCGGCGGCGCGTTTTCCCTACGCTGGGCGGTGTGACCTCACCGAGCCAAGCGACCCCGCCCGACTCGAGCGCGGCAGCCACGACCGCGCCGACCTCGTCCACCGTCCCCGCCGGCGCCACCCCGCGCGACGAGATGTTCTCCGTCTGGGCGCCCACGGCCCGCGGGGTGGGGCTGGTGCTGGACTCCCCCGCCGCAGACCCGGTCCCCATGCGACGCGCCTCGGACGGCTGGTGGACGTGCGGCATCCCCCGTGAGCAGGGCAGGGACTACGGGTTCGTGCTGACCGGCGACGACGACGAGGTCGGCCCGCCGCGGCCCGACCCGCGGTCGCCGCGTCAACCGAACGGGGTGCACGGGCTGTCGCGGGTGCACCGCCTCGACCCGTCCCGCTGGACGGACGAGGGGTGGACGGGGCGACAGCTGGCCGGATCGGTGATCTATGAGATGCACGTGGGCACCTTCTCGGCCGGCGGGACGCTGACCAGCGCGATCGGGCACCTCGACGAGCTGGTCGAACTGGGCGTGGACATGGTCGAGGTGATGCCGCTCAATGCCTTCAACGGCGAGTACGGCTGGGGTTACGACGGCGTCGCGTGGTTCGCGGTGCACGAGCCGTACGGCGGGCCGGACGCGTTCCAGGATTTCGTCGACGCCTGCCACACACGGGGTCTGGGCGTGTGTCTGGACGTGGTCTACAACCACCTGGGCCCATCTGGGAACTACCTGCCGGAGTTCGGCCCGTACCTGTCCGCCGCGGACGGCCCGTGGGGGTCGGGGCTCAACCTGGACGGCGAGCACGCGGGCGAGGTGCGGCGCTACATCATCGACAACGCGCTGCGCTGGTTCGACGAGTTCCATGTGGATGCGCTGCGGCTGGACGCGGTCCACGCGCTGCACGACGCGTCGGCCGTGCATCTGCTCGAGCAGTTGACGGTGGAGGTGGAGTCGCTGTCGACGCATCTGGGGCGGCCGTTGTCGCTGGTGGCGGAGTCGGACCAGAACGATCCGCGACTGGTCACCGCGCGCGAGGGTGGCGGCTACGGCCTGGACGGGCAGTGGGACGACGACGTGCACCACGCGATCCACGCCGCCGTGTCCGGGGAGCGCCAGGGCTACTACGCCGACTTCGGGTCGCTCGAGTCACTGCGGCAGGTGCTCACGGGCGCGTTCCTGCACGCGGGGACGTTCTCGACGTTCCGCGGGCGCGTGCACGGGCGGCCGCTGGACGTGGGCCGCGTGTCGGGATCGCGGTTCGTGGCCTACACGCTGACGCACGACCAGGTGGGCAACCGCGCGGCCGGCGATCGGCCGTCGATGAACCTCACGCCGCAACAGCAGCTGGCCAAGGCCGCGATCGTGCTGTGTTCGCCGTTCACCCCGATGCTGTTCCAGGGCGAGGAGTGGGGGGCGCGGACGCCGTTCTGCTTCTTCACCTCGCATCCCGAGCCCGAGCTGGCCGAGGCGGTACGCCGGGGCCGGACCCGCGAATTCGCGGCGATGGGCTGGGATCCGGACACGGTGGCGGACCCGCAGGATCCGGACACGTACCGTCGTTCGGTGCTCGACCGCACGGAGCAGGCGGCCGATGAGCATGCCGAGATCCTGCGGACCTACCGCGCGCTCATCGCCCTACGGAAGGCCGAGCCCGAACTCAGTGATCCGTGGCTGGGCTCGGTCCGGGTGGACTGCGGCGTGGAGGCCGACGACAACCGCTGGCTGGTGGTCCACCGCGGATCCCTGGCCCTGGTGGTGAACCTGGGCACCGAGCCGTCGCGGGTCCCGCTGACCGGCGAGGCGGTGTTCGCCTCGGGGGCGGTCGCCGACGACGACTCGGTGTTCTGCCAGGCGTTCGGGTTCGCGGTGGTGCGGACCGGCTGAATGGGACAGCAGTGTCCGGGCCGACCAGGCTCTAGTTTGCGAACCCCACCGAGAACCTGCCGCCCTGCCCGATACTCCCGGTCAGCCAATCCCACACCAGCTGAGGAGCGCGGAAGAATCCTTCGAGGCTGACCGAGCCCTCGCCGCCCTCTGGCAGGGGCGAGCTCGGGTTCGTCCCGGTGACAATGGCAGCGACGGAGACCGGCGATTGTCCCGCGTAACGGTCCAGGTCGTTGATGATCAGGGGCACGATCTCGGCGCGGTAGCGGTAGGTCTTCGTGTTCTGCGCCTGCGTCAGGGTGTCCACCGGAAAGGCGATCTGCTTGGTGCCCGTGCCGCTGGGCACGGGCAGCGGGGCACCGTGCGGCTGGTCGTCCTTGTACAGCTGGATCTGGAGGTTCGCCGGGAACGAGCGCCCGGACGGTGGGGTGACGTTGGCCCTGAGAGTGACGGGCATGGTGCCATTCGCGAGCTGCCCGTTGGTGGACGAGAGGGCAACCGTCGCGTTGATCTCGTTGTAGCCCACCGAGTAGCTCGTCGGCGCGGACGTGCTGGCCTCGATGTCATCCGCTCGCCCGGTGTACGTGGCGGTCACCTCGTAGTTGTCGCGGATCTCTCCTGCGCTGATGTCGGGGAATTGGAACGAGTTGGTCGAGGCGGTTCCGTCGGCATTGATCGACGCGGTCGAAGAACCGATCACGGTTCCGGTGGACAGGTCCTTGATATCGAACCTCATCACGGCGCCGCCCGCACGGACGTTGGACATTAGTTCTTCGGTCGTCGAGACTTTCGCGGACAGCGTCGGTGTCCTGGCCGAGCGGGGTAGGTGGGCTCCCTCGCTCGTCATCACGGTGGTGGTCTTGGCGAGGTAGCGGGCAGACGAGCCGCTGACCAGCGTTGATGTGAGAGCCGACGCGTTCTGGGAGGAACTACAGTAGAAGCGAGAGCTCCACCAGTACGAACCGATCGTGTATCCGGACCGGTGTGCGCCCTGAAAGGTGTTGAGAGCCCCGTTGGTGGCACTTCCCCGCGTGTGGGACCCGGCACCCTTGAGCCCGACTGCGATCGATTCGCCAGACCTGGTCACGGGGGCTCGCATGCGTAGCGCCAGCTCCGGGAAGCGGAATGTGGATCCCCCGTTGACCCTGAGCCCGGCGTCCCAGTAACCCGATTCGATTACGCCGGTCGTGTTGGTGTTCAAGACGACGGTAGCGCCACCCCAGATGCGGGCAACTGGACCATTCCATCCATCAAGACTGTCGTACCGGTCGATCCGCAGTGCGCTGCTGCCCGACGAGATCCCCATCTCGCCTCCGATGGCGTCCACACCAAGAATCGTCGCGTTCGTGGGAATAGCGACGTCGTAGCTCAGTCGCCCGGCTTCGTACTGATTGTTCGGACCCGTTGCCGTCGTCATCGCCCCAGGCTGGACGTACGCGGTGAACACTTCACCCGGAGCCACCTGCGCCGGGTAGCGCACTACAACCTGGTTTGCTCCACCCGGCCCCGTGCCGAGGCCGATCTTGAACTCCTTCTCGACGTCCGTGCCGTTGTAGATCGACTGGCAGGAGTGAGTGACCGGCACCACGATCGCAGCATCCTGCCCGTACGCGGGCGGCGCGAGCGGCGCTAGAAGGCCTCCGAGAAGGACGGTAGCCACAACGGTGGACGACTTCTTCCACAGGGCCATTAACGCGGCTCCTTAACGAAATTGTGATCGATGGCGACGACCCCAGGGGGACCCCTGCAGCACTTTCTGAGACGTTCATCACATTAGCAGTCGATGATTAGTTTTAGTCCACGCGGGGCCTCCATAGGACCAAGACCTGCACCGCAGCAACTTAACGGCGACTTAGAGAATCGGGTTGTGTTTCTCATCACTCGCATCCATACTTCCCCTAGCCTGGTCGCACACCGTCCAGTGCACTCCGCACGCGTGACACCTACAACCAGGAGCTAGACGGATGCCCAGATCTCGCACACTCAGTCGCCTCGCGGTGGCGGTTGCCGTCGTCAGCGCATCCGGGACGGGCGCGACAGCGTCGGCACAGCTGCCCGGGGTGACTCCGGGCAAGAGCGTGGTGATCGTGGACGACACGACCATTCAGGTCGCCGTCGACGCCCCCAACCTCGAGGCCGGCACCGTCGGGGTGAGCCTGCAGAACAATTCGGACTCCGCTGTGACGTGCTCCGGAATCCGCGGCGACAGGTCAGGCACCATGACCCCGGCCGGGACCGTCACCACCTCGGAGATCGTCAGCCGCACGGTCGACTACTACGCCAAATACCTTCACGCTTTCGACCCCAGCCTGCCCATTCACGTCGGCAGCGGGGCGCTAATCGATATGAACATGGCGGCGGGCCTCGGGAGTGTCACCGACCTGGTCCCGGGCAGCATGACCGGGGGGCTTCGCCCGGAGTTCGGGGCGGCCGGCCGCCTGGGCGAGCTGTACACCGAGGCGCGCGTAAACGGGCTGGTCGCCACGGTCGGTTCCGTGTCCATTCCGGCACGGAGCGGAATCACCTTCACCGCCCAACTGAACGATGCCGCCGCCGGGCTTCGTCCTGCGAACTTCCGACCGGGCGCTGTATTTGGCTGCCAGCGCGGTGGGCAGGACTACATCTACTCCGGCTATCACGGAGAGGACACCCCGAGCATTCCGTTGGGGAGCATCTCCTCTTCCGAGACCGGCCGCTTCGGCAGCTGACCCCAGAATTGCCCCCTCGTGCCGTACCAGGAGAGACCATTGAAGAAACCGTCCCGTCGTGCCCTCGCCGGCATGGCCGCCATCGTCGTGGGCTTGAGCTCGCCGGGCGCCGCAAGCGCCCAGATTCCTGGAGCAATAGACACCGGAACGGTGGTGATCACCAACAGCGACCGCCTTCTCGTCCGTGTCAATCCCGCGGGAGCGGCCGCCACACAGGTCACGGGCACCATTCAGAACACCACCGGAACCACCTTCCGGTGCGCCACGCCCGGCGTCCGTGGAAACGAGTACCCGGGGCAAGTCACCGAAGCCATGATCGTGGCGAGGTCGATGAAGTACTACTCCAAGAACGTGTTCGTTCCGGTCGGGGGCGTCGAGTTGGACGTGGAGGCGCCCATCACCCTCGACCCCCTGGCCTTCGGAAGTCTCCTGGATTTCTTCCCGACCGGGAGCTTCAACAAGCCGGTGGGCGACACCCGCTCCGAATACATGGGCATCTACGCCGCCCAGACCGACGCGCGGATCAACGGCCACACGGGAGACCCCAAGGTCAGCAACGCCACGGCGTTCAACGTGGGCGGTAATGCAACCGTCAACTGGACCGCAGCCCTCGGAACTCCGGCCTCCGGAATCCGGACCGACTTCGACGCAGGCGCGATGTTCTACTGCCGCACCACCAGCGGCAGCCCTGAACGCCACTACGTGTTCGCCGGCTACGAGACCGGCTCCGCGCCCACCATCTGACCGAAGATCCCGACGGAGAGAACCTATGACACTGGCACGACGCGCCACGCTCATCGCCGCGGCAGCCATGGCCATCGCCGCAGTCGCGGCACCGACAACAGCACTGGCCCAGAACGTGATCCCCGGAGACCTTGCTGCCGGGAAAACCGTCATCACCTGGCTGCCCGGGGTCGACATCGCCGTAACCCAGCCGGATTCCGCGAGCGTGCGATTCGTGATGACGAACAATTCCGGCCGCAATCTCACATGTAATGGACCTGCCAACGACTCCGGGATCGGCGCGACGGCGACGACTGCGAGGGTCGCCCAGGCCGCTGTCCAGTACTACGCGAACTTTCCCTACAAACCCGACCCCAAGGACAGTTTCGGCAGCACCGGCAACGTCGGGGCGGGCGATGGCGACCTCACGGTTGATATCGGATGGGCGCCCATTCTCGGTTTTCTCCCGACCGGAAGCATCGCGCCGTTCCTCGGCGACTCCTACGC
The DNA here is from genome assembly GCF_024732245.1 of Dietzia sp. B32. Classification (NCBI taxonomy): domain Bacteria; kingdom Bacillati; phylum Actinomycetota; class Actinomycetes; order Mycobacteriales; family Dietziaceae; genus Dietzia; species Dietzia sp. B32. The sequence continues at coordinate 3,481,867 of NZ_CP093845.1, read as the reverse complement.
CGCTCGCGACTGGATCTCCAGTCAGCATTACAAAGCGACAATGAAGGGTCAGACCGGCACGACCGCCAACTTCTCCCTCAACAGCGGCGCCGCCCCCCTGACAAGAACCATCAACCTCGGACCGCCGAGCAACGGGGTGCGGGACATGAACAAGCTCGACGCCGGTGTCTACCTCGTATGCACGTCCGGGGACGACGCCTTCGCGTTCGCCGGGTACGAGAACGGGCCTCCGTCGCCAACCAACGAGGGAACTCTGCCGATCGGTTCGACGGGCAACCGCTAGCACCGGGGCGGGACCACTCAGTCGCTCACATGATCGCCGGGACATGGTTCTCGGCGACCATGCGGGCGGCCACGTGTGGTTACGAGATCATCACGAGAGCAGTGATTAAATCCTCACGCTTGACCCGAGGGGCGTCACGGACCGCGCTCAACGCCCCGGAGGCGAAGAAGCAACGGACTTATCCGCGCTGCTCATAGGGGCTTTCACCACCGAAAAGCACTGCTGCTGGACACTTTTCAGAAATGTGTTTGCAATCACACCCCGCATATGTAACGCTTAGCAAGCGTCCAATTTGTTAGGCGCATCACAGTCTCGGCCATCAGGGGAACGAGACCTTCCAACTTCCTTAAGGGGACTCTTCATGGCATCCGCCTCGCTTCGTTCGACCCTGCGTACCGCCGTCGCCGTCGGCGCGTTCGGTGCACTCGCAGTGTTCGGCACCGCGGCCACCGCCGGCGCCCAGACCGGGCCCGTCGTCGCGGCTCCGTCTTTCGGCAGTCTCGGCTCACTGGCCGGCCTGATCGCCGATGAGAACGCCGGGAACCTCGACGGCTTCTTCGACGGTTCTGTCGGCGCCAACGGCTCCCTCACCGGTTCTGTGGGATCGGTGTCGGACTCCGCCGGCGACCTCGGTTCTCAGGAGCAGGCGGTCGATGGCCTCGAGGCGGGTTCGTCGACCGGGTCCGCGGGTTCGATGGGCCAGATCGCCGGGAACATCGACCCCGGCGGTCTCGAGGAGGCCAACACCGGTTCCGCTGGAATGTCCTCCGACCTGCTCGGGATGCTCACCGGAGTCCAGGCCGGCTCGGTCGGCGGCATGATCGAGTCCGCATCCGACGGGCTGGCCAACCTGAACTAGCGCCTGGGGTCGGACTCCCGACCTTCGCCCGTACGCGCCTGATCGGCAGAACCCCTGCAGGACGAGAGATCGTCCGGCAGGGGTTCTGTCGTGTCAGCGGTCGGAACGGAGGGAGCCGTCGGTACGGCGGCGCAGCCCGCCCGTCAGGTCAGATACTCGTACGCGGCGGTGCCGGGCTCGAGGCGCTCGCAGTCGATCCGGGAGGCGTCCATCCGCTCCAGCAGCGAGTGCAGGCCGGTGGCCGAGCCGAGCTCGATACCCACGAGCGCGGCGCCGTATTCGCGGTTGTTGCGCTTGAGGTACTCGAACTGCGTGATGTCGTCCTCGGGGCCCAGGACCTCGTCGAGGAACCGACGGAGCTGGCCGGGCTCCTGCGGGAACTTGACCAGGAAGTAGTGCTTGAGCCCCTTGTGGACCAGGGAGCGCTCGATGATCTCGCTGTAGCGCGAGACGTCATTGTTGCCGCCCGAGACCAGGCAGACGACGGTGGCGCCCTCGTCGATCTCGAGCTGATGCAGAGCCGTCACCGACAGCGCGCCGGCGGGCTCGGAGATGATGCCCTCGTTCTGGTACAGCTCCAACATCTCGGTGCAGACAGCACCCTCGTCCACGGTGAGGACCTGGATCCGCTCGGACATCGACGAGATGATGCCGAAGGGGAACTCGCCGAGTCGGGCGACCGACGCCCCGTCGACGAAGGTGTCGACGGTCTCGAGGGTGATCGGCTCCCCCGCCTCGAGCGCCTTGGTCAGCGACGGGGCCCCGGTGGGCTCGACCGCGATGATCTTGCAGTCGGGCGCGTACTCGGCGAGATAGGTCGCCACGCCACCGACCAGGCCGCCGCCGCCGACGGGGACCACCACGGCGTCGGGCGTCTCGTCGAGCTGGGCGAGGATCTCGGCGGCGATGGTGCCCTGCCCCGCCATCGTGTCGGGGTGGTCGAACGGCGGGACCATCGTCGCCCCGGTGCGCTCCGCGTCGGCCCGGGCCGCGGTCTGGGCGGCGTCGAAGTTCGTCCCCGTCACCACGAGCTCCACCCAGCTGCGTCCGTGGGCGAGGATCCGGTCCCGCTTCTGTTTGGGCGTGTTGGTCGGTACGTAGATCCGCCCGTTGATGCCCAGCACCCGGCAGGCGAACGCCACGCCCTGGGCGTGGTTCCCGGCACTGGCCGTCACGACGCCGGCGCTGCGCTCGTCACTGTTCAGCTGCGCCATGAGGTTGTAGGCGCCGCGGATCTTGTACGAGCGGACGTCCTGCTGGTCCTCGCGCTTGAGCAGGATGTGCGCGCCGGTCTGCTCACTCAGCCGCTCACTGATCTGGAGGTCGGTGCACCGGACCACGTCACCGATCCGGCGGGCGGCTTCGTCGATGTCGTCGGGGGTGACGACCTGGGTCGTGGTGGAATCGGTGACGGTCACAGCCACCAGTGTCCCACCGCGCCCACGATCACCGCCAACCCGGTCAGCCCGTGAGGCAGCCGGGGCCGAGCAGCGCCTTGAGATCCCCCATCAGTGAAGACGATGTCTCGACCCGCAGGTGGTCGTCGAGCCGCAGGACGGTCGAGGAACTGCCGTTGACCAATCGCAGGTGCACGTCCGACGGGCCCGGGTGTCGCCCCAGAACCTGCTTGAGGGCGGTGACGGTCTCGATGGTGCACATCCTCGTCGGCAGCGTGAGCGCCAGCGGCGCCCCGTTCCCGCCGACGACCAGATCCGGCACCTCGAGGGTGTCTCCGAACACCGAGACGCGGTCCTCACGGATGTTGATGCGCGCCTTTACCAGGACCACCGCGTCCTCGGCGATGTCCATTGCCGCGAGTCGGTAGGTCTTGGGGAAGAACAGCACCTCGACGCTACCGTTGAAGTCCTCGATGGTGACGATCGCCCACGGCTCGCCGTTCTTGTTCACCCGCCGGTCGACGCCCGAGATGATCCCGCCGATCGTCACGGCGGTGCCGTGGGAGAGCTCGCCCTCGTGGATGGTGGCGATGGTGGTGTCGGTCTTGGCCTCCAGTGCGGCCTCGAGCCCGTCGAGGGGATGACCGGACACGTACAGACCCAGCATCTCGCGTTCCAGCGCGAGCTTCTGTTTGATATCCCATTCCTCGTCGGGGACCCGCACGGCGAAGACGTCATTGAACGACTCCGCGCCGGAGTCGTCGGTGTCTCCCCCGCCGAACAGGTCGAACTGCCCCACCGCCTCGGCCTTCTTGGTGGACATCACCGATTCCACGGCGTCGGCGTGGACCAGGAACAGGCCCTTGCGCGGGTGGCCGAGCGAGTCGAAGGCGCCGGCCTTGACGAGGGACTCGGTGACCTTCTTGGTGCAGGCGGTCTGGTCGATCTTTGCCAGGTAGTCCGAGAAGTCGCTGAACTCGCCCTTGGCCTCGCGGGCCGCGACGATCGAGTCCACCACCTGGGCGCCGACGTTGCGCACGGCGCCGAGCCCGAAGCGGATGTCCGTGCCCACCGAGAGGAAGTTGGTCAGCGACTCGTTCACCGAGGGCGGCAGGACCTTGATGCCCATCTGGCGGCAGTTGGACAGGTACAGGGCGGCCTTGTCCTTGTCGTCACCGACGGAGGTGAGCAGCGCCGCCATGTACTCGGCCGGGTAGTTGGCCTTGAGATAACCGGTCCAGAAGGACACCAGGCCGTAGCCGGCGGCGTGGGACTTGTTGAACGCGTACGAGGCGAAGGGCTCGATGGTGCCCCACAGCGCGTCGACGGCGTCCTTGGAGAAGCCCCGCTCGAACATTCCGCCGGAGAACTTCTCGTACTCGGCGGCCAGCACCTCGGCCTTCTTCTTGCCCATGGCCTTACGGAAACCGTCGGCCTCGCCGGCCGTGTATCCCGCGAGCTCGCGGGAGATCGCCATGATCTGCTCCTGGTACACGATCAGACCGTGGGTCTCACCGAGGATCTCCCGCAGCGGCTCCTCGAGCTCGGGGTGGATGGGCACCAGATCCTGCTTGCCGTTCTTGCGGTCGGCGTAGTTCCAGTGCGTCCCCATGCCCATGGGGCCGGGGCGGTACAGGGCGAGGGCGGCCACAATGTCGTTGAAGCCGGTGGGCTTCATCCGCTTGAGCAGCTCGCGCATGCCACCGGAGTCGAGCTGGAACACGCCCAGGGTGTCGCCGCGGGCCAGCAGGTCGTACGTCGCCTGGTCCTCGGTGCTCAGGGTGTCGAGGTCGATCTCCTCGCCGCGGTTGAGCTTGATGTTCTCCAGGCAGTCGCCGATCACCGTGAGGTTGCGCAGGCCCAGGAAGTCCATCTTGAGCAGGCCGATGTCCTCACACGACGGGTAGTCCCAGCCGGTGATGAGGGCGCCGTCTTGGGCGCGCTTCCACATGGGGATCACGTCGAGCAGGGGCTCGGAGGACATGATCACCGCGCACGCGTGCACGCCGGCCTGGCGGACCATGCCCTCGAGCCCGCGGGCCGTGTCGTAGATCCGCTTGACGTCGGGATCGGTCTCGATGAGCTGACGGACCTCGGCGGCCTCACCGAAGCGCTCGTGCTTGGGGTCGGTGATGCCGGATAGCGGGATGTCCTTGGCCATGATCGCCGGCGGCAGCGCCTTGGTGATCCGGTCGGCGATCGCGTATCCGGGCTGGCCGAAGTTCACGCGCGCGGCGTCCTTGATCGCGGCCTTGGTCTTGATGGTGCCGAACGTGATGACCTGGGCGATCTTGTCGGCGCCCCACTTGTCGGACGCGTAGCGGATCATCTCGCCGCGGCGGCGGTCGTCGAAGTCGATATCGATATCCGGCGCGGACGGGCGCTCGGGGTTGAGGAACCTCTCGAACAGCAGCCCGTGCTCGATCGGGTCGATGTTGGTGATCTTCAGCGCGTACGCGACCAGGGCGCCGGCGGCGGAGCCTCGGCCGGGGCCGACCTTGATCCCGATGGAACGGGCGTGCTCGATGAGGTCACCGACCACGAGGAAGTAGCCGGGGTAGCCCTTGCCCTTGATGACCTCGAGCTCGAACGCTGCGCGATCGAGATACTCCTGCGGGACGCCGTCCGGGAACCGCCACTCGAGGCCCTTGTGGACCTCCCGGGCCAGCCAGGTGTCCTCGGTCTCGCCCTCGGGCACGGGGAACTTGGGCATCCGGTCCTTGGGCGCCCAGATGTCGTCGTACGGCTGGACGCGCTCGGCGATCCACAGGGTGTTGTCGCACCCGCCGGGGACCTCGGTGTCCCACTGGGCGCGCATCTCGTCGGCGGACTTGAGGTAGTAACCGTCACCGTCGAACTTGAAGCGGTTCTCGTCGGCGAGGGTCTTTCCGGTCTGCACGCACAGCATGGCCTCGTGGTAGTGGGCCTGCTCGCGGGTGACGTAGTGGCAGTCGTTGGTCACCAGCGGCGGCATCCCCAGGTCCCTGCCGAGCTTGAGCAGGTCCTCGCGGACGCGCCGCTCGATGTCGATCCCGTGGTCCATCAGCTCGAGGAAGAAGTTGTCCTTGCCGAAGATCGACTGCCACTTCTCCGCGGCCTCGTAGGCCTCCTTCGTGTGGCCCAGGCGCAGCCGCGTCTGGATCTCACCGGAGGGGCACCCGGAGGTCGCGATGATCCCCTCGGAGTGCTCGGCGAGGATCTCGGCGTCCATGCGCGCCCACTTGCCCAGCTGTCCCTCGTAGGAGGCCAGCGAGGACAGCAGGAAGAGGTTGCGCAGGCCGGTGGCGTTCTCGGCGACCATCGTCATGTGGGTGTACGCGCCCGAGCCGGCGACGTCGTCGCTCTTCTGGTGCTTCTCGCCCCACAGCACGCGCTTCTTGTTGAAGCGCGACTCGGGGGCGACGTACGCCTCGATCCCGATGATCGGCTTGATGCCGGACTTCTTGGCCTGCTTGTAGAAGTCCGAGGAGCCGTACATGTTGCCGTGGTCGGTCATCCCGACCGCCGGCATCCCGAGCCTGGACGCCTCCGCGAACAGCGGGTCGATCTGCGCCATCCCGTCGAGCATCGAGAACTCGGTGTGATTGTGCAGATGCACGAACTGGTCGCCCACGCAGCATTCCTCCTACGGCTTGTCCGAGACAGTCTAGGTCGGTTCTCCGACAGGACCAGAAACGCCAGTTCGACGGGAGCGTGGTTGCCTACCGGCCAGCGTGAACGCGATCACCGCGGCCCAGATGAGCGCGAACCCGACCCATTGCACGGCGTCGAGCCGCTCGCCCACGACGAGCAGTCCCCAGGCCATCTGCAGCACCGGGACGATGTACTGCAGCATCCCCACGGTGGCCAGCGGGATGCGCTGCGCGGCCACGGCGAACAGCAGCAGCGGGACCACCGTGACCAGGCCCGACGTCGCCAGCAGGGCGGAGTGCCCCACGCCCTCGGTGCTGAACGTGCCCGCGCCGGTCGCCCCCAGCCACAGCAGCAGGACCGTCGCGAACGGGGCGATCACCAGCACCTCGCCCGTCATCCCGATCACCGGGTCCACGCGCAGCTTCTTCTTGAACACCCCGTACATGCCGAAGCTCAGCGCGAGGATGACCGAGAGGTACGGGAAGTGACCGTATCCGGCGGTGAGGACCCCCACGGCGACGACGGCGAGGGCCACCGCGAGCCACTGTGGGCGGGTGAGCCGTTCGCGGAACAGCAGGACGCCCAGCAGGACCGAGACCAGAGGGTTGATGGTGTACCCGAGGGCGGCTTCGGTGACCCGCTCGGAGTTCACCGCGTAGACGTACACGCCCCAGTTGGCGGTGATGAACAGGGCTGCGCCCGCGACCCGGGCCCACGAGACGCGGTCGATGGCCCACAGGTCGCGCCAGCGCCGCAGCACCGTGAGGACCACTGCCATCACGACGAGCGACCACACGATCCGGTGACCGACGATCTCGACGGCGCCGGCGGGCTCGAGCAGTGGGAAGAACGCGGGGAAGAATCCCCACAGGGTGTAGGCGGCGATGCCGGCGACCATCCCGCCGGCGGCCGACTTCTCGCTGTTGCTCACCCGCCCGCTCGGACCCCTGTTGCTCACCGGCGCAACCCTAGCCACGCCCCGGCTCGGGCCCGCGGGGCGTGCGCCGTTCGGGGGTGGGGGGCCCGCCGGCAGGTGCCGTCCCGAGGACGAGCACGCGCCGTCGGTGGGTGTGCGCGGTTCAGGAGGCCGGGACGGGGCCGTCGTCGGGCAGCGGGTAGGCCGCGTCGACCTGCTGCGGCTGCAGCGGGCGGACGGCGAAGCGTTCCCACACCGCGTCCGGCGGCAGGGCCTCGACCGCGCGGACCCAGGGTTGATCGGCCACCGCGCGCAACTGCGCGGTGGTGCCGCGGGCGAGCAACCCGATGATCGCCGGCTCCCCGGTACGGATTCGCGCGACGGTCAGGTTGGAGGTGGCGGCGGCCCGTCCGGCGTCGGACGGCTGCGGCACCCCGGGTCCGGTCGGCGGCCCCGCCTCGAGGCGCCGGATCACCTGCTCGAGACCGCGGTGGAAGACTGGCTCGCGTCCGGTCTCCCCCGCCACCGGCTCGGCCAGGGTCGCCCCGGTGACGGGCATCGCGACCCCGTCGACCGGCACCTGCACGTACAGCCCCGAGACGCGCGGCAGTTCCCGGACCACGCCGGCCGCCTCGGGCACCGTCCACGCCCAGCCCGCCGTCACGAGGGCCCAGCGGTGGGCGTCGGTGTCGGAGGCGGGGGCGTCGTCGTCGTCGTCATCTCCGCCGGAACCCCGTGCGGCCTCTCCCCCGCCGTCCGCGGCGACCAGTGAGTCGGCCGCGCGGGCGAGGTAGTCGTCGACGCGCTCGCCGTCGGTGGGACCCAGGGCGTCGGTCATCACGCCGGGACTGCGCGGCAGCTCGGTGCGCAGCGCGGTGAGGACCGCGACCAGTGACAGCACGATCACCACCCCCACGCCGGCCACCTTGAGCACCCGCGCGGCGAGGGTCATGCCGAGCGCAGGACGTCGATCGCGTGCTGGAGATCGTCGGGGTAGGTACTGGTGAAGTCCACCCGCGAGCCGGTCCCCGGGTGCTCGAAGCCCAGCCCCACCGCGTGCAGCCACTGCCGCTCGAGCCCCAGCCGCCTGGCCAGGACCGGGTCGGCGCCGTAGGTGAGGTCACCGGCGCACGGGTGGTGCAGCGCGGAGAAGTGCACGCGGATCTGGTGGGTGCGGCCCGTCTCGAGCTTGACCTCCACGAGCGTCGCGGCCTGGTGTGCCTCGAGGGTGTCGTAGTGGGTGATCGAGTGCTTACCGTCGGAGGTGACGGCGAAGCGCCAGTCGTTGGACGTGTGACGCCCGATCGGCGCGTCGATGGTGCCCGAGATCGGATCGGGGTGGCCCTGCACCAGCGCGTGGTAGGTCTTGTCCACGGTGCGGTCGCGGAACGCCCGCTTGAGCAGCGTGTACGCCCGCTCGGACGCCGCCACCACCATGAGGCCGGAGGTGCCCACGTCGAGCCGGTGGACGATCCCCTTGCGCTCCGGCGGGCCGGAGGTGGAGATGCGGTACCCGGCGGCGGCCAGGCCGCCGATCACGGTGGGACCGGTCCAGCCGACCGAGGCGTGTGCGGCGACGCCGACCGGTTTGTCGACGACGACGATGTCCTCATCCGAGTACAGGACCGCCATCCCCTCGACCGGCTCGGCCACCACGGCCGGCTCGGCCCGCGGTGCGGGCATCTCGACCTCGATCCAGGACATCCCGGTGAGCTTGTCGGACTTGCCCACGGTGTGCCCGTCGAGCAGGACCTTGCCCTCGCCGGCAAGGTCGGCCACCGCGGTCCGCGAGATGCCCAGGAGCCGGGAGACCCCGGCGTCGACCCGCATCCCGTCGAGCCCGTCGGGGACGGGGAAGGTGCGGACCTCACCCATCGGCGGGGTCCCTCTCGGCCTCGCCCGCGGCGCCGGAGTGGCCCGACACCCGCGAGCCGTCGACGTCGATGTTGCGGAACACGGCCACAGCCACCACGATCACCCCGGCGACCAGGCAGGAGTCCGCGACATTGAACACGGGCCACCAGCCGATGGACACGTAGTCCACGACGTGGCCCTGCAGGATGCCGGGCGCCCGGAGGTAGCGGTCCACGAGGTTGCCGGCGGCGCCGCCCAGGATGAGGCCGAGGCCCCACGCCCACCACCGTGAGTGGACCCGGCGGGAGAACCAGATCAGCCCCGCCACCACGACCGTGGCGATGATGCTCAGCACCACCGTGAACTCGGTACCCATGGAGAACGCGGCGCCCGGATTGCGGAGCAGGACCAGACGGACCGTGTCGCCGACGAGTTCCACGGGCCGCGCGTTCTCCAGGTTCGCCACGGCCAGCACCTTGGCGACCTGGTCGATGAGGATGATCACCGCGGCGATCACCAGCATGACCACCGGCCCGTGCCGGAAGTAGTGGGGCAGAGGGTTGTGGGGCGCGGGGTTGTGGTGCGCGGGGTTGTGGGGCGCGGTGCTCGCGGGCGAGGCATCCTGGGGTGCCGCACTGCCGGGCGTGGGCCCCGGTGCGTCGGGCGGCGTCCCGTTGGTCTCCGTCATGGGCACCAGTATCCCTGATCCCGCCGCGGGCCCGCCTGCGCCGGGTGGGCGACCCTCTAGGCTCGGGGCCGTGGATCTGCGATCGATCGTCTCCCCCAGCCCCTCCCGCACCGCCCGCCGCGGTCGACGTCTCGTCGCGGCGGCGCTGGCCGTGACGCTGGTGGCAGGCGCGTCCGCGTGCGGCGAGGACGATGCCGCGGACCTCGCCGCCAGCGGCCCGGGGTCGTCATCTGCGCAGGACGGACAGGACCTCGAGCCGGAGTTGACCGTCGATCCCGGCCCCGCCCCGGTCGTGGACCTGATCGACGCCGGTGGGGGCGAGCGGCGGGTCCTGGCGTACGCCCCCTCCCGGGAGCCGGCGGTCGTGGCCGTCACCCGGTCCGCCACCTCGCGGACCGAGGTTCCGGGGGCGGAGCCGCGCTCCGACGACACCCCCGCGCAGACGCTCACCGTCGAGGGGCGGTCGGAGCCCGACGTCGACGGCGCGCAGCGGGCCACCGTCACCGCGCGGGAGTTCACCTCCGTCGACGAACTCCGCAACGCCCAGTTCGCCACCGCTCCCGGTTTCACCGTCACCTGGAACCGCAGCGCCGACGGCGTGGTCCGGGAGCTGTCGCTGGCCGCGCCGTCGGCGGCCACCGATGCCGCACGCGCCGGCGTGGAGATCACCGCCAACGCGGTGTCGGACGCGACGGTGGCGTTCCCCACCGAGGCGATCGGCGTCGGCGCCCGCTGGACCGTCACCCGACAGGTCGACGACGCGGTGGCCCCGACGCGGGTCGTCACCTACGAACTGGTCGGGCTCGAGGGCGACGTGGCCACGGTCCGGTCGACGACCACCGCCCCCGACCCGGCCGCCACCCTGGCCGCGCCCGCCTCTGACGGCGGGCCCGGCGTGACCCTCGATGTGGAGTCCTACGAGGTCGACGGCTCGGGCGAGCTCACGGTGGATCTGCGGGCCGCGTTACCCGTGGACGGAACGACCGAGTCCTCGACGCGGGCCGTCTACGTCGATCCCGACTCGGGACGACGGACGACCTACGACGAGGACTCGGTGCTGCAGTTCCGCAGCGTGGACTGACTCGCGAGCAGTCCGGTGCGATCCGCGATCAGACGCCGGCGCAGGTGGCCGGCGGCTCCAGACCGGCGTTGGTGATGAGCGCGCAGGCGAACGCCTTCTGCAGCTGCCACTGACCGCCCTGGTCGATGAACTGGGCCTGGACGTTGATGTTCTCCTGGCCGGGCTGGGCGATCACCGCGTTGGCGATGAGCGTTCCGGGGATGTCTCCCTCCGCCGCGCCCGTGATCGTCACGTCGGCCCCCTGCTCGGCCTTGAGGGCGGCGATCTGGTCGAAGATCTCGGGCGCCTCCGCACCGCCCTCGACCAGGTTGACCTTCTCCTCGACCGGGACCGCCGGGTCGGACGCCCGGGCGAGCAGCTGGGTCAGCTCCTCGGCGGTGGGGATGGCGGTCTCCTGCGCGCTCGTGGTGGGCGCGGGGGCGGTCTCACGCCCGCCGTCCTCCCCGCCTCCACAGGCGGCGAGGCCGCCCAGGGCGAAGGCGGACAGGGAGACGGCGGCGATGGTGCGTCGAAGGCTCACACGGGGTCCTTTCGTCGAGATGTTCGGCACCGGGCATGCGGTACCGAGCTGGTCATGGCTGGCGGGCCGGGTCACCGGCCCAACGAACACTGATGCGCCATTGTTCCATCGTCGGCGGCCGGGATGGTTGACGACGGGCCGTCAGCCCAGCACTGTGGACCGGGTGACCAACGCCGAGACCAGCACCGATACCCCCCACATCGTGATCTGCACCACCGGGGGCACGATCACCGCCTCGACGACGCCCGAGGGGGCGGTCCTGGCCGGCGATTCCGACCCCGCGACGCACGCCATGCTCGACGGCCTCCGCGCGGTGTTACCGGAGGAGATCCGGGTGAGCGCGCGGACGGTTCTCGACGCCGACTCCTCCACCTTCGGCCCCGCCGAGTGGGACCTGCTCGTCGACGCGGTGGCCGACGTGTTGTCCGATCCCGGGGTGTCCGGGGTCGTGGTGACCCACGGGACCGACACCCTCGAGGAGACCGCGATCGCGCTCGATCTGCACCACGACGACCCGCGGCCCGTGGCGATCACCGGGGCGCAGCTCCCCGCCGACCACCCCGAGGCCGACGGGCCCGCCAATCTGCTGGACGCCGTGCTCCTGGCGGCGGACCCCGTCTCCGGCGGCCTGGGGGTGCTCGTGGTGCTGGGCCGGGCGATCCTCCAGGCCCGCGGCGTGCGCAAGTGGCACACGACCGACCCCGTCGCCTTCGCCCGCAACTCACCCGAGCACCCGGTCGAGGACCTGCCCCCGGAACTCGAACGCCCCACCCTGCCCGCCCGGGCCCGGTTCGCCGACACCCGGGTCGACGTGGTCGCCTGCCCGCCCGGCGCGGACGCGGTCGCACTGCTCGCCTGTGTCGAGGCCGGCGCGCGCGGACTGGTGCTCGAGGGCTCGGGATCCGGAAACCTGCCACCGCTCGTCGCCGACGCGGTCGCCCGCCTCGCCGACGACCGACCGGACCTCGTGGTGGTCGCGTCCACCCGGGTGCCGCGGGGCGAGGCGAGCTCGACCTACGGTGGGCGGGGCGGTGGCGCCGAGCTCGCGACCCGCGGCGTGCTGAGCTGCGGGTACCTGCGGTCCGGGCAGGCCAGGGTCCTGCTCGCGGCGCTCCTGTCCACCGCGGACGCTGCAAACGGTGCCGGCGGTGACAATGGCGACGGCGGTGACGGCGGTGACGGTGCGGCCGCAGAGGTGCGTCGACGGTGGGCGCGCTACCACCTCTACAGCTGAGCGGCCTGCGCAACCCCTTAGGCGCCGCGCCCCCTTCGGCCTGCGCGCCCTCTTCGCCCACGAACCGCCCGGGTGCGCTGCCGGAATGGACCGATCCGGGCGCGTACGTCCCGGGGGATGGTCGGCGAACTACCAGCCCAGGGAGTCCAGGGGGTCCGCGGGTTCGAGGTCCGGGTCGTCCTCGGCGAACGTGCGCATCCGGCCCGGACCCGTCGCCGCCGTCTCGAACCGCACCGACACCCGGCCGTGACCCGACCCCTGCACCCAGCCGTGCCCGAACTCCGGGTGTCGCACGTCCGCGCCCGTCTCGAAACTCTGGTGCCCGGCCTGCCGCCACGCCCCGATCGCCGGGAGTTCCGCGGCCTCCCGCCCCGCGGACGCCCCGTCGCCCGCTGGCCCCGACCCGGGGTCGGCCACGTCTGATCCATCGGTGGTGACCGTGGTGCCCACTCCCACGATGTCGGGCAGGTCCTCGTCGTCGTCACCCGGCCCCGTCCGGTCCCCGGGGACGAACTCCTGCTCGAAGAGCGCGTCCTGGTAGAAGTCGGTGAGGCCCGACACCCCCACGCCCAGCAACCGAATCGCCCCGAACTCCACCGGGTCCGGTGCCAGCGATCGGGCGACCGCGACGATCGTCTCCAGTGACGTGGTGCCCTGCGGCAGGGTGTACGAGCGGGTGATCGAGGTGAAATCCGACCGCTTGACCTTGACCGTCACCGTGCGCGCCGCGCGGCCGTCGGACAGGAGTCGGCGGTGCGCGGCCTCCGCCGCCCGGCGCACCGCTGCCGTGACCTGGCCCGGAGTGGTGAGATCGGCGGCGAACGTGCTCTCCGCACTGATCTGCTTGGCCTCGGCGCGCTCGTGGACCGGACGGTCGTCGTACCCGCGGGCGATCCGGGCGATCGCCGGGCCCACGGACCTGCCGAGCGCGTGGGCCACGTCGTCGTCGTCCATCTCCGCGAGGTCCCCGATCGTGGCCACACCGAACTGGGACAACCGCTCCCCCGCCACCGGGCCCACACCCCACAGGCTCCGGACGGGCAGCGGATACAGCACCTCGGCGTGATCGCGACGCGGCACCACCGCCACCCCGTCGGGCTTGGCCAACTCCGACGCGATCTTGGCGTACTGCTTCCCCGCGCCCGCCCCCACCGAGGCGGGTAGCCCGGTGGCCTCGCGGATCGCGGCCCGCAACTCGTGGGCCCACCGCCGCGTCCGCTCGACATCCGCACCGCGCAGTTCGGGCGGCTCGAGGAACGCCTCGTCCACGGAGATCTGCTCCACGACCGGCGCGTGCTCGGCGAACACCTCGAACACCCGGCGGCTCAGTGCCCGGTAGACCGGCATCCGCGGGGAGACGAACACCGCCGAGGGGCCCACGAGCCGGCGGGCCTGGTGCGACGGCATCGCCGACCGCGCCCCGAAGGCCCGTGCCTCGTACGAACAGCCCGCCACCACGCCGCGGCCACCCTGCCCGCCGACGAGCACCGGCCGACCCCGCAGGGTCGGCCGGGTCAACTGCTCACAGGACGCGAAGAACGCGTCCATGTCCACGTGCAGGACCCACCGGTCCTGCCCGCCACTCATGACGAGCCGCCGGTCAGACCCGAGCCAGCGTCATCCGGACGCCCTCGGCTAGTTCGGCCGGGGTCCCGTCAGCCGGGTCCAACGCGTCGACCACCGCGAAATCGGTGGCCAGCACCTCGCCGGCGATGAGCTGCGCGTGACGGTCCGCCCACTCGCGGCGGGCGGCCGGTACCTCCATGCGCACCCGGATGCGGTCGGAGATGTCGAACCCGGCGCCGCGGCGGGCCTCCTGGATCTCCCGGATCCGGTCCTTGGCCCAGCCCTCGGCCTCGAGCTCCTCCGTGACCGTCAGGTCGAGCACGACCAGACCGGCACCGCCGGGCAGCGCCGCCGTGGACTCGGGATCGGCGGCCACGAGCCGGTGCTCGTACTCACCCTCCTGGAGCTCCACGCCGCCGGCGACCACGACACCGTCGGTCTCGGTCCAGTCGCCGGACTTCGCGGCCTTGATGCAGGCCTGGACCTGCTTGCCCAGCCGCGGCCCGGCGGCGCGCGCGTTGACCGCCAGCTCCATCCGGCCGTGGGCGGCCACGTCACTGGTGAGGCGCACCTCGCGCACATTGACCTCGTCGGCGATGAGCCCGGTGAACGGCTGGAGCCGCCCGGCGTCGGGCATCGCGACGGTGAGCGAGTTGAGCGGCAGGCGCACGCGCAGGTGCTTGGCCTTGCGGATCGAGGACACGGTCGAGCACACGTCGCGCACCGCCTCCATCGCCTCGACCAGGCCCTCATCCCCCGGCAGTTCGTCGGCGGTCGGCCAGTCCACCAGGTGCACCGACTCCTCGCCGGTGAGGCCGGTCCACACGACCTCGCTCATCAGCGGCAGCAGCGGGGCCGCGAGGCGCATGGTGGTCTCGAGCACCGTGTAGAGGGTGTCGAAGGCGTCGCGGGAATCCTGGCCACTGTCCTCGCCGGCCCAGAAGCGCGAGCGCGACCGGCGGACGTACCAGTTGGTCAGGGCGTCCGCGAACAGGCGCAGCTCGTCGCAGGCCGCGGCGATGTCGGTGGCGTCCAGTGCGTCGGTCATGGCGTCGCGGGTCGAGGCCAGACGGGACAGGATGTAGCGGTCCAGTACGTGCGGGGAGTCCGTGCGCCAGGTGGCCCGCCGGGCGGCGTACAGCTGGAAGAAGCTGTAGGTGTTCCACAGCGGCAGCATGGCCTGGCGGACGCCCTCGCGGATGCCCTGCTCGGTCACCACGAGGTTGCCGCCCCGCAGGATCGGCGAGCTCATGAGGAACCAGCGCATGGCGTCCGAGCCGTCGCGGGAGAAGACCTCGTTGACGTCCGGGTAGTTGCCCTTGGACTTGCTCATCTTGAGGCCGTCGTTGCCCAGGACGATCCCGTGGGCGGCGACGTGCGTGAACGCCGGGCGGTCGAACAGCGCGGTCGCCAGCACGTGCAGCGTGTAGAACCAGCCGCGGGTCTGGCCGTTGTACTCGACGATGAAGTCGCCCGGGTTGTGGGTCTCGAACCACTCCTTGTTCTCGAAGGGGTAGTGGACCTGGGCGAACGGCATCGAGCCGGACTCGAACCAGCAGTCGAACACGTCCGGGATGCGGCGCATCGTGGACTTGCCGGTCGGGTCGTCGGGGTTGGGTCGGGTCAACTCGTCGATGTACGGGCGGTGCAGGTCGGTGGGCCGGACGCCGAAGTCGGCCTCCAGCTCGTCGAGGGACCCGTAGACGTCGACGCGCGGGTAGGCGGGGTCGTCGGACTCCCACACCGGGATCGGCGCCCCCCAGTAGCGGTTGCGGTTGATGTTCCAGTCGCGGGCGCCCTCGAGCCACTTGCCGAACTGCCCGTCGCGGACGTGCTCCGGCATCCAGGTGATGTGCTCGCGGTTGAGCTCGACCATGCGGTCCCGGAACGCGGTGACCTTGACGAACCACGCCGGCAACGCCATGTAGATGAGCGGCTGCCCGGAACGCCACGAGTGCGGGTAGGAGTGCTCGATGGTCTCGTGGCGGATCAGCCGGCCGTCGGCCCGCAGGTCGCGGGAGATCGGCGCGTTGGCGTCAAAGACGAGCTGGCCGGCGTACGGCGGGACCTCGTAGGTGAACTTGCCGTCCGGGCCCACGGGGATGACGAGCTCGATCCCGGCGGCGTCGCAGGCGTCCTTGTCCTCCTCACCGAAGGCGGGTGCGAGGTGCACGACGCCGGTACCCGACTCGGTGGTGACGTAGTCGGCCGAGAGCACCACGTGGGCGCCGGCGTGCCCGGCGAAGAAGTCGAACGGCGGGGTGTAGCGCAGTCCCACCAGCTCGGAGCCCTTGACGGTGGTCACGACCTCCGCGTCGTCGCCGAACTCGGCGGCGTACACGCCGCGGCGGGCCTCGGCCAGGACGAACAGTCGGCCGGCGAACTCTCCGGAGTTGACCCGGACCACCGAGTAGTCGATCTCGGGATGCACGGCGGCGGCGAGGTTGGACGGGAGGGTCCAGGGCGTGGTGGTCCACACCAGCGCCTCGGCGCCGTGGAACGGGCTGTCCTGCGGGGCCTCCAGCGGCAGCCCCACGGTGACGGCCGGGTCCTGCCGCATCTTGTAGGCGTCGTCCAGGCGGGTCTCCTGGTTGGACAGCGGGGTCTGCTCGTACCACGAGTACGGGAGCACGCGGAAGCCCTTGTAGATCAGGCCCTTGTCGTACAACCGCTTGAAGGCCCACAACACGGACTCGGTGAAGTCGATGTCGAGCGTCTTGTAGTCGTTCTCGAAGTCCACCCAGCGGGCCTGACGGTGGACGTACTTCTCCCACTCGTCGGTGTACTGCAGAACCGACTTCTCGCAGGCGTTGTTGAACTCCGCCAGACCCATGTCGAGGATCTGGGACTTCTCGGTGATGCCGAGCTGCTTCTCGGCCTCGAGCTCGGCGGGCAGTCCGTGGCAGTCCCAGCCGAAGCGGCGCTCCACCTTGTAGCCACGCATCGTGCGGTAGCGCGGGACGACGTCCTTGACGTACCCGGTGAGCAGGTGGCCGTAGTGGGGCAGGCCGTTGGCGAACGGGGGCCCGTCGTAGAAGACGTACTCCTGCGCGTCTGCGCGGTTGCGGATGGACCGGCGGAACGTGTCGCGTTCGTCCCAGCGCTGGAGGACCGTCTCCTCGAGGGCGGGGAACGACGGCGTCTGGGACGTGGTGCCCCCGGCGAGGTCGAGCACGGGGTACGCGCTGCCGGTGGCAGCGGGCTCGCCGTCGGCGCGCTCGGTCGCTACGGGTTCGGTGCTCATCTGGGCGGACTCCTCGCGTACGGGGCCCGCACGAGTTCGCATCCGTGGGGCCGTCAGGCCTGCGCTCGGGGACGATCCGGAACGCGTCTGGCGCGTTCCGTCCGCGGTACCACCCCGTTTGGCGACGACGTGCGACGCCCACTCGTGGGTCGGGCTGTGACGGGCTCCCCCGTTCGGTTCTACTGAGCGGGCCCGATACGCGGGGCCCGCCGTTCTTCCGAGCGCTCCCCGGTGATGGCCGGATCACAGCGCATCCGGCTCTCGGCCGGACAGGATCCGATATTACCCGTCGGTGCGGGCGTCCGCCTCTTCCGCGGTCACCGGCGGCTCGTGGCCGCGGTCCGCCCGACCACGGACCAGGTCGACCACAAGCAGGACGAGCCCCAGGGCCCCGACGACGATGCACGCCCACGCCCACCCGATCTGACCGGTCGCGACGGCCGCCACGAGGAAGCCGAAGCCGAGGATCGTCAGTCCGAGAGCGGCGACGAGCATCCGTGCCTCCTGGTGCGTGCGAATCCGTGGTGCTGAATCGTGGTGCTGTGCGAATCGTGGTGCTGTGCGGTGCGGGTCGGGAACGCGCACCGTCGGCGGCGACCCCGTCCTCCCCCGAATATACGTCGGTCCCCGCACCCTCGGGCAGGGGCGGGGACCGTTCGTGTCACACGGGGTGGATCACAAGGGGTAGATCACTCGGCGCGGTGGCCGCCGTCCTTCTTGGCCGCCTGGTCCGACGAACCGGGGGCACCCGGGACGTCGCCGCCGGCGGACGGGGTGGACGCGGACGAGGCGGCCGGGGCCGCCGATCCGGTCTTGCCCAGCTCGGACAGCTGGTTCTCCAGGTAGCTGGTGAGACGGCTGCGGTAGTCCTTCTCGAACGTGCGCAGCTGGTCGATCCGGCTCTCGAGCACGCCACGCTGCTGGTTGATCGTGGCCATGATCTCGGTGTGCTTGCGCTCGGCGTCGGCCTGCAGGGCGTCGGCCTTGGCCTGCGCCTCCCTGACCTGCTGCTCGGAGCGGGCCTGGGCGTCCTTGACGATCCCGTCGGACTTGCTCTTGGCCTCGGCGAGGAGCTTGTCGGCCTCCTTGCGGGCGTCGCCGACCATCTTGTCGGACTGCGACTTGGCGTCACCGACCAGCTTCTCCGACCGGGTCCGGGCGTCGCCCACCAGGCGGTCGGACTCGCTGCGGGCCTTGGCCATGAGTCCGTCGGACTCCTTCTTGGCCTCTCCGGTGAGCCGGTCCGCCATCTCCTGGGCCATGGCCAGGACGCGGGCGGCGCGCAGGTGGGTCTCGTTGTTGGCGGCGCCGTCGTCCTCGCTGCGGCCCAGCGACGGGGTCGCCGCGGCGGGAGTCGGGGTGGCAGGGGCCGGGGTGGTGGGAGCCGGGGCCGGAGCCGGGGTGGGCGCGGGCGCCGCGGCGGCCGGCTGCTGCGCGGCACCGGAGCCACCGGAGGACTTGCCGGCCTCGTCGGCGGCCTTACGCGCCTTCTCGAGGTCGCGGGTCAGCTCCTCCACCCGCTGGCGCAGGTCCTCGTTGTCCGAGACGAGTTCCGCGAGCTCCGTCTCGACCAGGTCGAGGAACTGGTCGACCTCGTCCTCGTTGTAGCCCCGCTTGCCGATCGGCGGCTTGGAGAACGCGACGTTGTGCACATCGGCTGGTGTCAACGGCATGGGATACCCCTCGTGGTCGTCTCGGGTGCCGGCCCGGCGATTTCGCACCGGACCCACGACTTCATTACTACCTTAACGGTGGCCAATCTAGTCACAATCGGCCCGCGCGTCACCAGCGGCCGCGGCTCGGCCTCACGCCACGCTCATCATCAGCCCGCGCAGGATCACCTGGATGACGATGATGATGACGAACAGCACCAGCACGGACAGGTCCAGGGAGATCTGCCCCAGACGCACGGGCTTGATCACCTTGCGGAGCGCCTTGACCGGCGGGTCCGTGACGGTGAACAGCCACTCCAGCACCACGGCGAGGATGCCGCGCGGGGTCCACCCGCGGGAGAACGACGCGATCATCTCGACCACGATCCTGGCGAGGAGCATGTACCAGAAGACCTGGGTGATGATGTAGAGGACCAGCAGGGTTTCACGCACGGCTCAACCCTACTGGCCCGCGGCGTCGCGCCGTCACGGGCATGCTGTCGGCTCCGGTCAAGATGGTGGGCGTCAGCGCCGGAAGGCGCCGTTGACGGCGTCGCGGACCTCGGCCTCGGTGAGGTCCATGCCGGCCGGCTGCAGGAGGAAGGTGCGCTCGCGGTCGGCGACCTTCTCCATGCGGCCGTCGAGGCCGAACACGAGGCCGGCCGCGAAGTCCACCATGCGACGCGCGTCGCCGGAGGCCATGGTCGACAGATCCAGGACGACGGCGCGACCGGCGCGGAAGTGCTCGCCGAGACTCTTGCCGTCACCGAAGCCACGGGGGCGCTCGACGACGGTCTCGGGCACGGTCACCAGGCCGTCCTCCACGAAGTCCTCCTCGGGCGCGAGCGCGACGGCGCCGCGGGTGGCGGGCACGCCGCGCAGGGTGGCGCGCGCTCCGGCCTCGGCGGCGTGGTAGCGGCGCGGGCGGGGGGCGGGCTCGTCGACGTCGGCGCGTCGCGGTGCCGCGGGGCGCTCGTCGGCCGGGCCCAGATCGGCGAGGCGACCGCGGGGGGCGGGCTCCTCCGGGTACCGGTCCACGGCGTAGCCGTAGTCGTCGCGGCGGTCGCGGACGACCGGGCCGAGGTCGTCCGTCTCGTGGATGCCCCGGGGGGCACGCACGTCGTGGTGGACGGGTCGGTCGTAGTCGTCGAGGTACTCGTCGTCGTACGCCGCGACGGGCGCCATTCCGAAGTACTCCTTGAACCGGGCGATTGCGCTCATCTTCCGGGCCCTTCCTGGTAACGGGGTCGTCGCGGGCGTGTGTTCTTCGCGGGCGGGTGTCCCCGCGAGGCTGGATCTCAAACTACTGGCCGGGGGCCGAGGATGGCCGTTCCGACACGCACGCAGGTGGAACCCGCCGCGATCGCCTCCTCGATGTCCCCCGACATCCCGGCGGAGAACTCCGCCGCCCCAGGATGCTCCCGGCGCAGGGCTTCCGCCACCGCGGCGGCATCGGCGAAATGGGCGCCCGCGTCGCCCTCGAGCGGGGGGACCACCATGAGCCCGGCGAGGCGCAGGTGGTCCAACCCCGCCACGTGGTCGGCGAGGGCGGGCAGATCCTCACGGGTCACCCCGCCGCGCGAGGTGTCACCGTCCAGGCTCAGCTGGAGCAGGACGGGCAGGGGCGTGACGCCCTCGCGCTCGCCGGCCGCGCGGGCCCGGCCCTTCTGGAGGCCGTTCGCGACCTTGACCGAGTCCACGGAGTGCACCCGGTCGGCCCACCCGGCCACCGCGGCGGCCTTGTTGGACTGGATGTGCCCGACCATGTTCCAGCGCACGGCCGCGGCCAGCGCGGCGTCGGCGGCGGCCAGGTCGGCGACCTTCGCGGCGGCCTCCTGGACGCGGTTCTCACCGACGTCGCGCACCCCGAGGCGGGCGAGCCGGAGGACGTCGGTGACCGGGTGGTATTTGGTGACGACGACGAGGTCGACCTCGTCGGTCCGTCCCGCGGCCGCCCGGGCCGCGTCCAGACGCTGCCGGGTCTCGGCCAGTCGGGTGGCGAGTTCCTCGGCCCTGGGATCGGTCATGTCCCCCTCTTCCTCCTCCGGGCCGGCGGGTCCGCCCGGCGGCCTCCTGCGGTCCCGTTACCCCTGCCGCCAGATCACGCTGGCCTGGCGCCCGGTCCGTCCCTGTCGACGATAGGAGAACAGGGAGTCCTCGGCGATCGTGCATCGCGGGTCGGAATCGACGCGGGTGACGCCGAGCCCGGCGAGCTGGCGGGTGAGGCCCCTGCGCAGGTCCACCCCGGCGGTGCCGGCGAGGGTCCGGGCGCGACTGCCGGGGAGGGCGGCCTCGACCTCGCCCACCATCTCCGGGGGCAGCTCGTAGTGCTCCCCCGCCGCGGCCGGCCCGAGGAGCACGGTGATGCGTTCCGCGCGGGCGCCCAGCGAGGTCATGGCGCCGATGAGCGCGGGGACGATCCCGCCGACCGCGCCGACCCGGCCCGCGTGCACGGCCCCGATCACCCCGGCCTCGGAGTCCGCGGCCAGGACCGGCACGCAGTCGGCGGTGAGCACCGCCAGCGCCAGGCCCGGCCGGTCGGTCACCAGGCCGTCGGTGGCCGGGACCGGCCCGCCCGTGGGCCGGGTGACGCGGGCGATCCGGGTGCCGTGGACCTGGTCCATCCACACGACGTTGGCCGCGGGCAGGCCGAGCCGGCGGGCCAGGCGCGCCCTGTTGGCGGCGACCGCCGCCGGGGAGTCCCCGACGTGGTCACCGAGGTTGAACGAGTCGAAGTCTCCGGTCGACGCGCCGCCGCGGCGGTCGGTGACCACCCGGCGGACGCGCCCCGTACCGTCGGCGGTCACGGGTCGGGCCGTCAGTGCCGCATGAACGGCGGGACGTCGATGTCGTCATCGTCGTCCCGGCGGCGGGAGGAGGATGATCCCGCGGAGGACGACGACGTGCCGGCCGAGGAGGCGGGACCCGGGTAGGCCGACTCCTCGCGGCGGCGACCGTCGAGGGGGGTCGATCCGAGCTCCGAGGCACCACCGGTGTCGCCGGAGGCGCCGGGGACCGACTCGTCGTCGTCGAGGTGGTGGCGGCCGCGGCGCGGCTGGCCGGCTCCGGCGGTGACCGGGCGCGACCCGCCGTCGAACCCGGCGGCGATGACGGTCACGCGGACCTCGTCGCCGAGGGAATCGTCCACGACGGTGCCGAAGATGATGTTGGCGTCCGGGTGCGCCTCCTCCTGGACGAGCGACGCGGCCTCGTTGATCTCGAACAGGCCCAGGTCGCTGCCGCCGGCGATGGACATGAGCACGCCCTTGGCGCCCTCCATCGTGGTCTCGAGAAGCGGGGAGTTGATGGCGGCCTCGGCGGCCTTGAAGGCGCGCCCCTCGCCGCGGGAGGAGCCGATGCCCATGAGAGCGCTGCCCGCACCCGACATCACGCCCTTGACGTCGGCGAAGTCGACGTTGATGACGCCGGGCGTGGTGATGAGGTCGGTGATGCCCTGGACACCGTTGAGGAGGACCTCGTCGGCGGTCTTGAACGCCTCCATCATCGACACGCCCGCGTCGCCGAGCTGGAGCAGGCGGTCGTTGGGGATCACGATGAGCGTGTCGCAGGCCTCGCGCAGCTGGTCGATGCCGGTGTCGGCCTGTCCTCCGCGGCGCTTGCCCTCGAACGAGAAGGGGCGGGTGACCACGCCGACGGTCAGGGCACCGAGCTTGCGGGCGATCGCGGCCACGACGGGCGCGCCGCCGGTGCCGGTGCCGCCACCCTCGCCGGCGGTGACGAAGACCATGTCGGCCCCCTTGAGGACCTCCTCGATCTCGTCCTTGTGGTCCTCGGCGGCCTTGCGACCGACCTCCGGGTCCGCGCCGGCGCCCAGCCCGCGGGTGAGCTCGCGACCCACGTCGAGTTTGACGTCGGCGTCCGACATGAGGAGGGCCTGCGCGTCGGTGTTCACGGCGATGAACTCGACGCCCTTCAGGCCCTCGTCGATCATCCGGTTGACGGCGTTGACGCCGCCGCCGCCGATCCCGACGACCTTGATGACTGCGAGGTAGTTGTGCGGTGAGCTCATCGAGGCCCGGCCTTCCTATGGGGGTGTCGTGCTCGGTTGCATGCTGTCTCGACGAAAGTTCCGCGAGCCTAAAGTCTCACCCTCTAGTTGAGGGTTAAACTTGCTGGTCAGAGGCCTTTTCCGCCGTCTGCACACACGGTAGGGCCAGCGGCGCCGCGCGTCCACGAGGCTCGCGGGCGTGTCGTGCCCAACAGATGTCCGTGGCCCGGTATCCCCGGGCCCGGCGGCTCTACCGCGAGGCCGGCAGGGCGGGGTTGGACACGTTCCAGGTCTGCCCGGGCTGCTCCAACACCATCCGCAACGCGACGGCCTTCTCGTGGTCGCGTCCCGCCGCGCCCCACTCGACGATCCGACCGTCGGCGAGCGTGAGGACGATCGACGCGGGTGTTTCCACCTCGACCGAACCGATCTCCTGACCCGCCGTGTCGCGCACCTCGGTGAACACGGTCGCCAGGTCGCGGACGATCGAGGGCAGGTCGGACCCCGCCGCCTCGCCCACGGTGAGCAGGGGCGTGCCGGGAGGGGCCTCGCCGGGCCCGAAGTCGATGCCCTGGGCGTCCACCAGGTGCTGGGCACCGTCGACCTCCACGACCACCAGGGCGGTGCGCTCAACCAACTCGATCCGCAGCGCCGACGGGTAGTCACGCTTGACGGTCACCTGGTCGACCCGGGGCAGCCCTGCCACCCGCCGCGCGACGGCGTGGGTGTCCACCTGGAGCAGAGGGGTCCCGGGCGCGACGGCCGCGCGCTCGGTCACGACCTCCGACGCGATGGTCCGTGTGCCCACCACACTGATCCCCCGAACCGAGAACACCGGTAGGAAGTACAGGGCGATGTACCCGATGAGCAGTACCACCAGCGCCACCCCGAGGCCGGCGTAGATGCGGTTGGTCCGCCGCCGACGCCTGCGCAACCGCGCGCGGACCGCCGGGTCGGAGTGCCGGACCCGCTCGTCGGATCCGCGGACCGTGGCCGCGGCGAGCCGGCGGTCGGGGTCATCGGTGAACGCGGCCTCCGGACCCCCGTCGATCGCCGGGTCCCCCGGTCCGCCGTGGGTGGGCCGGAGATCCGGCTCGTCGAGCGGCTCGTCCTCCGGCCCGTCGACGGGCGCGTCGTCCGGTCGCTGCCCGGGGTGATCGGTCACCGCGCGGCCCTCCTCACGAACCCCGGCCCCACGGACCGCTCTCGGCGACGATCCGCGGGCCGAGGGTGGTGATGTCCCCGGCCCCGAGCGTGAACACCACGTCCTCGGGCTCGAGGAGGTCGAGCACCGCCGCCAGCGCGGCGTCCAGGTCGGGCACGTGCTGCACGGGGACCGTCACGTGCCGCGCGACGGACCCGCCGTCGATGCCGGGTTCGGGCTGTTCGCGGGCACCGTAGACGTCGAGCACCACGACCCGGTCCGCCAGGGAGAGCGCCCGGCCGAACTCCTCGGCGAAGATGCGCGTCCGTGAATACAGGTGGGGTTGGAACACGGCGACCAGACGACCACCGTCCGTCTCGACGATCTCCCGCGCCGCGCCGAGCACCGCCGCGACCTCGGTCGGGTGGTGTGCGTAGTCGTCGAACACCCGGGCCCGTCCCCCGTCGACGACGGCCTCGCCCTTGGGCTCGAAGCGGCGTCCCACTCCCCCGAACCCGGACAGGCCCGCGAGGAACCCGTCGACATCGAACACCCCGGAGTCGAACCCGGAGGCTCCGATCCCGCTCGCGGCGATCCCGCCGGTGGCGGTCACCTCGCGCGCGGCGAGCAGGGCGGCCACCGCGTTGAGGGCCATGTGCTCGCCGGGGGTCCCGACGTGGAGTTCGCCGTGGGGGACGCCGTCGAGCGTGAGGTCGGCGCGGGTGCCGGCGGAGTCGACGATGATGTCCGCGAGTTCGCCCGCCACGGGCAGGTCCGTGGCCGGTCCGTTCGCGGTCCGGTACCCCAGCACGCGCACGCCGGCCGCCGCGGCCCGCCGGGCGCGTTCGGCGGCGCCCCGGTCGTCCAGGCACACCACCAGCGCCCCGGTCGCGGGGATGCGGGCCAGGAAGGTGTCGAACACCTCGTAGTAGGCCTCGGCGGTGCCGAAGTGGTCGAGGTGATCGGGCTCGGCGTTGGTGAGGATCACCACGTCGGGCTCGTAGTGGACGAGCGAACCGTCGGACTCGTCGGCCTCGGCGACGAACACCGGGTCGTTCCCGCCCCGGGCGTTGGTGCCGAACTGCAGGACGGTGCCGCCCACCGCGAACGACGGGTCGGACCCGGCGGCGAGCATGCCGGCGATGAGCATCGAGGTCGTCGAGGTCTTGCCGTGTGTCCCGCAGACCATGACCGAGCGGCCAGACCGTGCCAGGTGCCCCAGTACCTGCGAGCGTGTGACGACGGGGATCCCCGCCGCCCCGGCCGCCGCCAGCTCGGGGTTGTCGGCGGGGATGGCGGCCTTGGAGATCACGACGATCTCCGGCGGTGCGCCGAGGGCCTCGAGATTCTCGGCACTGTGCCCCACCCGCACGATCGCCCCCCGGTCGGCCAGCGCCCGGAGGTCCGCCGAGTCACGGGCGTCACTGCCAGAGACCGCGACGCCGTGGTCGAGCAGGATCCGGGCGACTCCGGACATGCCGGCGCCGCCGATCCCGATCATGTGGACGCGGGTGAGAGTGGAGGGGACGTCATCGACGGACGCCGTGGTCGGCGGGACGGACGGGGTCGGCGGGGTGTGATCGGTCAACGAGGGGCCTTTCCGGCGGCGTCGAGCGCGATCCGCGCCACGACCTCCGCCGCGTCTCGGGAGCCGCCGCTGACGGCGGCGGTGGACATCGAGGACAGGCGGCCGCGGTCCAGTAGGAGCGGCAGGACCTCGGTCCGCAGGTAGTCGGGGGTGAGTGCGCCGTCCTCCACGAGGAGCGCGGCCCCGCCGGAGACCAGGTCGCGGGCGTTGAGGGCCTGCTCGCCGTTGCCGTGCGGGAGCGGGACGAACACCGCGGGCAGTCCGACGGCGGAGACCTCGGCGACGGTGATGGCGCCCGACCGGCACAGGATGAGGTCGGCGGCCGCGTAGGCCAGGTCCATCCGGTCCACGTAGGGCACGGTCACGTACGGGGCGCCGCCACCGGGCACCCGGGGGGCGTCGGCGACGTTCTTGGGGCCCACGGCGTGCAGGACGGCCACCCCGGCCCGGGAGAACTCCTCGGCGACGCCCGCCATCGCGGTGTTGAGCGAGCGCGCGCCCTGGGAGCCCCCGACCACCAACAGGGTCGGCGCGGCGGGGTCGAGTCCGAAGAACTCCCGGGCCTCGGCGCGCAGGGCGGCGCGGTCGAGCGTGGCCACGGAACGCGAGACGGGGTTGCCCACGACGCGGGCGTCCAGGCCCGAGCCGGACACGGCGGCCAGAGTGGCGACGGCGAAGCGGGCGCCGAGCTTGTTGGCGATGCCGGCGCGGGAGTTGGCCTCGTGGACGACGATCGGGATCCGGCGACGCCCCCGGGATCCCGGGCGGCTGATCGGTGCCGCCGCCGCGAGGTACACCGGCACGCAGGCGTAGCCACCGAACCCCACCACGACGTCCGCCTCGGTGCGTCGCAGGACCTCGCGGGCACCCCGCACCGCGCGGACGAGCCTGGCGGGCAGCCGGACCAGGTCGCCGCCGATCGTGCGCGGCAACGGGACGGGGTCCACCAGTTCGAGCGGGACACCCCGCCGCGGGACCAGTTCGGTCTCGAGGCCGCGGGGTGTGCCCACCGCGGTGACCCGGGCGGTCGGGTCGAGGGCGGTGACCGCCTCACCGACGGCGAGGGCCGGTTCGATGTGCCCGGCGGTGCCGCCGCCGACCACGAGGACGGACGGTCCGCCGGTCCGTGGGGCGGTCATCGCTCCCGCCCCCGGTGGATCGGGCTGGGCCGGGAGACACCGGGCGTCTGCCGGGTGCCCGCGTCGGGCGCGGGGCGACGCGGCTGGCGACGCTCGGCCTCGCGTCCGCGCACGGGTCGGGCGGTGCGCCCGGTCATCGCGGTGGCACCGCGGCGCCGGTCACGGGCGGCCTCGGCGGGGATGGGCATCGTCTCGTACGCCGGCGGCCGCGGGGCGCCCCGGGGCGGGCGCGGGACGGGGGCGGGCTGGGCCGTGCGGCGACCGCCCGCGGACCGGTCCCGCGGCGCGGGTCCGCCGCTGCGCGTCGGCTGCGGCCGGGTCACCGGGTCCCCGTACCGACGGGTGCCGGCGCTGGACCGGCCGGGCGTGGCGGAGGCCGGGACCGGGCGCTCGGGCGTGTAGGGCCGCGGGTCCGGCAGTGAGAGCCAGCGGCGACGCCGCCGCGCCGGGGAGCTGAGGATCGCGGAGATGGCCTCCGGCTCGTGCCGTGCGCAGTTGGCGAGCAACCCGAGCGAGGTCAGGGTGACCACGGCCGAGGTGCCGCCGTTGGAGATGAGCGGCAGCTGCAGACCCGTCACCGGCAGCAGGCCCACGACGTAGCCGATGTTGATGAAGGCCTGGATGACGATCGTCGCGGTGATGGTCCCGGCGAGCAGGCGGCGGTACGGGTCGACCGACCGCAGTGCGACCCGCATGCCGACCCACCCGAGGGTGAGGTACAGCGAGACCACGACGGCGGCACCGAACCAGCCGAGTTCCTCGCCGATGATCGCGAAGATGAAGTCGTTGGTGGCCTCGGGGAGGTAGAACCACTTGGCGCTGGACTGCCCCAGTCCGACGCCGAACAATCCGCCGTCTGCCAGGGAGAGCATGCCCTGGTAGGACTGGTAGGCCGCGCCCTGGGGGTTGGAGAAGTCACCCCGGAAGGTGTCGAGGTAGGTGCGGATCCGCTCGAAACGGTAGGCGAACGCGACGGCGAGTACACCGAACACCACGACGCCGACCGCGATCACCCACACGAAGTGCCGGGTGGGGTACCCGGAGAACCACAGCACGCACAGGAACGCGATGGTCACCGCGGTGGCCATGCCCAGGTCGGGGGCGACGACGACGAGGACCGCCACGGCGAGATAGCCGACCACGGCCGGGAAGAGCAGATCGAGCCAGTACCCCGTCCGGATGCGCTTGGCGACCACCGAGCACGCCCAGAGGATGAAGGCGAACTTGGCGATCTCGGCGGGCTGGATCGAGAACAGGCCGAGGTCGATCCAGCCCTTCGACCCGTTGACCTCGGATCCGACCCCGGGGATCAGCACGGCCACGAGCAGTCCGATCGCGACCAGCAGCAGCGGGAGCGCGGCGGCGCGGACCAGTTCGATCCGGATGCGCAGCGCCGTGACGAAGCCGACCCCGCCGATGAGGACGAACAGTGCCTGGCGCAGGAAGATGTCGAACGGCGTGCCGCCGCCGGAGAAGGCGAGCACGTTGGAGCTGGACAGCACCATGCCCAGGCCGATGACGGTGAGCAGGGCGGTGACCACCATCACCACGTGGTACGAGGTCAGGGGCGCGCGGCTGATGGCGGCCAGGGGCGCCGCGATGCGCCCGAGCAGGTCCGGCCGTGCCTCGTTCGTGGTGTCGTCGGTTGCCATCGCCCTACCTCCCGGCCACGCGGCCCACGGCGAGGACGAAGCTCCGCCCGCGGTGGCCGTAGTCGGTGAACATGTCCATCGACGCGGCCGCGGGGGCGAGCAACACCGTGTCGCCACCGGTGGCCATCCGTGCGGCCTCGGCGACCGCCCGGTCCATCGTCTGCTGCGGCTCGTCGGGACCCGCGGCATCGTCATCGTCTCCCGAGGCCAGCTCGACCACGGGCACCGCCGGCGCGTGTCGGGCCAATGCCTCGGCAATCCGCCCGCGGTCGCGTCCGATGAGGACCACCCCGCGCAGGACGTCGGCGACCTCGGCGACCAGTGGCTCGACGTCGGCGCCCTTGAGCAGGCCGCCCGCGATCCACACCATCTTCCCGCCCGCGAGCAGCGAGGTCCGGGCGGCGTGCGGGTTGGTGGCCTTGGAGTCGTCGATGTAGGTGACCCCGTCGACGGTGTCGACCGGCTCCGCCCGATGCGCGCCCACCTTGAACGAGCGCAGGGCCGCGGCGACGTGCTCGGGTCGCGCGCCCACGGAGAGGGCGACGGCCGAGGCGGCGAGGGCGTCGAGGACGCCCGCGGGCCCGGCCGGGCGGACGTCCGCGGCGGGCAGCAGCGCCACCTCGTCGTCGCTGCCTTCAGGACCGCTGCCATCCGGACCGCCTCCATCCGGATCGCTGCCCTCCGCGCCGATCCGCGCGGTGAGGACACCGTCGACCACGCCGCACTCCCCGGCACCGGGCGCGCCGAGGCGCACCCCGATGCGCGTCGCGGCGGGAGCGTCGGCGAGAAGCCGCGCGGCGATCTCGTCGTCGGCGCCGGCCACGGCCACCCGACCGGTGAGGACCCGGGCCTTGGCGGCGGCGTAGGCGTCCATGGATCCGTGCCAGTCGAGGTGGTCCTCGGCGACGTTGAGCACCACCCCGACGTCCGGGCGGCAGCTCGGCGCCCAGTGCAGCTGGAAGCTGGACAACTCGGCCGCCAGCACGTCGACTCGGGGTTCGGCCAGGAGCACGTCGGTGACGGGCAGCCCGATGTTGCCGCAGGCCCGTGCGGCCATCCCCGCCTCCAGGCAGATCGCCTCGAGCATCGAGGTGGTGGTGGTCTTGCCGTTGGTACCGGTCACCGCGAGCCAGGTCCGCCGCGGCCCGAACAGCTCGGCGACGTCGGCCCGCCAGGCCAGCTCGACATCCCCCCACACCGGTACCCCGGCGTCGGCGGCAGCCCGCAGCAACGGTGAGTCCGGCCGCCAGCCGGGGCTGGTGATCACGAGGTCGACGCGACCGGGGCCGCCGGAGGAGTCGAGGAGCTCGGCGGCGCGGTCGAGGTCCACGCCCGCACACCCGACGCCGTCCGGCAGCGCCTCGCGCAGCCGGGCGATGGCCTCGGGCCGGGAATCCGCCACGACGGGGTCTGCGCCCAGCGCGTCGAGGATGCGTACCGCGCCCGGGCCGGACACGCCCGCGCCCAGGACCAGCACCCGCGCGCCGGACAGCTCGCGCACGTCGGGCCCGGACCCGGCTGCGGTGTCGGTCGGTCGCGTGGAATGGGTCGTGTCGGTCATCTCGGTCATCCCGTCGAGCTCGCGAGCCAGTCGGCGTAGAACAGGGCGATCGCCAGACCGCAGGAGATCGCGACGAGCAGCCAGAAACGGATGGTCACGGTGGTCTCGGCCCAGCCGCCGTTCTCGAAGTGGTGGTGGATGGGGGTCATGCGGAACGGCCTGCGACCGGTGGTGCGGAACGCGGCCACCTGGATGAGGACGGAGACGAACTCGATGACGAACACCGCGCCCACCACCACCATGAGCAGCTCGGTGCGCGAGACCACGGACACGCCCGCGACGATGCCGCCGAGGAACATCGACCCGGTGTCGCCCATGAAGATCTTGGCCGGGGCGGCGTTCCACCACAGGAAGCCCAGGCACGCGCCGAGCGCGGCCGAACACAGCACCGCGATGTCGAGCGGGTCGCGCACCTGGTAGCAGCCCGACAGGTCGACGCCCTCCGCGGTGGAGAAGCAGGAGTATCGGAACTGCCAGAACGTGAACACCACGTAGGTGCCCATGACCATCGCCATGGACCCGGCGGCCAGGCCGTCGAGCCCGTCCGTGAAGTTGACCGCGTTGGACCAGCCGTAGACGAGGAAGACGATGAAGATCAGGAAGACGACGACGGGGAAGGTCACCGCGACGAAGTCCCGCACGTAGCTCAACGACGTGCTGGCCGGGGTGAGCCCGTCGACGTTGCGGAACTGCAGCACGAGGATGCCGAACGCGAGGGCGGCGAGCACCTGGCCCGCGGTCTTGGACAGGATGCCCAGACCCTTGTTGTGGCGTTTGAAGACCTTGAGGCCGTCATCGATCATCCCGACCACCGCGAGCGCCGTGGCGAGGCCGAGCACGAGCAGCACCGAGGCGGTGAACCCGCCCCCGCCGACGGTGATCTGACCGACGATCCCGGCGACGATGTACCCGAGCCAGACGGCGGCGAGGATCGCCAGGCCGCCCATGTTGGGCGTGCCCCGCTTGCTCATGTGGGACTGCGGCCCCTCGAGCCGGATCTCCTGGCCGTAACCGCGACGGCGGAAGTAGATGATGAGCAGCGGTGTGAGGAAGATGCTCACGACGAAGGCGACGATGCCTGCGATCATGATCTGGGTCATTACTGGTTCTCCTCACCACGCGCCGCGAGCAGGTGCTCCGCGACGCTCCACAAACCGACGGCGGCCGAGGCCTTGACCAGGACGATGTCGCCCGGCTCGACGCGCTCGTCCAGGATCGCCACGGCCTCCTCTGCGGTGGCCACGTGCTCCGCCTCGGAACCCCATGAACCCTCCTGGATCGCGCCCTGGAACATCGCGCGCTGGGGACGGCCCAGGCCCACGACCACCAGCTGGGACACGTCCAACCGGACCAGGAAGCGACCGAGCAGGTCGTGTTCGGTGACCGAGTCCTCGCCGAGTTCGGCCATCTCCCCCAGCACCGCCCAGGTCCGACGGTGGCCACCGCCGGAGCGGGCCATCACGGCGAGAGACTTGAGCGCCGCCCGCATCGAATCGGGGTTGGCGTTGTACGAGTCGTTTATGACGGTGACGCCGTCGGCGGTCGTCCGCACGTCCATCCGGCGGACGGAGGCCGCCTCGGCCGTGCCCAGCGCCGCGGCCACCTGCTCGACCCCCATCCCGCACGCGAGCCCCACCGCGGCCGCCGACAGTGCGTTGCCCACCTGGTGTTCCCCGTGCACACGGAGCGCCACCTCGGCCTCACCCCGCGGGGTGACCAGCCGGAAGGAGGCGCGTACCTCGTCGTCGAGCCGGACCTGTTCCGCGCGGACGTCCGCGGATCCCCCCACTCCGACGGAGACCACCTCGGCGGTGGTGCGCGCGGCCATGGCCGAGACCCGCTCGTCGTCCGCGTTGAGGACGGCGACCCCGCCGTGGGCGGCGTCGGGCAGCGCCTCGACGAGCTCGCCCTTGGTGGCGGCGATCACCTCACGCGAACCGAACTCGCCGAGATGGGCGGTCCCGACGTTCAGCACGACGCCGATGCGCGGTGGCGCGAGCGCCGCGAGCTCACGGATGTTGCCGGGTGCCCGGGCGCTGAGCTCCAGGACGAGGAAATCGGTGTCCTCGTCGGCCCGCAACGCGGTCCAGGGGTGCCCGATCTCGTTGTTGAACGACCCGGGCGGCGCAACGACCGTGCCGGCCGCGGACAACACGGCGCCGATGAGATCCTTGGTGCTGGTCTTGCCGGACGACCCGGTCACCCCCACGACGACGAGACCGTGGTCGGCGACGAGCCGGTCGACGCTCGCGCGGGCCAGGGCGCCGAGCGCGGCGAGCACCGACGCGCCGGAGCCGTCGGTGTCGGCGGCCAGCGCCATCGCATTGGTCTGCTTCCAGTCGACCGGGGGAACGACGATCTGGGGGCCGTCCACCCCGTCCACCTCGTGGGCGACGAGCGCCGCGGCTGCCCCGGCGTCGAGGGCGCGGGCGACGAAGTCGTGACCGTCGACGCGTTCTCCGGGCAGGGCCAGGAACAAGCCTCCCGGCTCTGTCCGGCGGGAGTCGAACTCCACCGATCCGGTGACGGGCGAGGCGGGGTCACCACCGACCAGGCGACCGCCGACGATCCCGGCGATCTCGCCGAGGGTGAGGTCGATCATGGTGCGCTGTCCTCCGTCTCGCCCGTGGGGGCGGCGTATCCGAGTCGTCTGACGAGTTCTTCCGCGGCTCGGGTGCGATCGTCGAACGGGAACACCGTCCCGTTCCTCTCCTGACCGGTCTCGTGGCCCTTGCCGGCGATCACCACCACATCCCCGGTCCGGGCCCAGTCGATCGCGGTGGCGATCGCGGCGCCGCGGTCGCCCACCTCCTCGATCCTGGTGCCCTCGCGGGCGGCCTCCTCGGCGCCCGCGAGGACCGCAGCCCGGATCGCCGCCGGGTCCTCGCTGCGCGGGTTGTCGTCGGTCACCACGACCAGGTCCGCCACCTCGGCGGCGGCGGCGCCCATGAGCGGCCGCTTGCCGGGGTCGCGGTCGCCACCGGCGCCGAGGACGACGGCGACGCGTCCGTCGGTCTGCGCACGGACGGACCGGAGCACCGCCGCGACGGCCCCGGGCTTGTGCGCGTAGTCGACGAGGACCCTGAAGTCCTGCCCCCGCACGACGGGCTCGAGCCTCCCGGGGACCCGGACGTCCGACAGGCCCGCGGCAGCGGACGGAACGTCCCCGCCGAGCGCGTCGACGACAGCCAGCGCCACGAGGGAGTTGGCGACGTTGAACCGGCCGAGCGTTGGCAGTTCCACGTCGACGGTCAGCCCGCGGGGACCGTGCACGGTGAACGTCTGGGTACCGCGTTCGGTGGTCGTGGACTCCCCCGCCGTCCAGTCGGCGTCGGTCCCGGCCTCGGCGGAGACGGTGACCGCGTCCGGGCGCATCCCGACCAGTCGGCGGCCCCATTCGTCGTCGACCACGACCACGGCGCGTTCCGCCGGTCGCACCGCCGACCCCGGGTCCGCCCCGGCGTCGAACAGCCGGCACTTCGCGCGGAAGTAGTCGTCCATGCTCGGATGAAAGTCCAGGTGGTCCTGGGACAGGTTGAGGAAGGCACCGACGACGAAGCGGGTGCCGTCGACCCGCCCGAGCCGCAGCGCGTGGCTGGAGACCTCGGCCGCCACCGCGCGGGCCCCCTCGGCCCGCATCCTGGCCAGGAGGGCCTGGAACTCGGGGGCCTCGGGGGTGGTGAGGCGGCTGGGCAGGGCCCGACCGTCGACGCGACTACCGGTGGTGCCGATGAGGCCGGCCACGTGGCCGCACCCCTTGAGGGCGGCCTCGACGAGGTAGGAGGTCGTGGTCTTGCCGGACGTGCCGGTGATCCCCACGACGTCGAGCGCGGCGGAGGGGTCCCCGGTGACCGCGGCGGACACCTCTCCGAGAACGGACCGGGGGTCGGGGTGCACGAGCACGGGGAGCCGGTCGGCTACGGCGGCCATCAACTCGAGCCCCTCGGGATCGGTGAGCACCGCCCCGGCGCCGGCCTCCACCGCGGTCGCGCCGAACGCGGCCCCGTGGACCCGGGTGCCGGGAAGTGCCGCGAAGAGGATCCCGGGGCCGCAGTCCTGGGCCCGGATCGTCGCGCCGGTGAGCTCCTCGCCGCCCCCGGTCCGATCGCCGAGAAGGGTGGCCCGCACCGCATCTGCCAGCTGTCGCGCTGTCGTCATCGCCTGTCCTCGCCCCGCCTTCCTCGCTCGCTACCCTCCCGTGAACCCGCTACACGCTACCCTGCCGGGCGTCGGTCACTGCGCCTGCAGGACCAGTTCCGGCGCGGGAGCGGACGGCGGGATGTTGTCCCGGTTGACCAGCCACGAGGCGATGTCGTGGAAGAGCGGGGCGGCGGATGCGCCGAGCGTTCCGCGGGACGGGGCGTCGAGCATGATCGCGATCACGTAGCGCGGGTCGTCGGCCGGCAGGATGCCGGCGAAGGTGATCCAGTAGCGCGAGTTGGAGTAGCAGGAGCACCCGGGATCGATCTGCTGCGCGGTGCCGGTCTTGCCGCTGATCTGATAGCCGGCGACCGCGGCCTGGGGGCCGGTGCCCCCGGACTGGACGACGGACCGGAACATGTCCCGCACCGTGCGGGCGGTCTCGGTGCTGATCACCCGCTCGCCCTCGGGACGGTCGGGCTCGGTGCTCTGGCCGTCGGGGCCGACCCGCTCGGCGACGATCCGCGGCGGCACGCGGACACCGTCGTTCGCGATGGTCTGGTAGATGCCCGCCATCTGCAAGGTGGTCATCGACAGACCCTGACCGATCGGGAGGTTGGCGAAGGTGCCGCCCTGCCAGTTCTGCAGGTCGGGCACCAACCCCTCGGATTCACCGGCGAGTTCGATGCCCGAGCGCTGGCCCAGCCCGAACTTCTCCAGGTACTCGGAGAACGACTCCTTACCCACCCGCTGGGCGAGCATGAGCGTGCCGACGTTGGAGGACTTCCCGAAGATCCCGGTGGTGGTGTACGGCGTGGGGCCGTGCTGCCACGCGTCGGAGACCGTGACGCCTTCCATCCGGATGCTGCCGTCCACGGAGTGGATCTCGTTCGGGTCGGTCAGCCCCGCCTCGATCGCGGCGGCGGCGGTGATGATCTTCTGCACCGAGCCCGGTTCGAACGGTGAGGTGATCGCCGGGTTCCCCAGGTCCGCCCCACGCTCGAGCTCGGCGCCGACGCCGACGGCCGGGTTGAACGTGTTGTCGTTGGCCATCGCCCTGACCTCGCCGGTGCGCGCGTCGAGCACGACGGCGGACGCCGTCTCGGCCCCGGAGGTGTCCTTGGCGGACTGGATGGCCTTCTGTACGTGCCACTGGAGGTCGGCGTCGAGGGTGAGCCGGATGGTGTCGCCGTCGCGGGGCTCGGTCACGTTGCGGAGGGTGCCCGGGATCACGGTGTTGTCCTGGGCGCGGTCGAACGTCTGACGTCCGTCCTCCCCGTCGAGCTCGTCGTTGAAGTGGGCCTCGATGCCCTGGAGTCCGATCAGCTTGCCCTGGTCGCTCTTCGTCGTCGCACCCACCACGTTGGCGGCGAGCGCCCCGCCCGGGTACTCGCGGATGTCGACCCGCTCGGCACCGATCATGGGGTACTTGCGGGTGATCGCGTTGGCGAGGG
Source organism: Dietzia sp. B32 (assembly GCF_024732245.1). Classification (NCBI taxonomy): domain Bacteria; kingdom Bacillati; phylum Actinomycetota; class Actinomycetes; order Mycobacteriales; family Dietziaceae; genus Dietzia; species Dietzia sp. B32. The sequence continues at coordinate 3,446,253 of NZ_CP093845.1, read as the reverse complement.
TGACGTCGACGTTGCGGACGAGGTAGGTGAAGCCGCCCTCCGAGGAGAGTTTGGCCTCGATCTCGTCGCGGTCGACGGAGTCACCGATCACGGTCTCGAACTCGTCGGCGATCTCCTCGACCAGCTCGTCCCAGGTCGGCTTGGTGCTGTCGAGTTCCCGACGGGCCTCGGCGTTGCGCTGCTCGACCAGCGGTTGGATCGACAGGTCGCGGGCCTCGCGGGTGAAGGCGATGGGGTCGCCGTTGAGGTCGACGATCGCCCCCCTGGTGGCGGGGAGGACCTCGTGGACCTGCCGTTGGCTCTCGGCTCGGGCCGCGAGCTCGGTCCCCCCGATGGTCTGCACCCAGAACAGCTTGACCAGCGCGATGACCATGATCAGCGCGAACGCCGAGCGCATGAAGGTGAACCGACGTTCGGTCGCCGAGGCGGTGAGGACCCGACCGAATCGGTTCGGAGGCCGGCCGACCCCCGGCGCGGAGCCGCGCGGGGCACCCGTGGGGACCCGGGGTCCCGTTCCCGGGCTGCGTCGTTCGGTCATCTCCAGCGGGCCTTTCGGGGGTTCGGGGGTCTAGAAGGGCTGTCCGGGCACCGGGGCGAGCGTCGCGGTGTCCCCACCGGGCGGTGCCGGCGGCGGGACGGGGTCGGGCGCGGGTTCCGTCCGGACGTCCGCGGCCGGCGGGGCGGGCTCGGCCACAGGGGCCGGAGGGGCGACAGGTGACGGAGGGGCGGCGAGGGGCGGGTAGGGAACGGGAGCGACCCCACGGGGCGTGCGGTCCTGGGGCGCCTGGGCGGGCGGGGCGTCGAACCCGTCCCGGTCGGACGACCTCGACGGCCCGGACGCTACCGGAGCGGGCTGCAGGGGCTTGATCGGCGCGCCGAGCTTGGCCTCGGGCTCGCCGACGATCTCGAGGACCCCGTCCGATCCCCTGGTCAGGATGGGCGCGCTGGCGACGCCCACCATGCCCAGCTTCTCCGCACGCTGCGCCAACACCTCGGCCGAGCGGGCGCGTTCGTTGGATGCCTGAAGTGCCTCCATCCGCTCCACCAGTTCCACGTTGGCATCGCGCGCGTTCTTGAGGTCGTAGGTGTCCTGGGTGGTCTGGGCGGACAGCAGCAGGGTGCCACCCACCCCCGCACCGATGAGGAGGAGCAGGACGACGACGAAGGGAACCCTCGCGGCGAGCTCGGCAGGACTCAGGCGTTCCGCCGGGACGACGACGGTCCGGCGACCTCGCACCGAGCGGGTGACCGGTTTGCGTCGGAGGCCGACCGCCCGTCCCGCAGGGGAGGGCGCGTCGACTCCCGGACTCGTCGCCGGGCGGGTGTCGAGCCCGCCGGCGGCGCCTGGCGTGTCGATCGTGCTCGTCATGGGGTTCTCCCGTCGATACGCCGGACACATCGCACCCGCACCGAGGCCGAGCGCGGGTTGTGGTCGATCTCCTCCTGTGACGCCTTCTCCGCTCCCCTGGTGACCGCCTCGAACTCGGGGCCGTGGCCGGGGAGCTCCACCGGCAGGCCCGCCGGCGTTCGCGATGCGGTCCGCGTGGCCAGTTCGCGCTTGACGATCTTGTCCTCGAGGGAGTGGTAGGACATGAAGACCGCCCTGCCGCCGAGGCGGAGCAGGTCGAGGTATCCGGGTACCGCGTTCTCGACGGCCTCCAGCTCGGCGTTGACCTCGATCCGCAGTGCCTGGAAAACGCGTTTGCCCGGGTGCCCCCCGGTTCGGCGGGCCCCCTGCGGGATCGTGTCGTAGAGCAGTTCGACGAGCTGGGAGCTGGTGACGACGGGATCGGTGTCCCTGCGGCGGACGATCGCGGCGGCGATCTGGCGGGCGAAACGCTCTTCGCCGTACACCCGGAGGACGCGGGCGAGGTCGTCCCGCGGGTACTCGGCCAGGATGTCGGCCGCGGTCGGGCCCGTGGTGGGGTCCATCCTCATGTCCAGCGGGGAGTCCACGGAGTACGCGAAACCGCGTTCGGCGACGTCGAGCTGCATGGAGGAGACACCGAAGTCGAGCAGGATCCCGTCGATCGCGGGACCCGCCCCGTCCCGGGACTCGTTGGGCAGCGCGGCCACGACGCGGTCGAAGTCGTCGAAGCGGGCGTGCACCGGCGTGAAGCGGTCCCGGTAGGCGGTGAGGCGACGGGTCGCCATCTCGAGAGCCTCGGGGTCGCGGTCGACGCCCAGGATGCGCAGCTGTCCGAACTCGGCCAACAGATGGGAGGAATGCCCACCTAGTCCGAGGGTGCCGTCCACGATGACCGGGGCCCGGCCCTCCTGCGCGGCGGCCTCGACGACGGGCCGGAAGAGTTCGATGGTGCGCTCGAGGAAGACGGGGATGTGCCCGGCGCGCGTGGAGTCGCGGTCTGCATCGGCTTCTCCTGCCATCTCGCCTCCTCGCCTTCGGAAGTCGTCGGCCCGCCGGTTGTGGTGGAGCCCCCTGGTCCCCGTCCGGTACCCACCTGGCGTTGGGGAAGTACGTCAGGGTGGTGCCGGGCAGGGGCCGGGGGGCTCCGTCCGTCGTGCTCTCGCTTGCGTCTCGTCTGTCTCTCCCCGGATCAGAACTCGATCCCGAGAGAGGTGCCCTCCATCTCGGAGAACACGGGTAGGTTCTCCGCGCTGTAGCGGTCCCACGCCTCGGCGTCCCAGACCTCGAGGCGTTCCCCGAGGCCGTTGACGACGCAGTCCTTGTCCAGACCCGCGTAGTTCCGCTGACTCGCCGGGATGGAGATCCGTCCCTGCGAATCCAGTTGTTGGACCTCCGCGCCGCTCACCAGGAGCCGGAAGAACGCCATGTGCCTCTCGCTGAGGTTGGCGGTCGGCCGGACCTTTCTGACCAGCGCGTCGAACTCGTCTTCAGGGAAGACCGACAGTGTGTTGGTGAACCACCCACACACCACCACCCCGTCTGCCAGACCTGGCCTGAATCTGGCGGGGATCGTCAGCCGCCCCTTGTCGTCCAGCTTGGGACGGTGTGTCCCGTACCCGACGAAGGCTCGTTCACGTCCGGAGTCGACGAGATCGGTGTCGGTCACCCGCCACCTCCTGGGGTCCAGGCCCATCGAGCTCCTTGCGTGCCCCACTCTACCCCACAACGCCCCACAAACAAGGCCTGCGCCCCACTTCTCCCCACACTCTCGTATCCCTGCAGTTCAACGCGATTGTCGGCCGGGGCGCCGCAGTCCGAACGCCAGCGGCGAGGGCGGAACCCCGTCCGATCTAGCCGCCCCACTGGGGCCTGTGTGACTCAAATGAATGAACGAGGCGTGAGAGGTGAGTCCGGTGGGGAGATGTGGGGCCACGGGGTGGAGCGTGGTGGGGAGGAGTGTGGTGGGGAGGAGGACGAGCCAGAGGCCACCTCGGCGGTCGGCCCGGCCGCGGCGGGTGCCGGCTCGGCGGCGGGTTGCGGTGGTGTCGGTCGACCGACAAATGGGAGAAGGGGTGAGCGCGTGTGCGCTCACCCCTTCTCCGGAGGTCGTGGGACCGGTCGGCTACGGCTCCTGGTCGAAACGCCGACGGAAACGGTCTTCCATCCGTGACGAGTAGTTCCGGCCGTCTGCGGGCTTGGCCGACGCACGCCCGGCGCCGGGGACCCGTGAGCCACCGGGACCCTTGGGCCCGACTGCGCCCTTCGACGGCGTGGACCGCAGGGCGAGCACCCCCGCCGCGAACATGAGGAGGAACCCGACGAGACTCAACACAGGGAAGCCGCCGGGCTTGAAGTCGAGTGCGAGGCCGCCGACCAGAAGCGCCACCCCGAGGATCGCGAGCGCGACCACCAGGCCCGCGGGACGACGAGCACCGGTCGCGCCGGTCTTTCGGACAGACGACGCGAACTTGGGGTCGTCGGCGTAGAGCGCGCTCTCGATTTCCTTGAGCATGCGCTGCTCGTGCTCGGACAGGGGCACTTCGACCTCCTTCAGATGCTCGTGATGACGAGCGCGGCCGGCTCGGTCGGTTCGCACCAACCGTGGATGGGGATCAGCCGGTCAGGGTTCCCACCATCATACGAGGGCGACGCTGCCGGGACCACCGGGATTCCCCTCGGAGGGCTGAGGAAACACGCGCTTCGCGGCCGAGTCTCTCAGGCTGCGGGTCCCAGGACCCCCAGCCGCTCGTCCACCAGGTCGAGAAACCTGCCCACCGCCCACAGGAAATCGTCCGCCATGCGATCGGAGACCGTTCGTGGGAGCCCGTCCTCGACCGCCGCCGCCAGCGCGGAGTACCCGCCGAACGCGGTCGCCCACCGCCCCATCTCCGGCACCTCGGCCGCGAGCCGGTGCCACACGTCCGCGGGCCCACGGCGCCGCGGCCCCGGCGTCAGGAGGGCGCCCGCGGCGTACCGGGCGGAACGGTAGGCCTCGAGGAACCGCTCCGAGGGAACAGCGGCGGCGATCGCACGCCCCCTGTGGAGCTCGGCACGACCTGCCCGTCCGAGGGTCCCCACGGCTCCCCCGGTCGCCACCCGCATCCTGTTCCTGGTGTCCATCTCCACCGCACCTCCCCTTCTGCGCGCACGGTATCGCCGGGGTACGACACAACCGGACGTCCCGGATGCCCGCCCGTGATGAAATGGGGTGGATGGACACCGTGATCACCCGGCTCGACGCCGCCGACTTCCGAGACCGACTCCCCGAGGCTCTGGGTGTCTACGTCGACGCCATGGGCTACCCCCCGCAGGTGATCCGCTCCCGGGCCGCGGCCTGGATGGAGCACAGCTACCGGGACGGGTGGTCCGGGGTGGCCGCGTTCGAGGCGCCTCGCAGGCGCCTGCTCGGACAGTCGCGGGGTCGACTCGTCGCCATCTGCTACGGCTATCACGGCGCTCCCGGGCAGTGGTGGTACGACCAGGTCTCCCGGGGACTGCGGAACCGTGACCGTGAACTCCCGCCCGACTATGTGGAACTGACGGAGTTGCACGTGTCGCCCGCCCTCCAGGGACGCGGTATCGGCGCGACCCTCCTCCGCACCTTCCTGGCCGATCGACCGGAGGGCACGGTACTGCTGTCGACCCCGGAGGTCGAGGGCGAGGACAACGGCGCCTGGCGCCTGTACCGGTCGCTGGGGTTCACCGACGTCCTGCGGTCGTACCGGTTCCAGGGCGACGCCAGACCCTTCGCCGTCCTGTCCCGTCCCCTACCCCTCACCGATAGAGGAGAGCGCGCGTGAACCCTCGGCACGATGTGGTCGTGATCGGCTCCGGCCACAACGGGCTGGTCTGCGCCGCCTACCTCGCGCGTTCCGGGCTGGACGTGCACGTGGTCGAGAGGGACACGGTGATCGGCGGAGCGACGTCGACGGTCGAGCGGTACCCGGGGCACCGCACCGACCGGGGGTCCTCGGCACACCTGATGATCCGGCACACCGGCATCCCCGAGGAACTCGAACTGGAGACCCACGGGCTGCGCTACGTCGACTGCGACCCGTGGGGGTTCGCACCCGCCCCACCGGGATCGGACTCACCGCCGATCGTCTTCCATCGTGATCTCGACGCCACGTGCTCCAGCATCGCCGAGGCCTGTGGTGACGCCGATGCTCTCGCCTACCGCGGGTTCGTCCGCCGGTGGGATGTGCTGGCGGGACGGATGATGAAGGGGTTCGCGGTCCGTCCCACCGCCCCCGGCCTCGGTTCGGCGTTCCTCGGGGCTGACGACCTGCGAGATCCGTTCGGCGCCGTCCAGACCTTCCTGTCCTCCGGAGACGCGCTCCTGGACTCGATGTTCAGCTCCGAGCGGCTCAAGGCCGCACTCTCGTGGTTCGGAGCGCAGTCGGGACCGCCGATGTCCCACCCGGCCACCGCCCCCATGATCGGATTCGCCGCCCTGATGCACCGGACCCCGCCGGGGCGCGCGATCGGCGGGTCGGGCGCGCTCGCCGAGGCCCTGACATCCGCCGTCCGGGCACACGGGGGGTCGGTCACCGCCGGCGCCGGGGCCACGTCGATCCGCCGCTCCGGTTCGGGATGGCGCGTGGACACCGAGGGTGGGCGTTCCCTGTACTGCTCTGCCGTGGTCGCCGCCTGCCACGTCCACACCACCCTGGACCTCCTCGCAGGCGAACTCCCGGCCGCGACCCTGGACGGGTGGAAGCGGCGGATCCGACCCGGTTTCGGACTGGGGATGGCCGTCCGGCTCGGGACCACTGCACTGCCCACATACCCGGGAGTGCCCACGAGTACCAGCGCCCACGGCCTGCAGCTGCTCGTCACCGACAGACGGGACCTCGACCGCCGCTACGGGATCGCCGCGGCAGGGGGCGTCGACGCCGACCCCGCCGTCCTGGCGATGAGCTTCAGCTCGCTCGACCCCTCCCTCGCCCCGGAGGGGCGCCACGAACTGACCCTGTGGTCACAGTGGCACCCCCGCCATCTGGCCGACGGCCGGACGTGGTCCGACGAGGGCGATACGGAGGCGGACCGGATCATCGAGGTCGCGGACCGCTTCGCCCCGGGGCTCGCCGCGTCGATCGTCCACCGACACGTCCAGACCCCGGAGGACCTGGAGACGGAACTGGGGCTGATCGGCGGGAACGTCATGCACGTGGAGATGTCGCTGGACCAGATGTTGCCGATGCGTCCGCACCCCGATCTGCGCGGCCACGCGGTACCGGGTGCCGACGGCGTGTACCTGGCGGGGGCCTCGACCCACCCCGGAGGCGGGGTGATCGGGACCAGCGGCAGGACGGTGGCACGGCTCGTGACCCGCCGACTCGGCAGGTCGGCGCGTCGGCGACGGGGACCCCGGGCACAATGACGGCCGTGACCTCGCCCCACCCGTCAACGAACGCCCCCGTGAGCAGTGGCCGCTCCCGACTGCCCCGGCGGCTGGCGGGTCTCACGGCCCTGGCCGCCCTCCTGGTGCTCCTGACCGGGTGCCTCCAGCTCAACGCCCAGATGAGCGTCCGCAAGGACGACACGGTCTCCGGACGGATCCTGGTTGCCGGCGATCAGCCCGCGCAGGCGGCTGCGCTCGACCGGATCACCACCCCGTCCGGACTCGAACAGAAGGTCCGCATCACGCCCTACTCGGCAGACGGTTTCACCGGCCGCGAGATCTACTTCACGCAGCTGACGTTCGCTGAGGTCGACGCACTCACCCTGGCGATCGACATCGAAGGCGCACGGCCGTACACCCTGGGCTTCCGACGCAGCGGCGACACGGTGTCGTTCAGCGGATCGGTCGACCTGTCCGTGTTGCCCGCCGACCGGGCCGACTCGGCGAGCACCCGCGTCGACCTGACCTTCCCCAACCGCATCAGTGAGACGAACGGCACCATCGGGGCCGGGAACTCCGTCAGCTGGTCCCCCGCCCCGGGTTCCATCACCCGGATGCAGGCCTCGTCGTCATACCCGGACCCGGCAGCACGCGGCTTCGCCGTGTGGATGATCGTCGGCATCGGCGCCGCGCTGCTGGTGTCCATCGGGACGATCCTGGCCGCACGGACGTCCAGGGCCCGCGCCGACCGCCTGCTTCGCTGACCGACCGAACTGCGCGGTACCCACCCGGGCCGGGACCGCCCGGCACGGATCAGATCCGGCCGGCCGCCACCCCGGACGCGGGAACCATCGACAGGTTCGAGAGGACCTCGTGGGTGGCCTTAGAGAAGTTCAGCGTGTTGAAGTGCAGGCACGGCGCACCTTCGGCGATCAGCCGCTCGCACATGCGGGTGGTGAGTTCGATCCCCACCTCGCGGACCGCCGCCCGGTTCTCCTCGGGCCCGTCCCCCGCCGCGGTCTGGAGTCGCTCGGACAGGTCGTCGGGAAGCGCGCAGCCCGAGAGCTCGACCATCCGCGTGACCTGGCGCAGGCTCGTGACCGGCATGAGTCCGGGAATGATGGGTTTGGCGCCCTGCTCCTGATCGGCTCTGACGGCGCGGTCCCGCAGGCGCAGGTAGTGCTCCACGTCCCAGAACATCTGGGTGATCGAGTACTCCGCACCGGCCCGGAGTTTGTTGACGAGGATCTCGGAGTCGTGCTCGAGATCGCGCGCCCGGTAGTGCCCCTCCGGAAAGGACGCCACCCCCACGTGGAAGTCGCCCACCTCGTGGATCAACCGGACGAGTTCCTCGGCGTAGTGCAGGCCCTCGGGGTGTGCCGTCCACTCCCCCAGCGGGTCGCCGGGCGGGTCGCCGCGCAGGGCGAGGATGTTGGACACCCCCACCTCGCCGTACATGCGGATCATGTCGCTCAGTTCGGCGACCGTGTGGTCGACCGCCGTCAGGTGCGCGATGGGCAGCAGGTTCGTCTCTCGCACCAGCCGCTCGACGACCCGGACCGTGCGGTCCCGCGTGGATCCACCGGCCCCGTAGGTGACCGAGACGAACGCCGCACCGAGGTCGGAGAACACGGTGGCGGCGCGCCAGAGGCGGTCTTCGGCGGCCTCGTCACGAGGCGGGTAGAACTCGACGGAGAACGGAACCCTCGGGGTGGTCGACGTCGCGATCCGCTCCACGATGCTCGGGTGCCGGCCGCCGTCCGTCGGGGCGGAGTCGGGTAGCTGGGTCACCCGACCAGGGTAGCCCGACGCGCGTCCGGTCCGGCCGCCGCCCGACGACTAGGATCGTCGGCGACGAGGGCGGCCGGACCGGGCGCCCGGAAGGGATGGTGCCCGTGGTCACGGCGACTCGCCCGGACGACGGAGAACGCGTCCTCGACGCGCTCCGCCGACACATCGAGGGACGGCGTGTGGTCGTGGCGGGGGTCGACGAACGGGTCGATCGCCTGGCCGGCCTTCTCTCCGACTTCGTGCTCGACGGCGGCAAACGCATGCGGCCCCGGTTCGCCCTGGCCGGTTGGGCGGCGGCGAGCGAGACCGACGAGCCCGCCCCGGACGAGGTCGTGGCCGCCTGCGCCGCCCTCGAGTTGATCCAGGCGTGCGCCCTCGTCCACGACGACATCGTGGACGCCTCCGACACCCGACGCGGCCGCCCCACCGTCCACCGCACGATCGAGGCCGCGCACCGTGACGAGAGGTGGGACGGTGAATCGGCACGGTACGGCGTCTCCCAGGCCATCCTCGTGGGTGACCTCGCACTGACGTGGGCTGATGAGATGTTCGTGTCCTCCGGCGTCGCACCCGAGGCCCTGGCCCGCGCGCTGGGCCCCTGGTACGCGATGAAGACCGAGGTCCTGTCCGGCCAGATGCTCGACATCCTCGCCGAGGCCTCCGGCGCCACCGACGAACTCACCCCGGCCCGCGTGAACCGCTACAAGACCGCCGCCTACACGGTCGAGCGGCCGCTGCACATCGGCGCCGAGCTGGCCGGTGCCGGGACGGACACCGTCTCCGCCCTGCGGGAGTTCGGGGTGGCCGTGGGGCAGGCGTTCCAACTGCGCGACGACATGCTGGGGGTGTTCGGCGACCCGGAGGTGACCGGCAAGCCCTCCGGGGACGACCTGCGCGAGGGCAAGCGCACCCTGCTTCTCGCCCGCGCGACCGCCCTCGCCCCCCGTCGGGACGCGGACTTCCTCCTCGGCGTGCTCGGGACGGAACTCGACGCGGCCACTCTCGACCGCGCCCGTGGCGTCCTCGTGGACTCCGGCGCCGTGGCCTCGGTGGAGGCCGAGATCGGCGAGTTGACCACCCGGGCCCTGGACGCCATCGCCTCCGACGCGGTCAGCGACCACGGGCGGGACACGCTGCGGGCACTCGCGGAGGCCGCGACCCGCCGGCGGGCCTGATCCGTGCCCGGAGCGACTGAACCCCGGCCGGAGGCGGTCACCTCGCCGTCGTCATCCTCGCCGTCGTCATCCTCGCCGTCGACATCTCCCGCGTCATCCCCGTCGTCGCCGGGACGGATCCGAGCGGCGAGCACCGTCACCGCGGCCTCGGCCCGGGCCGCCCTGACCGGCCCCTCCGGACCCGCCCTGTGGCGCGGCGTCCTCGGGTCGGTCCTGCTCACGCTCTCCGGCTTCGGGGCGGGCGCCCTGCCCGTGGACGGTGGTGTGGCGGTCGCGGTGGGCCTGCCCGGCTTCACATTCGGGCACGGCGAGATCCTCGCCCTCATCCTGTGCTGGGCCGGCGTCGCACTCCTGGTCACCTCGTGGCTCGCGCTCGGCCCCCGCGCGGTCTCGGGCCGGCTCCACACCCGCGACGCCGTCTGGGCGACCACCCTGTGGTCGGCACCGATGCTGCCCGCGGTCCCCCTGTTCAGTCGCGATGCGTGGTCCTACCTGGCACAGGGCGCCATGAGCGCCGCAGGAGCCGACCCGTACCACCACGGCCCGGAGGTCAACCCCGGTCCGTTCACCGACGAGGTCAGCCCGGACTGGCAGTCCACCGCCACCCCCTACGGCCCGTTACACCTCCTGCTCATGCGTGTCATCGTGGCCCTGTCCGGCGGGCACCCGGCGGTGGGGATCATCATCCTCAGGGTGGTGGTGCTCGTCGCGCTGGCCGCGCTCGTCGCCCTCGTCGTCGCCCTGTCCCGCCGCGCCGGGGTGGACGCGGCGGCGGCGGTGTGGATGGCCGGCGCCTCGCCCCTGACCGTCATCCACCTCGCGGGCGGGCTGCACAACGAGATCTTCCCGCTGGTCGCGTGTGTCGGCGCCGTCGTTCTCACCCTGGACCGGCGCTACGCGTGGGCCGGCGCGGCGATCGGGATCGCCGTGGCGTTCAAGGCCACCGCAGTGATCGTCGCGCCGTTCCTGTTCTGGATCGCACTGGACCGACGGCGGACCTCCCGCGGGGCGAGGCGCCCACTGACCGGGGCTGTCGTCGACACGGGCGTCGCGGCGGGCACCGCCGTCGTCGCGTTCGTCCTGGCGACCCTCGTCGCGGGCACCGGCTTCGGCTGGGTGGACGCGATCTCCGTCTCCGACCGGGTCATCAACTACCTCAGCGCGCCCACCGCGGTGGCGCACGTCGTCCACGCCGCGTTCGACACCCCCGGTTTCGAGGACGTCCTGGCCGTCACGCGCCGCGTCGGACGGGTCGTCCTGGGCGCGACACTGGTGCTGGTGTGGTGGCTCCACCGGCGCGATACCCGGTCGACGCTGCGCGGCGTCATGGTGGCGCTGCTCGCCTTCGTCGTCCTCAACTCGCTGGCCTGGCCCTGGTACCACGTATGGGTCGCGGCGTTCTGGGTGGCCGCCCGACCCGGCCGGCGCGCGACCACGGTCGCCGTGGCGGTGACCGTCTTCCTCGTGATGGCGATCGGCCCCAACGGGTCGACCAGCCTCTACAGTCCCGGACTCGTCGCGGCGGCCGTCGCGGCGGCCCTCGCCGCAGTCGGATGGTGGTGGCGGGCGACCGCCGGGATCAGAACGCCATCGCCTGGGCGCGACGCATGACCTCGCGCGCGCCGTGACCGTGCAGAGCGTCGGCCGGCCGGCCGGGTAGGGACTCGTCCTCCTCGAACAGCCAGCGCAGGATCTCCTCGTCCCGGTAGCCGCCATCCCGCAGGACCGCGACCAGCCCGGGCAGGAAACGCACGACTTCGTCGTCGTCGAGGAACAGTGCCGGCACCATCACGATGCCCGCCCGCCGGACGGCGAGCAGGGTCCCGTCGCGCAGCAGATCGTGCACGCGGGTCACGGGGATGCCCAGACGTTCGGACACCTCGGGCAGGTTGATGGTCTCAACGTCGGCGGGAAGGACGTCGTCGGCGTGCGGAACGGTACTCACCCCTCCCAGGTTAGTCCCACGGGTGCGCCCGGGTCCCACCGGCGCACGACCGGCTCCCACCCGCGGGACCGGCGCCGCGGGGTTGCGGACCCCGTCGGCTCGGGACATACCGCCGACGGGACGGGAGGGGCAGAATGGACGCCATGAGCACTTACGACGGGAAGCCCCCCGGACCAGGCACCCTGCTCGACGGTCGATACCGGCTCGACGCCGTGATCGCCCGCGGCGGGATGTCCACCGTCCACCTGGCCACCGACGAGCGGCTGGACCGCCACGTCGCCGTCAAGCTGCTCGATCCGACCCTCGCCGGTGACCGCGCGTTCGTCGACCGCTTCACCCTCGAGGCCAGGTCGGCGGCCCGCCTGTCCGATCCCGGGATCGTCCAGGTCTTCGACCAGGGCGTCGAGGGCGACACCGCGTTCCTGGTGATGGAGCTCGTGCCCGGCGGGACACTGCGGGAGCTACTCGACGAGCGCGGTCCGATGCCCCCGTACGCCGCGGCCGCCGTCCTGCGTCCGCTGCTCGGCGCCCTGCGCGAGGCCCACCAGGCCGGGTTGGTGCACCGCGACATCAAGCCGGAGAACGTGCTGATCTCCACCAACGGCGCGGTCAAGCTCGCGGACTTCGGCCTCGTCCGCGCCGTGGCCGAGTCCCGTGCCACCTCCAGCAGCGTGGTGATGGGGACGGCCGCCTACCTCTCCCCCGAGCAGATCTCCGGCGCCGACACCGACGCCCGGTCCGATCTCTACTCGCTGGGCGTGCTCGCCTACGAGATGCTCACCGGGGAGCCACCGTTCAGCGGCGACAACAACATCGCCGTGGCCTACCGTCGCCTCGACACCGACGTGCCCGCCCCGTCCGACCAGTCCGACACCGTGGCCGAGGACCTGGACCACCTCATCCTGCACGCCACCCGACGCAGCCGCGAGGACCGCTACGCCGACGCCGGGGAGATGCTCCGGGACCTCGACCAGGCCGCCAGGATCGGCCGGTTCCCCGACTACGTCGTCCCGGCACCGAGGCAGTCCTCGTGGTCCAGGGCGCGGGCGAACGCCGCGCGCGCGACCCCGGGCGGGGAGTCCGAGTTCGACGCCGCCGACCGTGAGAGCGGCGAGACGCTGCGACGGGGCGACGGGCCGACGCCGACCAGGGTCGAGACCAGAGCCGTTCCGGTGCCGACGGACGCGGGAGCGGCTGCGGGAGCGGGCGCCGCCCCCGCGCACTGGCACGGCGCGGGCTCGGGTCACTATCCCCCCGGTGACCTCGACACCGCCCCCGACCGGGACGTCATCCGTCCGCGTCCCCGGCGCGGGATGCTGTGGCTCATCGTGGTGCTCGCGGCCGCGATCGGCCTGGCAGTGGCCGGCTGGTGGCTGGGGTCCGGACGGTTCGTCGAGGTACCGGCGGTCCAGGGCATGTCCGTGGGGCAGGCGACAGAGGCGGTCAACGCCGTCGGACTCACCGCCGCCACCCGGGACGCCTTCAGCAACGACGTCCCCCCGTCCGCCCTGGTGGGTACCGACCCCGCGGCGGGTGAGAAGGTCCCCCGCGGGGACACGGTGGCGGTACTGGTGTCCGTCGGTCGTCCCGTGGTTCCCGAGGTGGGCGCCGACCGGTCGGTCGACGCCGTGTCGGCGGCACTGCGGGAGAACTCACTGGAACCGGTCCGCGGCGGGAGCGAACACTCGGACTCGGTGCCCGTCGGTCAGGTGGTCTCGGTGCAGCCGAGCGCGGGGACGACCGTCGACGTGGGCACGCGCGTCGCCATGGTCACGAGTTCCGGGCCCGCCCCCGTCGCGGTCCCCGAGGTGGTGGGGCTGGAGGAGGATCAGGCTCGCGCGGCCCTCGAGGGCGCGGGCCTGACGGTGTCACAGGTCAGGAGGGTCTACGACGACGAGGTGGACGGCGGCCTGGCCGTGGGCACCGACCCGGATCCCGGAACCGACGTGTCCCGCGGTGACGGCGTCACCCTGCTCGTCTCCAACGCGCTGACCGTGCCGGACATCCGGGACGTCCCCCTCGACGAGGCGGCGGATGTCCTCGACGAGGCCGGGTTCACCATCGTCCGCGAGGCGCCCGTGACCGATCGACAGATCGCCGACGGGCGTGTGGTCCGCACCGACCCCCCGGCCGGCACCCGGGTCGACCCGGCGAACGCGGTCCTGCGGATCGTTCCCTCCGACGCGGTGACCGTCCCGGTGTTGTTGGGGGCGCGGGCCTCCGACGCGCGTCGGACGCTGCAGGACGCCGGCCTCAGGGCCACCATCGACTCGGGCACCGCCCGGGGCATCGTCTACGGGCAGAACCCGCTGCCCGGCCGCGTGGTGGCCCGGGGCAGCGAGGTCGAGATCGACGCGCTGGGCTGACGGCTCAGCCGCGCAGCATCTCCGCCACGAGGTACGCCAACTCCAGCGACTGCTGGGTGTTGAGCCGCGGGTCGCAGGCGGTCTCGTAGCGGCCCGCCAGGTCGAGGTCCGAGATGTCCTGGGCGCCACCGAGGCACTCCGTGACGTCCTCGCCGGTGAGCTCGATGTGGATGCCGCCCGGGTGCGAACCGAGCGAGTGGTGGACCTCGAAGAATCCCTGCACCTCGTCGATGATCCGGTCGAAGTGGCGGGTCTTGTAGCCGTTGGACGTCGAGTGGGTGTTGCCGTGCATGGGGTCGCACTGCCAGATGACCTTGTGGCCCGTCGCCTCGACCGCCTGGACGATCGGGGGCAGGGCCTCGCGGACCTTGTCGTTGCCCATGCGCGAGACGAGGGTCAGCCGACCCGGCCGGTTGTGGGGGTCGAGCTTCTTCACGTACTCGACCGCCAGCTCCGGAGTGGTGGTGGGGCCGATCTTCAGACCGATCGGGTTCTGGATCAGTGAGGCGAACGCGACGTGGGCGTCGTCGATGCCACGGGTGCGCTCCCCGATCCACAGGAAGTGCGCGGACAGGTCGTACAACCCCTGCTCGGCGTCGCCGGTCAGTCCGGTGCCGTCATCGGCCAGCCGCAGCATGGCCCGCTCGTAGTCCAGCACCAGGGCCTCATGGGAGGAGAAGATGTCGGCCGAGCGCAGATTCGCGTCCGACACCCCGCAGGCGTCCATGAAGCGCAGTCCGCGATCCACCTCCGCGGCCAGGGCCTCGTAGCGGGCACCCGCGGGCGACCCGGCGACGAACTCCATGTTCCACTCGTGGACGCGATGCAGGTCGGCGGTGCCGGACGCCGTCAGGGAGCGGACCAGGTTCATCGCCGCGGCCGCGTTGGCGTACGCGCGGACCAGTCGCGACGCATCGTGTCCGCGGGCGGCCTCGTCCGGCTCGAGGCCGTTGACCATGTCGCCGCGGTAGGACAGCAGCCCGGTGCCGTCCCGGTCCGCGGAGCGGGGCTTGGCGTACTGGCCGGCGATCCGACCGACCTTGACCACGGGCATCGACGCGCCGTAGGTCAGCACGACCGACATCTGCAACAGGGTGCGCAGGACGCCCTTGATGTGCGGCTCCGTGTTCGCTTCGAACGTCTCGGCGCAGTCGCCGCCCTGGAGAAGGAACGCGCGTCCGTGTGCGACGTCGGCGAGGCGGTCGGAGAGGTGCTCGACCTCGGAGGCCACGCAGATGGGCGGCACGCTCTCGAGCACCTTGCGCATCGCCGCGGCGTGCCCGGGATCCCACGACGGCTGCTGCAGGGCGGGCCGCGAGAGGGCGTCCGCCAGCTGGCGATCGAGGTCCGCGGAGAGCGGCGGCAGGTCGGGGAGTTGCGCGATGTCGACGTCGACTGTCCAGTTGCTCACCTCGGCGACGATACGCCACCCCCGGCCGACCGGGGCTCAGAGACCCAGGTGGGGCGCTTTCGCGGCGATGGCGCGGAAGCGCATCGCCGCGTGACGGGCGTCGGCGAGTGCGTCGTGCTCCCCGCCGGGGTGCTGGGGCAGTTCGGGTCTGCCCGCGGTCTCCCAGAGCTGACGGACATCCCGGGTGAACCGGGGCATGGCGGCCGGCAGCGCCGTCATGTCGCCCCACAGTTGGCACACGGCCACATGGTCGTAGGCGCCGATCCACGCCCACATCTCGACCCCGCCGGTGGGTGGGGCGGTGACGAAGTCGTAGAGCTCGTCCCGGATCCGTGTCCGCGACATCCATGCGGACGACGACGGGTTGGGCAGCTTGGGAAGGACGTTGCGCCGCACCCACGGCCCCGCCGCGGAGGCGTCGAACTCGGTGGAGACGGCGTAGAACTCACGGCCGTCCTCGGCGACGATCCCCACGGAGACCAGCTCGATGGTGGTGCCGTCCTCGATGAACTCGCAGTCGTAGAAGTAGCGCACCGGCGGTCAGCGCTGTCCCTCGACGGGGTGGTCGAGCAGGTTCCGCCCGGCCTTGCGCACCGCCTCGTAGCGCTTCTTCATCTCCGCGCCGTACGTGTGGTGGACGTACTCCTGACCGGTCAGCGCCTGGATCCGGCGCATGAGCTCGTCGGTGATCTCACGCTCCGCGTCCCGGTCCCCTTCGCGTCCGGCCCACGGCGACAGGTCGAGCGGCTCGCCGAGCATCACGCGGATCTCGGTGCGTCGTCCGGGGCGGAACCGGGAGATCCGGCGGACGTACTCCGAGGTCCCGGTCACGCCCACCGGGATGATGGGCACCCCGGCGCGGAGCGCGAGGCGGGCCGGTCCGGTCTTCCCGCGGTACAGGCGACCGTCCGGCGAGCGGGTCCCCTCCGGGTAGATGCACAGGATCTCCCCGGAGGAGAGGACCTCGAGTCCCGCGTCGAGGGCGGCCTGGGCGGCGTCCGCATTGGTGCGGTCGATCGGGTGCTGCCCCGAGCCCGCGAAGAACCACCGGCTGAGCATCCCGCGGATGCCCGTGCCGGTGAAGTAGTCACTCTTGGCCAGGAAGGTGACCCTCCGGGGCAGGAGCAACGGGGTGAACAACCAGTCCGCGACCGACTGGTGGTTCCCCACCAGCAGCGCACCGCCGCGCTCGGGGAAATGCTCGCGGCCGGTGACGACCCGACGGCTCGTCAGCCGCAGGAACGGGCCGATGAGCACGTATTTGAACAAGTAGTACAGCAACGGGTCACCGGTCCTCTTGTGATGGCTGTCGACGAATGCGGATACTACCCGGCACGGTCCGCGGATCCGGACGGTACGAGGTTCGGGGGCCACAGGTCCGGGTCGGGCAGGAAGCGGACCACCACCCGGCCCGTGTCGGGCTCGAACACCGAGTCGGTGAGCACACACCGGGACAGCAATGCCGGCATCGACATGACGGCCCGGAACCCGTCGAATTCCAGGCGGAGCCGGTCCCCCTCGACCGACACCGGCGCGGACGGCCGCATCGGGGCGGGGTACTCGACCCGGTATCCGCCCTGACCGTCGGGGGCCACCACCGGGGTGACGGCGCCGCGGGCCAGGGCCGCCATCTCGGCGGTCCCTCCCGCCGGGGCTCCCGCCACCCGGATCTCGATCGACCCGGCCAGGAAGTCGGCCACGTCACCGGCGAGCAATGCGAGGCGGTGTGCCTCGCGGACCCGCACGTCGGCGCGTCCTCCCGCCGCCATGGAGGCGAAGCGCACGTTGGCGGGCCACCGCGACTCCACGAAGGCGGCCAGTTCTCCGGCTGCTGCGATCCGACGTACCGCGGTCAGGTCACCGTCGAGCTCGACCACGACGACGTCCCAGTAGTCGGACACGGCGGCGCGCCGCGCGTACTCCCATCCGAGCACCGCGGCCAGCGGGGTGTCCCCGCCCGCGGCGAGCGCGGCGAGGACGTCGTCATCCGGGTCGGCGGCCCCCGACCGGTAGGCCTCGAGCCTGGCGGTCGGGTCGTCGACCCGCACCTCGACGGACCCGGCCTCCGAGACGTCGAGACGGGGATCGACGGCGTCGGGATGGCCGGTCAGGACCAGCGCCGTGAGTTCCCCGTCCGCGAGCTCATCGGCGGTGACGCGCGCGCGGTCCCCGGGGTCACCCCCGAGCACGACGACGACCCTGGTCCTGCTCACAGCGATTCCGCCCGGCGCTTGAGTTCACTCAACGCATCGCCGAGGATCCGCCGCTGGGCACGGCTGCGCAGGCTCCCGATCACCGGGACCGTGAGCTCGATCTCGAGCTCGTAGTCCACCCGTGTGCCGCCCTCGACGGGTTCGAGGCGGTAGCAACCCCGCTGGGCCTTCTGCAGCGCCGAGCTCTCCAGGCGCCACTCCAGTCCCCTGTCGTCCGCCGACCACGAGTAGACGAGGACGTACTCGTCGGTGATCGCGCCCGCCTCGAGCTGGAACCGCACCCGGTCCGGGCGACCGTCCTGACCGGACGACAGCACCTCGGCGGCCCGGATCGACGCGGACCATTCGGGGTACGCCGCGAAGTCGGAGATCACGGTCATGACGTCCTCAACCGGCGCGTCGACCACTGTGGAGTCTCTGGTCGGCCAGACCTCGGGGGCGCCATCGTGCTCGCTCATACCCCCAAGCTTCACACATCGGGCCCCGCGATGCGCCCCACCCTCCGTGCCCGGAGGGCAGGCGACGTGACCGACGGTCGACACCGGCGATAGTGTGTGGTCACCGACATACACTGAACGGCTTTACCGGGAGGACCCTTTGCGCGAATACGTCGCGGTACCCGCCAACTTCACCGTCCCTGATGACTGGTCCTGCGTTCAGTCGGCATACGACCGGGCAGAACGGACCCCGGAGAACGTGGCTTTCCAGAAGCCGGTCGACGGTCGGTGGACGGACGTCACCAACCTCGAGTTCGCCGAGGAGGTCCGCACGATCGCCCGCGGCCTGGTGGCGCGCGGTGTCGAGGCGGGCGACCGGGTCGCCCTGCTGAGCTCGACCCGGTACGAGTGGAACGTCATCGACTTCGCGATCTGGGCGGTCGGCGCGGTCACGGTCCCGGTGTACGACAGCTCGAGCGCCGACCAGATCCGCTGGATCATGGAGGATTCCGCGGCGCGGTTGATCATCGTCGAGAACGACACCCACGCGGCCACCGCCCGGGAGGGCGTGGAGGGCCTCGAGGTCGCCGACGTCCTGGTGATCGAGGGTGACACCCCGGCCCTGGAGGCCCTCGCGTCCGCGGGGTCGTCGGTCGACGCCTCGGTGCTCGACGCCCGCCGCGCCTCGGTGCGTGCCGACTCGCCCGCGACGTTGATCTACACCTCGGGCACCACGGGACGTCCCAAGGGCGTCATGCTCAGCCACCGCAACTTCATGTCCGAGACGCTGGCCGTCCTCGAGACGCCATTCAGGGGGATCCTCCGCGACGACGCCACCTCGGTGATGTTCCTGCCCCTGGCCCACGTGCTGGCCCGCGCCATCACGTACGCCGGCTTCCACGCCGGTGTGACCATCGCGCACTCCGCCGACCTGACCAATCTGGTCGAGACGTTCGGCGAGATGAAGCCGCACTACATCCTGGCCGTGCCCCGCGTCTTCCAGAAGGTCTTCAACAAGGCCCAGGCCACGGCTCAGGACGGCGGCGCGGTCAAGGCATGGATGTTCGACAAGGCCGCCGACACGGCCGTCGCGTACTCCAAGGCCAATCGGAGCGAGGGCCGTGTGGGCCCGCTCCTCAAGCTGCGCCACGCCATCTTCTCGAAGCTCGTCTACGCCAAGCTCGTCAACGCCCTCGGTGGGCGCTGTGAGGTCGCGATCTCCGGCGGAGCGGCCCTGGGTGAGCGTCTGACCCACTTCTTCGACGGCATCGGGGTCAACATCTTCGAGGGCTACGGCCTGACCGAGACCTGTGCCGCCATCACGGTCAACACCCCGGGTCGGATGCGGATCGGCAGCGTCGGTCAGCCGCTGCCCGGCTGCGCGGTCCGCATCGCACAGGACGGCGAGGTCGAGGTCAGCGGACCCGTCGTGGCCTCCGGCTACTGGCAGAACGAGAAGGCGACCTCCGAGTCCTTCACCGACGGGTGGTTCCGCACCGGCGACCTCGGTTCGCTGGACGAGGACGGCTACCTGTCGATCACCGGCCGGAAGAAGGAGATCATCGTCACGGCCGGCGGCAAGAACGTGGCACCCAACCAACTCGAGGACGCGCTGCGCGCGGACCCCCTCGTGGCCGAGGCGGTGTGCGTAGGCGACGGCAAGCCGTTCATCGCGGCGCTGCTGACCCTCGACCCGGAGGCGGTCGACCGGTGGAAGACCCACCACGACAAGTCCGGCTCGCTGTACGAGCTGCTGAAGGACGCCGACATGATCGAGCACCTCGACCAGGCCCTGGCGCGCGCCAACCGGAGCGTCTCGCACTCCGAGTCGATCAAGAAGTACCACGTGCTGCCGGACCAGTTCACCGAGGAGACCGGTGAGCTCACCGCCTCGCTGAAGGTCAAGCGCAACGTGGTGCACCAGAAGTACGCCCAGCAGATCGAGTCGCTCTACGCCTGATCCGACGGCGCCGCGGAACGCGTGCTCTCGCGGGTCACTCCCCCGAGAGCACGCGTTCCATGTCTTCCGCCAAGTCCTCCCAGCGCCAGTTCTCCAGGACCCAGGTCCGGCCGCGCACGCCCATGGCCGACGACCTGGGCCGGTCCTCGAGCAGCCCGGCGACCGCGTCGGCGACCTCGCCCTGCGAGGTCCCGTCCACCACGAGTCCGGTCCGACCATCGCAGACCGTCTCCGGCGCGCCCCCGCTCCGGCCGGCCACGACCGGCACCCCGCACGCGGACGCCTCCAGGTAGACGATTCCCAGTCCCTCGACGTCCAACCCGCCCCCGCGGGTTCTGCACGGCATGGCGAAGACGTCTGCCATCCGGTGGTGGTCGACGATCTCGTCAGCCGGGACGCGCCCGGTGAAGATGACCCGATCGGTCACGCCGAGGCGGCGCGCAAGTCCCTCCAGCGTGCGCCGGTAGGGTCCCCCGCCGACGACGACGAGGACCGCCCCGGGCACCCGCCTGGCGATCTCCGGCATCGCACGGATGAGCATGTCCTGTCCCTTCCTCGGCACGAGGCGCGACAGACACACGATCACCTCGCGGTCCGCGAGCCCGTAGCGATCGCGGATCGCCCTGCGCCGGGCCGGATCCGGTCGGAACTTCTCCGTGTCCACCCCGCCCGGTTGGTGCACCAGACGAGCACGGGGACCGAACGCGGCCGCGAACCGCCTGCGCGTGTAGTCGCTGACGTAGGTCACCGCGTCGGTGGACTCCCCGATCAATCGGAGCACCTGGCGCGAACCCGGGAGCATGGACCACCCCACCTCGTGACCGTGGGTGCTCGCGATGATGCGGTCCACCGACCCCTCTCGCAGTACCGGCGCCATCGCCGCGAGGGGGGCGGCCGCCCCGAACCAGATCGTGGTCGCGCCGAAGTCCGAGGCGAGCCTCCGTGCGCGCGACGCGAGGTCGGGCGTCGGGAGCAGCATCTCGGTGGGCACCCTCTCCACCAGGTAGGGCCTCGAGGCGTCGTACTCCTGCGACTCCACGCCACGGAACGTCGAGGCGAGGACCGCGACCTCGGTCGGGTCCAGGTGGCTCAGATACGTCTCCAGATACGACTGGATCCCGCCCGGGCGCGGCGGGTAGTCGTTGGTGATCAGCAGCGTCTTGGTCATCGGCTCCGAGCCTGCCACAGAGCCCCCGCCGGCATCGCCCCGACCGGCGCACCCGGCACCCCACGGCCGGAGGGTGGTCGACGGGCCCGCCGCGGTCAGTAGCGGCGGATTCCGTGGATCGGCATCGCGTCGGCCCTCTCGAGCCGGACCGGGACGCCGTAGGTCGGGGCGTGCAGGACCAGCCCGTCGCCGGCGTACATACCGACATGGGTGGCCCCGGGGAAGTAGATGACGAGGTCACCCGGCCGGATGTCGGCCATCGCCACCGGGGCGCCGGCGACCGCCTGCGCCTGACTCGACCGGGGAAGCGTCTTGCCCTCCCGGGCATACGCCCAGACCATGAGGCCCGAGCAGTCGAACTCGGACGGGCCCGTCGCCCCCCACGAGTACGGCGCGCCGAGCCGGGACAGCGCCACGCGCAGCGCGGCCGAATTGACGTCGTCCACGGGCGGGGCGACATACCCCTCCGGCATCACCGGTCCGCCGGCCCACCGGGCTCGTTGGGCGTCCGACAGCGCATCGACCCGTCGACGTACCTCGTCCATCCGTCCCCGCATCTCCTCGGAGCGCCGGGCGAGGTCGTCGGTCCGTTCCTGTGCATCGCGGGCCGCGTCACGGGCCACTGAAGCGGACCGGGTGGCGTCCTCCCTGAGCCGCACGGCTTCCCGCGACGCCGCCCTGGACACGTCGAGGGCGATGGTGGTGGCGCCGGACAGTCGACGGAGGGCGTCGAGCCTGTGGACGAGGTCCCGGGGACTCTCGGCGAGTACCGCCGCCCGGGTTGCGCCGGTGTCCCCGCCCCGGTATCGCATGGTCGCGAGCTGGTCGACGGTGGACTGATCCCGTTGCGCGACTCCGTCCGCGAGGGCGGACCGGCTCGCCGCCACCCCGGCCGCACGTTCCAGGCGGTCGCGTTCGCGAGTGGCCCGGTCCAGTTCCTCACGTGCCAGGTGCAGCTCCTCCCCCAGGGCTCCGGCCTCCTCGGACAGCCGTGCCAGCTCTACGAGGTCCTCGTCCACCCCGTCGGACACCAGGGAGGGCGACGACAAGGTGGTCAGAGGCGCCGAGTTGACGGGCGCCGAGGGCACAGGGGCGGTGGCGTCGGGCGGGGATGACGACGGCACCGTAGGAATGGATTCGGCAGCCGGCTCGGTGGTCTGTGCGCCGGCCACGGCGAGACCCAGCGTCAACGAGGTGGCCGTGGCCGCTGCGATCGCGACCGCGCGGAGGCTGCGGGTCATCTGGTGTCGTCGAACTCTCGGATCCGGGGTCACGCGGGGCGTGGGCGTCGCACCGACGCCTACGGTGGAATCGGGGACCTGAGAGCGCATGTTACAGACGCCAGACCCCGCCGGTGACCGGTTCGTGACCGGGTACCGACGGGGTCTGCGGGAGTTCGGTGTGTGCGACCGACTCAGTAGTAGCGGGTTGCGCCGTAGAACGGCATCGAGTCCAGCGGCGCGTAGCTCACCGAGGTGCCCGAGTAGGGAGCGTGGACGACCTGGCCGTTACCGGCGTAGATCCCCACGTGGCTGGCGCCACTGTAGAAGGCGACGATGTCACCCGGCTGCAGGTCGGCCTTGGAGATCTGGGTCCCGCCGCCGATCTGGGCCTGGCTGGTACGCGGGATGGAGATGCCCGCCTCCTTGTAGGCCCACGAGGTCAGACCGGAGCAGTCGAACGAGTTGGGGCCGGTCGCGCCCCAGACGTAGGGCGAGCCGACGCGGGTGGTGGCCGCGTCGAGGATGCGCTGGCCGGTCGAGACCACCGGGGCGGGCGCGGCGAACTCGACGGGGGCGGCCTGGGCCTGTGCCAGACCGGCCGGCAGCTCGATGCCCTCCGGGAGGTCGAAGCTGACCTGGTTCGGCACGCCGGGCAGCTGCAGCTCGACGGGCACGTCCACGGTCACGGGCGCGGCGGCGGCGGGTCCGGAACCGGCGACAGCGGCTCCGGCTGCGAGCAGGCCGGCGGCGGCGACACGGCGGCCGGTCGAGCTGGTCTTGATGCTGTGGGCTCCCACGAAGACTGTTCCTCTTTCTTCCTGCGGCACCGACCGGGTTAGCTGACGGGTTCGGACACGGAAGTCTGTCCTACACTCTCCGACCTGTAGGCCCTCGAGCGATTCACCCCAGTGGATCTTGGTTCCCCGGCGCGCCCTGCGGCGCTTAGGTGTGACCCCGGCTCCCCGCCGGCGGGCGGGCGATGACTTCCGAGGTCTCGAAAAGGTTACGAAACCATCTCGTCGAAGTCCAGTTCATCGCTCACGCGGCGGCTTCGGCCCCCACGATCCGGACCGTGGAGACCATCCCCACCTCACGCAGCACTTCGATCGCCTCACGCACCTCGGGGTCGAGAACATAGCCGCACGACTCCGCCGAAAGCCCGTTCACCTGCGGTTCCGCCGATTCGAGAACGGTGATGATGCACCCGTCACAGGCGCCGGGTCGAGCTGGGCAGCGCTCGCAGTCCATCGTGAACATGATCTACCTCACACTCCGTCCTGGGCGTGTTGCCCGTTCGTTATCGGGCCGCGATCCGGGCCCGTGCGGTCGTTCCGCGGCGAACACTAGGAACCGGGTACGACACGGACAGCCGCGCGAGGGTGATGTCGGACCGCAGGGCTACCGTCTCCGGCATGTCCCGATCCCCCTCCCTCGTCCCGTCCGGGGTGCAGGCCGCCTTCGACGAGCTCGAGCCACTGCTCTCCGACGTCACCTTCGTCGTGGTGGACCTGGAGACGACGGGTACCCGGCCCGGGAGCGACGAGATCACCGAGATCGGTGCGGTGCGCGTCCGCGGCGGTGAGGTGCAGGCGGAGCTGTCGACGTTCGTCTCGATCGACGGGACCCTGCCCGGCCACATCAGCAGACTCACCGGGATCGCCCCGGGGGATCTCGTCGGCGCGCCCGCTCTCGGCGAGGTGATGTCGACCTTCCTCGAGTTCTCCCGCGGTGCCGTCCTGGTGGCGCACAACGCCAGGTTCGACCTCGGATTCCTGCGGGCCGCAGCCATGACGACCGGACACCCGTGGCCTGATCCCCCGTCGCTGTGCACCCTGGCCCTCGCGAGGCGGGTGTTGGACCGCGGGGAGACGCGGGGCCACCGGCTGGGGGTTCTCGCCGCACACCTGGGGGCGACGGTCGAACCCAACCACCGCGCCCTGCAGGACGCCCGTGCCACGGTGGACGTACTCCACGCACTGATCTCGCGGGTGGGCGACTGCGGGGTCTCGACGCTCTCGGATCTGCGCGCCTACGACGGCCGCCTCTCCCCCGAGGTCAGGCGGCGGTCCGCCATGACCGAGTCACTGACCGACGGAGCGGGGGTCTATGTGTTCCGGGACGAATCCGGTGGCGCCTTGTACGTCGGCTCATCCGGAGCGGTCCGCAGACGGGCCCGTTCCTACTTCTCCGGCGGGGACTCACGTGGACGGATGCGGACCATGGTCGGACTGGCCGCCTCCGTCGACTCGGTCGCGTGCGCCCACCTCCTCGAGGCCTGGACCGTCGAGGAGCAGCTCATCGACTCCCTGCAACCACCGTTCAACACGCGGTCGCGCCGTCCTCGCCGCGGCTGGTGGCTCACCCCGCCCACCGGCCGCGCCACCCGACCGAAGGTCGTCAGGTCACCGGACGATCCCGCTGCCGTCGGGCCTTTCCGACGAGCCGAGGACGCCCGGGCCGCATGGGAGGACCTCCTCACCGTGTTCGGCACGGTCCCGGGGCCCGATCGCTGGGCGGCGCTGGCGGCGGGACGGGACTCCGGTCCGCTCCGTGCCCTCGTCGACCGGGTTGAGGTCCTCGCCGCCGAGGGAGCGTTCGAACGCGCGGCCCGGCTCAGGGACAGGACCGCCACTCTCGTCCGCGTGCTCTCCCGGGGGCAGGAACTCGCCGCGACGGCCGCCCTGCCAGAACTCGTGCTCGTCCAGCCGGCGCCGCGTCGGACATGGGCCGTCGCGGTGGTGCGTCACGGTCGCCTCGCCGGGTCCGGGATCGTACCGACCGGTGCGGCGCCGATGCCGGTCATCCGGGGCCTGTGCGCCGCCGCGACCACCGTCCAGCCCGGACCGGGGCCGTTCGCCGGGGCCACCGCTGCCCAGATACGGAACGTCCACCGGTGGATAGACTCCGCCCGGACCCGCATCGTCTCGGTCGAGGGGTGCTGGGCGTTCCCTCTGGACGGGGCACACACCCTGACCGGCTGGGCGGATCGGGCGGAGAACGCCGCCGCCCAGCACCGCGGGACGGGACTCGTCAGCTCGCGCTGAAACCGGCCCATCTCTCGAGCAGTCGCGCCGCCTCGCCGTCGTCGATCGCCGCCGACGCCCGGACCACCGCAGCCCGCATGGCGGGCACGAGGTCGTCACCACGCCCGAGACCGTCGAAGGCCACCAACGCGGCCGCGGAGTTGAGCAGAACGGCATCGCGGACCGGGCCCCGCACGCCCGCCAGGAGATCGCGCGCGACCCCTGCGTTGTGGGTACCGTCGCCACCGCGCAGCTCCTCGATCGAGCAGGTGTCCATACCGAAGTCCGCGGGTTCGATCCGGTCCTCGTCCACCTGCCCGTCGGCCACCCGCAGCACCCGGGTGGGGCCTGTCATGGTGATCTCGTCGAGGCCGTCCGACCCCCGAACGACGAGCGCCGACTTCCCACGCAGTGCGAACACCTCGGCCATGACCGTCATCAGGCTCTCGAAGGCGCATCCGATGAGGTTCGCCGCGGGCGC
Source organism: Dietzia sp. B32 (assembly GCF_024732245.1). Taxonomy (NCBI): domain Bacteria; kingdom Bacillati; phylum Actinomycetota; class Actinomycetes; order Mycobacteriales; family Dietziaceae; genus Dietzia; species Dietzia sp. B32. Next base: position 3,420,347 of record NZ_CP093845.1, on the reverse strand, counting down.
GGCGGGGTTCGTCAGCGGACCGAGGATGTTGAAGACGGTGGGGATCCCGATCTCACGCCGCGGGGTCGCGGCGAAACGCAGCGCCGGATGGAACACGGGCGCGAAGCAGAAGGCCACGCCGACCTCGTCGAGGCACCGTCCGACCTCCTCGGGACCGAGGTCGATCGCCACACCGAGGGCCTCCAGCACATCGGCCCCGCCACTCTTCGACGACGCGGCCCGGTTGCCGTGCTTGACCACCGGCACGCCGCAGGCACTGACGACGAGGGAGGACATGGTCGAGATGTTGACGGTGCCCTGCCGATCACCTCCGGTACCCACGATGTCGACGCAAGCGCGGTCGGTGGGCACCCGACGCGAATAGTCGAGCATCGTGGAGGCGAGTGCGTCGAGCTCGGGCCCGGTGACGCCCTTCATCTTCAACGCGACGCCGAACGCGGCGATCTGCGCATCGGTGGCCACACCCTCCATGATCCGGGACATCGCCCACCCGGCGTGGACCGGATCGAGATCCTCGCCCGCGGTGAGGGTGCCGAGGACCCCGGGCCACGACCGGCCCCCGTCGAACGCTGCCGAACTGCCCACGTGTCCCGACCTCCTCTGGTGTCATGGAAGCGAGCGCACCCCGGGGGCGCCGCCCGCACGCGATCAATCGTGCCACTGGTCCGCCCCGACCCGCGCGCGGACTCCCTTTACACACTGGTGGGGCACCTTAGGCGGGGCCGCCTGAGAGGGCCCTGATAGCCCCTGAAAGGGGCCCGATTCCGGCCCCTGTTCGTGCGGTTTTCAGAACGACCTGCGGAAATGCTGAGGGGACACGCCGATTTCGGGGGTCCGTGCAGACCGGTGCCTCCTGAGGGGTCATACTTGGCCACGTGACGAGCGCAGTAGATAACTCAGGATCGGCCATGGCCCAGCGTGTTCATTCGCTGAATCGGCCGAACATGGTCAGTGTGGGCACCATTGTCTGGCTGTCCCAGGAGCTGATGTTCTTCGCGGGGCTGTTCGCGATGTACTTCGTCTCCAAGGCGAACTCGGGAGGTGACTGGCCCTCCTACCCGGTGCACCTCAACGTGCCGTTCGCCCTGACGATCACCGTCATCCTCGTGGCGTCGTCGTTCACCTGCCAGATGGGCGTGTTCGCCGCCGAGCAGGGAGACGTCTTCGGCCTCCGCCGCTGGTACGTCATCTCCGCGGTGATGGGAACGGTCTTCCTCATCGGGCAGACGTACGAGTACGTGATGCTGGTCCTCGAGGGCACCACCATCTCCTCCAGCGTGTACGGATCCGTCTTCTTCATCACCACCGGCTTCCACGGCCTCCACGTCGCGGCGGGTGTCCTGGCCTTCGTCGTCCTCGTCATGCGGACGACGATGTCGCGGTTCACGCCGGCGCAGGCCACTGCCGCCATCGTGGTGTCGTACTACTGGCACTTCGTCGACGTGGTCTGGATCGGCCTCTTCGTCACCATCTACTTCATCCAGTAGCAGCTGGCCGCAGGACGCTGTGTCCAGCAGGTCCCAACACCAAAGGGAACTCACAATGAACTCACCTCACCCACCCGCTGCGGACACGCCGTCGCCGGACCCGGCGACGACCCCTGCGCGTCCGGCCTCCACCAAGCGGCGCCGCAAGGCGACCGGCGCGCTCGTCATCGCTGCCGGCCTCCTCGGCGCGGGAGCCATCGCCACGGCAGTCGTGCCCGAGCCGCAGGTGGCTACGGCCCAGCAGGACCAGGCGGCGCTGATCGCCGAGGGCAAGTCGATCTACGACGTCGCGTGCATCACCTGCCACGGGCAGAACCTGCAGGGTGTCGAGGACCGCGGGCCCTCGCTCGTGGGCGTCGGCGCGGGGTCGACCTACTTCCAGGTCCACTCCGGTCGCATGCCGGCCGCGGACAACGAGGCCCAGGCGGAGCGCAAGAAGCCCCGCTACAGCGAGCACCAGATCATGGCACTCGCCGCGTACGTCGACGTGCACGGTGGCGGGCCCGGCATCATCACCAACGCGGACGGCACGATCGCCCAGGAGTCGCTGCGCGGCGCCTCCGGCGAGAACCGCGCGGAGGAGATCGCGCGCGGCTCGGAGCTCTTCCGGCTCAACTGCGCGTCCTGCCACAACTTCACCGGCCGCGGTGGCGCGCTCTCCGGGGGCAAGTTCGCCCCGGTTCTCGACCCTGCCAACGAGCAGGAGATCTACCAGGCGATGCTCACCGGCCCGCAGAACATGCCCAAGTTCTCGGACCGTCAGCTCACGCCTGACGAGAAGAAGGACATCATCGCCTTCATCAAGGACACAGACAGCAAGGTCTCGCCCGGAGGCTACGGCCTCGGTGGCCTCGGTCCCGTGACCGAAGGCGTGGCCATGTGGCTTGTCGGCATCGTCGCCCTCATCGGTGCGACCCTGTGGATCGGATCCCGTTCATGAGTGAGACCCCGAAGAACCCGTCCCCGGCGGACCTGGACCGGATGAGCGATGCCGAGCTGGTGCGACTGGGCACCGAACTCGACGAGGTCGACGTCCGGCACCGCGAGAACCGCTGGCCCGAGGGCGTCACCACGCGCTCGGAGAAGCGGGCGGCCCTGACCGTCACGATCTGGTTCGCACTGTCGGCCCTGTTCGGCCTCGCATTCGCCGTCGTCTACATCTTCTGGCCGTGGGAGTACCGCGGCGAGGGTGAGGACGGCTTCTGGCTGTACATGGCCTACACGCCGCTCCTCGGACTCACGATCGGCCTGTCGATCCTGTTCCTCGGCTTCGGCGCGGTCCAGTTCACAAAGAAGTTCGTCCCCGAGGAGATCGCGGTCCAGACCCGCCACGACGGCGCCTCGGACGACCTCGACCGGCGCACGTTCGTCGCCGAGCTCAACGACTCGTGGAAGACCTCCACCCTCGGCCGACGCAAGGTCATGGGCGGCTTCCTGGGTGCGGGCGTGGGACTCATCGGACTCTCGGCGATCCTGCCGCTCGGCGGCATGATCAAGAACCCGTGGAAGCGCGGCGAGATGACGGTCGCCGGCGACGGCACCCTGCACACCACCGGGTGGACCCTGGCGTCCGACAACCGTCCCGACGGGCTCCCGCCGGAGAAGGTGTACCTCGGCCGCGACACCGGCAAGGTCTACCCCGACGGGCACCCGCCCGCCGGTGAGGGCCGCCTCGAGCGCATCCGTGTGGACGATCTCGCCGCCGGTGGTCTCGAGTCCGTCTTCCCGCTCCCCGCGACCGCCCTGGGCAACTTCGAGGAGCACATGCACTCGATCCACGGCTCGCGCAACTCGGTCATGCTCATCCGCTTCCGTCCCGAGGACGCGGCACGGGTGACCAAGCGCAAGGGCCAGGAGAACTTCAACTACGGCGACCTGTACGCCTACTCGAAGATCTGCACCCACCTCGGGTGTCCCACGTCGCTGTACGAGCAGCAGACCCATCGATTCCTCTGCCCGTGCCACCAGTCGCAGTTCGATGCGCTCGAGTACGCGAAGCCGATCTTCGGCCCCGCCGCCCGCGCGCTGCCGCAGCTGCCCATCGCCGTCGACAGCGAGGGTTACCTCGTCGCCAACGGTGACTTCATCGAGCCGGTCGGACCTGCCTACTGGGAGCGTCGTTCATGAGCAACAACACGAGACTCGCGGCACTGGGCGACGGCCTGGACTCGCGGTACACCATGTCCAAGGGCCTGCGCCGGCAGATCAACAAGGTCTTCCCGACGCACTGGTCGTTCCTCCTGGGTGAGATCGCCCTGTACAGCTTCATCATCCTGTTGATCTCGGGTGTCTACCTCACCCTGTTCTTCGATCCCTCCATGTCGAAGGTGATCTACCAGGGTGCGTACGCCCCGCTCAACGGCATCGAGATCTCCCGTGCCTACGAGACGGCGTTGAACATCTCGTTCGAGGTCCGCGGCGGTCTCTTCGTGCGCCAGATCCACCACTGGGCGGCACTGCTGTTCGTCGCCTCGATGGTCGTGCACATGATCCGCATCTTCTTCACCGGCGCGTTCCGTCGTCCGCGTGAGGCCAACTGGGTCATCGGCTGCGTGCTGCTCCTCCTGGGCATCGTCGAGGGCTTCCTCGGTTACGGCCTGCCGGACGACGTCCTCTCGGGCACCGGCCTCCGGATCACCTCGAGCATCATCGTCGGCCTGCCCGTCATCGGCACCTGGATGCACTGGATGATCTTCGGCGGGGACTTCCCCGGCGAGCTGATGATCCCCCGCTTCTACGTGCTGCACGTGCTGATCATCCCCGCGATCATCCTCGCGCTGATCGCCGCTCACCTGGCGCTGGTCTGGTACCAGAAGCACACGCAGTTCCCCGGGCCCGGCCGCACGGAGAACAACGTCGTCGGCGTCCGGATCCTGCCGGTCTTCGCCGTCAAGTCGATCGCCTTCGGTGCCATCACCATCGGCATGCTCATGCTCTTCTCCGGCCTGTTCACCATCAACGCGATATGGAACCTCGGGCCCTACAACCCGTCACACATCTCGGCGGGCTCGCAGCCTGACTGGTACATGCTGTGGACGGAGGGCGGCGCCCGTGTGATGCCGGCCTGGGAGCTCTACCTCGGCCCGTACACCGTGACCGCGACCACCTGGGTGGCGGTCATGCTCGGAGCAATGGTGGCGCTGATGTTCGCGTACCCGGCGATCGAGTCGAAGCTCACCGGCGACAAGGGTCATCACAACCTGCTGCAGCGTCCGCGCGACGTGCCGGTCCGCACCGCTGCCGGAATGATGGCGATCACGTTCTACGTGATCCTCGTGCTGATGGGCGCCAACGACCTCATCGCGTATCACTTCTCCATCTCGCTCAACGCGACGACGTGGGCTGGCCGCATCGGTCTGATCATCCTGCCGCCGCTGGTGTACTTCTTCACCTACCGCCTGTGCCTGGGTCTCCAGCGCGCGGACCGCGAGGTGCTGGAGCACGGTATCGAGACCGGCATCATCATGCGGATGCCGCAGGGCGAGTTCATCGAGGTCCACCAGCCGCTCGGCGCGATGGACGAGCACGGCCACGCCGTACCGCTCGCCTACGCCGGCTCCAAGGTGCCGACCAAGATGAACCAGCTCGGCGTGGCCGGCCGTCCCCCGCGGGGTGCGCTCAAGGCCGACCCGATCGAGGAGGCCCGCCTGCTCGAGGACGCCGAGCACGACAAGCACCACCGCGAGCACTCCATGCTCACCACGCTGCAGGAGGAGAACCGGGGCCGTCGCCACGACGATCACTGATTCACCGGCAGCACCCGACCGCGGGCCGGATCTCCACCTGGAGATCCGGCCCGCGGTCGTCGGCACCCCGGCCGCCGTGACCTGCGAGAGGCGCACATGAGGAGGACCGCATGAGCGTGCACGCCGAACGCGGACTCGTGCCCACAGCAGAGTTCGACCGCGCCCTCGACCTCCTGCACTCGGGGCACGACCTCTTCCTGACCGGTAGGGCCGGCACCGGGAAGTCGACCCTCATCCGCCGGTTCCTCGCCGAGACCGATCAGCCCGCCCTCGTCGCGGCGCCCACCGGGATCGCCGCCCTCAACGTCGGCGGCTACACCATCCACCGGCTGTTCGGCTTCCACCCCGACCACACGGTGGACCATGTGCGGAGCAACTCCTACCGTCCGGGGAGGTTCGCGCAGGCCCTCTCCGGTGCGCACACCCTCGTCCTCGACGAGGTGTCGACGCTCCGCGCCGACGTCTTCGACATGATCGCGATCGCCCTCGAGCGGTTCGGCCCCGACCCCACGCTGCCGTTCGGGGGTGTCCGACTCGTCCTCGTCGGGGACCTCTTCCAGCTGCCTCCCGTCGTCACCGCGACCGAGAATCCCTCCTTCGAGGCGACGTACGCGACGCCGTACTTCTTCTCCGCCGAGCGCTTCCACCCCGAGCACTTCCCCACCGTCGATCTCACGCATGTGTTCCGGCAGTCCGGCGATCCGGAACTCACCGCGATCCTCAACTCGATCCGCGAGGGCGCACTCGTCGGCCCGGCGCGCGAGCGGCTCAACTCGCGTACCGACCCCGGCTTCGAGCCGCCGGACGACGAGTTCTGGCTGACGCTCACCACCACCAACCGCAGGGCCGCGAGCCACAACCAGCGGCGCCTCGAACGCCTGCCCGGTTCCGAACTGGCGATGGAGGCGACGCTCAGTGGCGACCTCACGGGGTTCGAACTGCCCACCCGGGAGGTGCTGGGCTTCAAGATCGGCGCCCAGATCATGATGCTCACCAACGACCCCGCCGACCGCTGGGTCAACGGTTCCATCGGACGGGTGCTCGACGTGACCCTCGGGCGACGGGGGGACCGCGGCGAACGCGGGCCCGTCGTCGTCGTCGGATTCACCGGCGGCGAGGTCGCCGACGTCGCGCTCCACACCTGGGACGTCACCCGTCCGGATACCTCCGGCGGAGGGATGCGGCACGAGGTGGTCGGGTCCTTCACCCAGTTCCCGTTCACCCTCGCCTGGGCCGTGACCATCCACAAGAGCCAGGGTCAGACGCTGGACAGGGTCGTGGTCGACCTCGGCGGTGGCACGTTCGTGGCGGGCCAGCTCTACGTGGCGCTGAGCCGTTGCCGATCTCTCGAGGGCCTCGTGCTCACGCGCCCGGTGCTCCCGGCGGACCTCAAGACCGACCGGCGGATCATCCGGTTCCTCCGATCGCCACTCGGTGGTCCCACCACCCGCCGGTACTGCGCCGTCGCGGTGGTGACCGTGGGCGAGGACGGGCCGCGGCCGCTGCCCCGGCCGGTGGAGCTCGCGGTCGCCTTCCCGGACGGCACCGCGGTGACCACCCTGGTCAACCCGCAGCGCGACCTGGCCCGGGCGCGGACGGAGTACGGGATCACCGTCTCCGACGTCCTGCTCGCCCCCACACTCCTCGAGGCGTGGTCCGTGCTCGCCCCGCTCGTGGACGGTCACACCCCGGTCGGTGTGGACCTCGACGTCACGCTCGGCCTCCTCGAAGCGGAGTTCGCGCGGCTGGGCGGCGCGGTGGCGATGCCCCTCGGGGTGGACATCCCGACCGAGGTCCTCACCCCGGGCGAACGGGCCCGGAGCCGCGCCGGTTCCGCCCTCGCCCGGGCCTGGGTCGCGCTCGAGGCCCACGACCGCGTGCACCTCGACGACACGGCGGCCGGTACCTTCGATGCCGATCTCGTCGCCGAGGCCGCGGTGAGCTACCTCCTCAGCCGGGACACCGACGTCCGTCCCCCGACCTCCGAGGTGCTCCCCCAGTTGTCGGCGCTGCTGGGTGTGAGCGCCGAAGTGGGTGCTGCCTTGTTGGGACGTCCGCGCCGTGGGGGGCGCCCGGGTCCCGGGGGCGACGACGAGGTGGTCGTCACCCCCGGGGACCGCGATGTCCTCGCCGGGGCGCGCGCGCTCGTCGCCGAGCAGATCAGACGCGCCGCACAGCGCGTTCCGATGACCGCCGATGTACTCGACCGACTGCGGCTGGCCTCCGGGGTGGTGGGCGCGGATCTGACCCGGGGACTCGAGGCCCCGCCGGCGGCCGGCGCGGCGGACGTGCTGCAGCCCGGGACCCGGGTGTGTTTCTCCGGCAGCGCCCTGGGCCGCGACGGGGCTCCCGTGTCACGGGAGGAGATGGAGACGCTGGCGCTCCGTCACGGTCTCGTGCCCGTGGATTCGGTGACGAAGAGCCGCTGCGACGCCCTGGTCGTCGCGGAGCCGGGGAGCCAGTCGTCCAAGGCGCGGGCGGCCCACAAGTGGGGCACGCCGGTCATCGCGGCCGTCGACTTCCTCGACTGGTCGAGCCGGTGACCGGGCGGGCCGGTGGCCAGGCGGGCGGGTGACCCGGCGTCGCTCAGGGAGCGATCGGCAACGCCTGTCCGGCCATGTCGGCGACCGCGCGGTACGCCATCGTCATCCCGGACCCGAGCGGCACACCCGGTCCCGGGTAGGCCTCCCCGGACACGGACGCCGACGAGTTACCCGCGGCGTAGAGGCCGGGGATGGGGCTCCCGTCGGCGTCGAGAGCGGCGCCGTTCGCGTCGATCACCGCGCCCCCCTTCGTGCCGAGGTCACCCAGCACGAGACGGACGGCGTGGAACCGCTCCCCGCCCACCGGCCGCAGGCACTGCTCGGGCGTCGAGGCACCGAGGAAGAACCGCCCGTACGGATCCTCGCCACGGGCGAAGTCCGCGTCGCGGCCCTGCTCGGCGAAGCCGTTGAAGCGGTCGATGCTCTCGCGCAGCGACGCGGGATCGAGCCCGGTGGCCCCGGCCAGCTCCTCGACGGATCCCGCGGTGTGCCACAGGCCTGCCTCCCGCAACGCGTCGGGCTCGGGGGCCGGGATGCAGATCGCCGGGTAGCCGCCGGCCTCGGCGTCGTCGAACACCAACCAGAAGTCGTCACCGGCACCGTCGGCCATACGGGCGTGCATCTTCCGCCCCATCTGGTCGTACGGCAGCAGTTCGTTGGCGAAACGGCGTCCGGTGCCGTCGACGATGATCCCGGAGCGGAAGCCCAGGGTGAACGCGGCGTGCCCGTTGGGGAACAGCGTGGCCGGGCACCACCAGGACTGGTCGAGCAGATCCAGACGGGCGCCGACCTGCTCGAACATGCGGACCGCGTCGCCTGATCCGGTGGCGGGGTGCGACGAGGACCAGTCGGCGGTGGGCATGTTCTGCCAGCGCTGACGCAGGTCGGCCGACCGTTCGAAGCCGCCGGCGGCGACCAGCACACCGCGGCGGGCGCCCAGGATCTGACGGCCGGACTCGCCCTGCACGACCACCCCGACGACTCGTCCGTCGCCGTCGCGGACCAGTTCCTCGGCGGCCGTGTTCAGCCGGGTCTCGGCGGTGTCCATGGCATCCAGTGAGAGCACGAGCCGGGCCACCCAGGCCCTCCCGCCCTCGAGCTTGGTGGTGTCCTCATCCGCGCCGAACTGGTCGGCGGGCACCGGCGGCCGGATGTCGGCCGCCCGGGCTCCGACCTCCTCGCCCTTGATGGGCTTGGGGTAGATGCTGCGCCCCAGCTCCTGGCGTCCGGGGGCGTCGAAGTAGTCGGGGAAGGCCTGGAACCGGGTGGGGATGCCCAGCTCGTCCCGGAGGAACTCGACGACCCGCGGCCCGGTGTTGAGGAACGCGTCCTGGACGTCGGCGGCCGTGCGATCGCCCACCACGGCGCGGAAGTAGGTGCGGCCACGCTCGACAGAGTCCTCGACCCCGTCGTGGGCCAGGACCGGGTTGCCGGGAAGCCACACTGCTCCGCCGGAGTATGCGGAGGTGCCGCCGAAGCGGTCGGTCTTCTCGATGAGGCAGGTCGACAGCCCGCGAGAAGCGGCGGTCGCGGCGCCGAAGAGAGCGGCCACCCCCGACCCCACGACCACCACGTCGAATTCCGCGTCGAATGTGTTGTCCTGCGCCGTCACGGCAGCCCTCGTCTTCTCTCGGTCACGGTGGAACACGTTCCAGTTCCTTCGGTGACCTTAACACCGGCCCTCCGCATGGCACGGCCGTTCCGGACCGGTGGGCAGCGGGGGGCGCGCGGGGCAGGATCGTGGACGTGACCGATCGTGACGAGGACACCGGCGGCACCGTGGAACGCACGGAGGACGGACGCTACATCGTGGTCAGGGGCCGGCGATGGCGGGCCACGGACCCGTCGATCCCGGAGAAGCTCCGCGCCGAGCTCGTCAGCGCGCTCATGACCGGCCGGCGGCTGGTCAAGACCGAGGGGAACGCCGCGCGGGTGATGGTGCACGACGCCAAGGTCGCACTCGGCGAGCGCGGCGACCCGTGGTGGGAGCCCACCGAGGACGGGAAACGCGACCGCCTGGCCGCGACGATCAGGACACTCCTGCGTTCGCGTGGCGAGGGCTCGATCTGCCCCTCGGACGCCGCCCGCGTTGCCGGTGGAGATCACTGGCGCGACCTCATGTCCACCGCGCGGGAGGTCGCTTTCGAGCTCCGTGAGGAGGGCGTGGTGGCAGTGACCCAGCGCGGCCGTCGGGTCTCCGGTCGCGAGGTGGCCGGGCCGATCAGGCTGATCGCCGACGACGGTCTGGAGTTCACGCCGCCAACGGGGTGATTCCTCGCCCTCGGATCGGTCGGTGGACGGGTGGGAGATGCGGGATTCTTGTACGCTACTCACCAGTAGGAAAACACCCATCTGACGCTCCGCTCCCCTCCACGGTGGCCCATCCATCGGAGCCGACCGTCCAACGGAAAGGCACGCACTTGCGCCGCACTGTGTTCAACGAAGACCACGAGGCCTTCCGCCAGACCCTCCGCGACTTCATCGAGTCCGAGGTGACCCCTCACTTCCAGGAGTGGTTCGAGGAAGGCATCGTCCCGCGCGAGTTCTACTACAAGCTGGCCGACCTGGGCCTGTTCGGCATCAACGTCGACGAGGAGTACGGCGGCGCGGGGATCAACTCCCACAAGTTCGAGGCCATCCAGTCCGAGGAGACCGCCCGTGCCGGCGTGAACTTCGGCGGCTCGGGTGTCCACGTGCTGCTCGGGCTCCCGTACATCAAGGCGCTGGCCACGGACGAGCAGAAGCAGCGTTACCTGCCCAAGTTCGTCTCCGGCGAGGAGATGTGGGCGCTCGCGATGACCGAGCCCGGCACCGGGTCGGACCTGGCCGGCATGAAGAGCACAGCCAAGCTCTCCGAGGACGGCACGCACTACGTCCTCAACGGCGCCAAGACCTTCATCACGGGTGGCGTCCACGCCGACCGCGTGATCGTGGCCTGCCGCACCGCTCCCCCGCGCGAGGACGATCGTCGCTTCGGCATCTCGCTGCTGGCGGTCGACACCAAGCTCGAGGGTTACTCGGTGGGTCGCAAGCTCGACAAGGTCGGCCTCAAGACCTCCGACACCGCGGAGCTGTCCTTCACCGACGTCAAGGTGCCGGTAGAGGACCTCCTCGGCGAGGAGAACCGCGGCTTCTACTACCTCGGGCAGAACCTCCCGTCCGAGCGCTGGGGCATCGCCTACGGCGCGTACGCCCAGGCCGCGGCCGCCGTGCGCTTCGCCAAGGAGTACACCCAGCAGCGGACCGTGTTCGGCAAGCAGGTCTCCTCGTTCCAGAACACCAAGTTCGAGCTGGCCGCCTGCCAGGCCAAGGTCGACGCGGCCCAGGCCGTCGCGGACCGCGCCCTGGAGGCATTGGACGACGGCGAGCTGACCGCCGCCGAGGCGGCCTCCGCCAAGCTGTTCTGCACCGAGGTGGCGGGCGAGGTCATCGACCGCTGCCTCCAGCTGCACGGCGGCTACGGTTTCATGAACGAGTACCCGATCGCGCGGCTCTACTCGGACAACCGCGTGAACCGCATCTACGGCGGTACCAACGAGGTCATGAAGTCGATCATCGCCAAGGACATGGGTCTGTAGAACCCACGCCCTCGATCGCCCCAGGGCCCCGTCTGCTTCCCGCAGACGGGGCCCGAGGCGTCCGACGGGCTCCGCCTGCCCGTCAGTCCCCGGGCGCGGCCTCGTAGTCGGCGTGCCCCTCGACCCCGTATCTGTTGGTGATGGGGTCGATGAAGACGTCGGGTTCGGCGGGGGGCCTCAGGGTGAAGACCAGGTAGGCGGCGATGATGCCGACCAGGTAGAAGACCGAGAGGACGACGACGAGGACGTCCGCCTCCAGACCGTTGAGCAGACTCACGAAGATCGCCTGCGCGAGCGCGATGCACAGGCCGAACACGGCGATGTCCACCCACAGCACATTGCGACCTGCGACCGCCTTGTAGGCGAAGACCACCCCGATCATCGTCACCGGGATCGAATAGAGAGCGACAGTGGCTGCGGGCACGAAGGAAGGCTGCGAGGCGCCCCCGAGCACGAAGAGGGCCGCGTACAGCACCATGGTCGGCCAAGCGGCGATCTTGATGTGCTCCCAGTAGCTTTCGTTGACCGCGGCGAACACGGCCACGACCCGGTTGTGCCCGCTCCAGTCGTAGGCGAAGTGGAGCACCGAGCCGACGGCGATCAGCGGGATGACCGCCCACCAACTCACCGAGACGACGGTATCCGTGTCCAACACGCTCCCATCCTCCCACCGATCGGCGTCGGTGGCAGGTTTTCCCTGCTCAGGGCCGTTTGTCGTATCCGGTTGCTAGTGTTTTCCCATCGAACACACGAGCGATAGCAGGCGGCCCGGCTCGCCGAAGGGGGTTCACATGCGGGAGGTAACTACCGACGACGGCAGTGCCGCCGACCGCGGCGATGATCCCGGCGTCGATGATCCCGGCTCCGATAATCCCGGCGCCGTGGCTGCCAGCCCCTCCGTCACCGC
>NZ_CP093845.1:3286271-3407986 GCF_024732245.1 Dietzia sp. B32 | reverse complement strand
CCCACACAAGCCGACGCCGCCGCCGGCCCGACGCCCCTCGATCACCGCCGCGGGGCGCCGGCAGCCTTCATCACACGATCCGCGAGAGTCGACGCGCGCAGTGTCTCCATACCGACCACCTCACCGGTCGGGCCGGACAGCGGCACCCTCCAGTTCGGATACTCATCCGATGTGCCCGGGATGTTCACGGGTCGACGGTCGCCCACGAGATCGGACACCGACACCGCGAACAGTAGCGACGGCGACCCGGCCACGAAGCGATGCAGGGCGACCACCAGATCATCGGGGGAGTCGCCCTCGAGCAGGCCCCGCTCGCGCACTGCTGACGTGAACGCCTCGATCTCGGCCGCGGCACCACGACGCTCCGCCGCGACGTCGCCCGTCAACTGCCCGAGCTCCTCCCGGACGTCCACATGGACGAGTTCGGCGTACCCGGCGGTCGGCGGTAGATCATGGGTCGTCACCGACGCCATACACAGCCGCCGGTAGTCCTCGGGCGGGATCGGAGCGTCGTCGTCCTGCTCGAACCACATCACCGAAGTGCCCAGAACCCCGAGTTCAGACAGTGTCTCCCGGACCCCGGGAGCCACCGTCCCCAGATCCTCGCCCACCACGACCGCGCCGGCACGTGACGCCTCTAGAGCGAGAACTCCGAGCATGGCCTCGTGGTCATAGTGGACGTACGTACCCTCGGTCGGGGCCGAGCCCCGGGGAATCCACCACAACCGGAACAGTCCCAGAATGTGATCGATCCGGACGCCGCCGGAATCCCTCAGTGCAGCCCGAACGATGTCGCGGAACGGGCGGTAGCCCTCCTGCGCGAGGGCGTCCGGACGCAGGGGTGGCTGCGACCAATCCTGCCCCCGTTGGTTGTAGACGTCCGGGGGAGCACCCACCGAGACCCCACGGGCGAGGGAACGGTTCAGGGACCACGCGTCGGCACCTGTGGGATGAACCCCCACCGCCAGGTCGTGCAGTATGCCGAGACGCATGCCGGAATCGACGGCCGCCCGGTGGGCATGGGCTCGCTGTTCCCCGACCAACCACTGCAACCAGAGGTGGAAGCGGATCTCCTCCGAGTTCTCCTCGGCGAAGCGGGCGACGGCCTCCGACTCCGGATCCTGCAGATCCTCCGGCCAGGCGGACCAGTCCGGGCCGTGGGCGCCGGCCAATGCGGACCAGGTGGCGAATCCCAGGATTCCCGGTCCCTGTTGTTCCACGAACCTGTCGAACGATTCGGCCCGGCCGCCGGACAGCGGGACCGTGAACAGGATCCGGAGCGCCTCGAGCTTCCGGGTCCATGACCCGTCGCGATCGATGGTGTCATCCGTATTGGCTGCAGCCGCGGTGTGGGCGAGACCCTCGACGCGCCTACGGTCGTCATCGGACAGCTCGCCGTACTCGGGAACCAGCTCGGGCCGTAGGTAGAGGGGAGAGGAGAAACGCCGGGTGGTCGGGAGATAGGGCGACGGGCTCACCGGGGCGAACGGCTCGCCCGCATGCATCGGATTGACCAGGACGAAATCCGCACCGAGGTCGCGGCCCGCCCACCCGGCGAGCTCGCCCAGGTCAGCCAGATCGCCGACCCCCCAGGACTCGTCCGACCGGACCTGATAGAGCTGTGCCGCCAACCCGACCGCACGGCGTTCCTCGATGCCGGCGGGTACGGGGATGACGGAGGGATAGACCAACAGGGTGCACTCACCGGACACGGGGTCGATGCCCGGCGCCTCCACGACCGCGGTGACGCGATGCCAGCCGACGGGAATGGTGCCGGGGACCTCCACGGCCACTCGCTCCATCGCCATCCCGTCGACCTCCCGGGCTATCCGGGGCTCATCGAGGGGGAGCAGACTCACCGGCTCGTCGGTGTCCTCGAGGAGGGCCGCCACGTTCACGATGGCTCCGCGCGGGACGTGGACCGGGCATCCGATGGCGGTGCCCTGACGCGCCACCAGCGTCGGTGGCAGCACACGCCGCCAGGGGCCCAGACGCACGGCCTCGAGAGCCTCACGTGCGGAGAGGTCGCCCTCGCCGTCGTCATCCGTGACCTCGACCCCCAACGCGGCGAGCACCGCCCGCAGGGTCGAGGCCGGGACCTCGCGACGGACGCCGTGGGCGTCCTCGAAACTCGAGGCGACGCCGCAGGCATCGGCGAGCTCGGCCAGGGCAGGGGACACGGCATGGTTCTCGGTCACGGGGTCCACTGTGCCACCGGCCGGGTGGCGACGAGCGTGCCACCGGAACGAACGGGAAACGGACCACACTCCGTGGGGTCGAGAGGCACCACGTAGCCTGACGATGAACACGTATCAGTTCCGCCCAGAGAAAGGCCGTGGACCACCCATGACCGAGGCATTCATCTACGACGCCATCCGGACGCCCCGTGGCAAGGGCAAGCCCGGCGGCGCCCTCCACGGCGTCAAGCCGATCGACCTGGTGGTCGGCCTCATCGAGGAGACCCGTCGGCGCTTCCCCGACCTCGACGAAAACCGGATCTCGGACATCATCCTGGGGATCGTCACGCCCCTCGGTGACCAGGGGATGGACCTGCCCCGCATCGCGGCCCTCGCCGCCGGCATGCCGGACACCGTCGCGGGCGTGCAGATCAACCGCTTCTGCGCCTCCGGTCTGACCTCCATCAACATGGCCGCCCAGAAGATCCGCTCCGGGTGGGACGAGGTCGTCTTCGCCGGCGGCGTCGAGTCCATGTCCAGGGTGCCGATGGGTACCGACGGCGGTGCCTGGGCCATGGACCCGGCCACCAACTACGACACCTACTTCTCGCCCCAGGGCATCGGGGCGGACCTCATCGCCACACTCGAGGGCTTCAGCCGCGAGGACGTCGACCGCTACGCCGAGCGTTCGCAGCGCCTGGCCGCCCGCGCGTGGGAAGAGGGTCGGTTCGCCAAGTCGGTCGTCCCCGTCAAGGACATCAACGGCGTGACCGTCCTCGACCACGACGAGCACATGCGTCCCGGCACCACCGTCGAGGCCCTGGCCAAGCTCAAGCCGTCCTTCGCCATGGTCGGCGACATGGGCGGATTCGACGCGGTGGCGCTCCAGAAGTACCACTGGGTCGAGGAGATCAACCACGTCCACCACGGCGGCAACTCGTCCGGCATCGTCGACGGCGCCGCACTCGTGGTCGTCGGATCGGAGAAGGCCGGGCAGGAGATGGGCATGACCCCGCGCGCCCGCGTCGTGGCCGCGGCCACCTCCGGTGCCGACACCACCATCATGCTGACCGGGCCCACCCCGGCCGCCAAGAAGGCGCTCGCGACCGCCGGCCTGACCGCCGACGACATCGATCTGTGGGAGCTCAACGAGGCCTTCGCCTCCGTCGTGCTGCGCTTCCAGAAGGACATGAACATCCCCGACGAGAAGCTCAACGTCAACGGCGGCGCCATCGCCATGGGGCACCCGCTCGGCGCAACCGGCGCGATGATCACCGGCACGGTGCTCGACGAGCTCGAGCGCACCGGCGGCAAGCGCGCCCTCATCACCCTCTGCGTGGGTGGCGGCATGGGCGTGGCCACCATCATCGAACGCGTCTGAACCCCACCGACACACAGTCATAGGAGTAGAGAACCAGTGAGCGAAAACATGTTCCGGTGGGAGCAGGACGGCGACGGCATCGTCACCCTCACCATGGACGACCCCGACCACGGCGCCAACACGATGAACGCGCGGTTCATCGACGACTTCGCCGCCACCGTCGACCGCATCGAGGCCGAGAAGGAGTCCATCAAGGGCGTCGTGCTGACGTCCGCCAAGAAGAGCTTCTTCGGCGGCGGCGACCTCAAGTCGATGATCAAGGCCGGGCCCGAGCAGGCCGACGAGCTGTTCGAGCGGTCAATGGGCATCAAGGGCCGCATGCGCGCCCTCGAGACCTGCGGTGTGCCGGTCGTGGCGGCCCTCAACGGCGCGGCCCTGGGCGGCGGCCTCGAGCTCGCGCTCGCCTGCCACCACCGCGTCATCGCCGACGCCCGCGGCGCCAAGGTCGGCCTGCCCGAGGTCACCCTCGGCCTGCTGCCCGGCGGCGGTGGCATCGTCCGCACCGTCCGCATGTTCGGCCTCGCCCAGGCCGTGCCCAACATTCTCATGTCCGGCCGGTCCTTCGCCCCGGACAAGGCGCTCAAGGCCGGCCTGGTCGACGAGGTCGTCGAGTCCGAGAAGCTCCTCGACGCAGCCAAGGCGTGGATCAAGACCGACCCCGAGCCCACCCAGCCGTGGGACCGCAAGGGCTGGACGCTGCCCGGCGGCACGATCAGCGACCCGGGACTGTCCGGCGTCCTGCCGTCGTTCCCGGCGAACATGCGCAAGCAGACGAAGGGCGCGCCCTCCCCGGCGCCGCGCGCCATCATGGCCGCCGCCGTCGAGGGTTCACAGGTCGACTTCGCGACCGCCGAGAAGATCGAGGCGCGCTACTTCGTCTCCCTCGTGACCGGACCCATCGCGAAGAACATGATCCAGGCGTTCTTCTTCGACATGCAGCACTGCTCCTCCGGCGGGGCCCGGCCGAAGGCTGCCGACGGCTCGGAGATCCCGCGCACCCAGTTCACGAAGGTCGGTGTCCTCGGCGCCGGCATGATGGGCGCCGGCATCGCGTACGTGTGCGCGAAGGCCGGGATCGAAGTCGTCCTCAAGGACGTCGAGCAGGCCTCCGCCGACAAGGGCAAGGCGTACTCCGAGAAGATCGAGGCCAAGGCGCTCGAGCGTGGCCGCACCACGCAGGAGAAGTCCGACGCCCTGCTCGCCCGCATCACGCCGACGACCGATCCGCAGGCCCTCGCCGGCTGCGACCTCGTGATCGAGGCCGTCTTCGAGTCTCCCGAGCTGAAGAAGAAGGTGTTCCAGGAGATCGAGGACATCGTCGCCCCCGACGCGCTGCTGGGCTCCAACACGTCGACCCTGCCGATCACCGACCTCGCCACCGGCGTCAAGCGGCCCGAGGACTTCATCGGCCTGCACTTCTTCTCGCCCGTCGACAAGATGCAGCTGGTGGAGATCATCAAGGGCGAGAAGACCACCCCGGAGACGCTGGCCAAGGCGATCGACCTCACGCTGGCGATCCGCAAGATCCCGATCGTGGTCAACGACTCGCGTGGCTTCTACACCTCTCGGGTCATCGGCACGTTCGTCAACGAGGCGATCGGGATGCTGGCCGAGGGCATCGAGCCCGCCACCATCGAGCAGGCCGGCCGCATCGCCGGCTACCCGGCAGCCCCGCTGCAGCTGTCCGACGAGCTGAACCTCAACCTCATGGTCAAGATCCGTCAGGCGACCCGCGACGCCGCGGAGGCCGCTGGTGAGGAGTTCGTCCCCGACGCCGTCGACCAGGTGATCCTCAAGATGGTCGAGGAGCTCGGGCGCTCCGGCCGCGCCGCCGGTGCCGGGTTCTACGAGTACGCCGACGGCAAGCGGGCAGGACTGTGGTCGGGCCTGCGCGAGGCGTTCAACACCTCGCCGGACAACGCGCCCCCGCTGCAGGACCTGGTCGATCGCATGATCTTCGCCGAGGTCCTCGAGACGCAGAAGTGCGTCGACGAGG
This sequence comes from Dietzia sp. B32, assembly GCF_024732245.1. NCBI lineage: Bacteria > Bacillati > Actinomycetota > Actinomycetes > Mycobacteriales > Dietziaceae > Dietzia > Dietzia sp. B32. The sequence goes on along the minus strand of NZ_CP093845.1, from coordinate 3,402,432 downwards.
GCGTGATCGTCGACGACGCCGACGCCAACATCGGTTCCATCATCGGCATCGGGTTCCCGGCGTGGACCGGCGGCACCCGCCAGTACGCGAAGAACTACTCCGAGCCGGGAGCCAGGGTCGCCTCGGGCTACAAGGGCTTCGTCGCCCGCGCCGAGGAGCTGGCCTCCACATACGGCGAGCGCTTCGCGCCGACCGAGTCGCTCAAGAAGCTGGCGGCCGAGCAGGGCTGACCCACCGGTCGCGTTCCGGCCCCGGGGACACCGGAGTCGGAACGGCCCCAGCGGTACCCATGCGCCCCGGGTCCGATCCTCGCGACCGGAACCGGGGCGCACGGCGTTTGCCGGGCTCCGGGGTTCCGGAATCCTTATGGCTCGTGGAGCCCTCTACGAATCGTCCACGCACGTGAAATGCGCTCACTTGTGGCGCGGTCGGAGAGCAAACCTGCGCTTGACGTGCACTGATGGCACTTAGGTAAGGCTAGGGCAATAGAGGTTAGGCTTGCCTCAGTGATGGGTGCTACAGTTTCCCCATGTTCAGACAGCGCTCAGGTTCTTTTCGGGTCGCCCTCGCTGCGGTCCTGACGCTCTCGCTCGCCTCCTGCGGGGTCGCCACTGGTGCAGGTGGGGAGACCGAGAAGATCTCGGGGATCCCGCTCGCGTCGGAGGTCACCGCGCTCGAGGACCCGCGCTCGTACCAGGGACAGCTCGCGCTCCAGCTCGTCGACGACCCGGTGGGGCCGATCGCCACCGACCCGGTACCGCAGCTGCCGGCCGTGGTGACCGACAACCAGGGCACGGTCGTCGAGGTGGAGGACGTCTCACGCATCCTGCCGCTGGACATCTACGGAACCCTGTCGCGGATCGTGTTCGAGCTCGGCCTGGGCGGCAACGTGATCGGCCGCGACATCTCGTCGGCGTTCCCGGAGATCGCCGACGTCCCGCTGGTGACCACCGACGGACACCAGCTCAACGCCGAGGCGATCCTCGCGCTCAACCCGTCCGTGATCATCACCGACACCTCACTCGGACCGTGGGATGTGGTGCTGCAGCTGCGCGATGCCGGTGTGCCCGTCGTCGTCGTCGACTCCCACCGCTCCCCGGAGAACGTCGAGGCCCTCACCGAGGCCGTGGGCAACGCCCTCGGCCTGCCGGAGGAGGGGCGCGCGCTGGGCGAGCGGACCCGCGCGCAGATCGCCGCGGCGGAGGAGTCGATCGCCACGATCGCGCCCGAGTCGGAGACGCAGCAGCTGCGCACGGTCTTCCTCTACGCCCGTGGCGCGGCCGGCGTGTACTACATGTTCGGCCAGGACAGCGGCGCGGACGAGCTCATCTCCGCGGCCGGCGGGTACGACGTCTCCTCCGAGGTCGGGTGGAAGGGCGCCAAGCCCGCCAACGACGAGGGCCTGATCGCCGCCCAGCCGGACGTGATCATCATGATGAACAAGGGCCTCGACTCGGTCGGCGGTGTGGACGGGCTGCTGGAGAAGTTCCCGGCCATGGCGCAGACCCCCGCCGGCGCGAACGAGCGCATCATCGCGATGAACGATGATCTGGTGCTCTCCTTCGGCACCCGCACCCCGGCCGTCCTCAACGCGCTCGCCGTGGCGCTCTACGCCCCCGACGCGCTGTGACCCTCACCGAGGCGCGGCGCCCGGCCCGGCACGCCGCCCGCGCACCGCGTCGCGAGTCTGGCGGGACGAACCGCCTGCTCACGGGCGGTCTGCTCATCGCCGGACTGTGCGTGGCGCTGGTCGTGCTGTCCGTGGTGGCGGCCGCCTCCGGGCAGCTGTCGATCCCGCCGTCGGAGGTGGCGTCGGGCTTCCTGCGCGGCCTGGGCCTCGACATGGGGCCGGCCGAGAGCCACCCCCGCGCCGACGCGACGCTGTGGAGCGTGCGGTTCCCGCGCGTGGCCATGGCGATCGTGGTGGGCGCGGCGCTGGCCGTCGCGGGCGCGCTCATGCAGGGCGCGTTCGGTAACCCGCTCGCCGAGCCGAGCGTGGTGGGCGTGTCCGCCGGCGCCGCGGTGGGCGCGGCGTCGGCGATCGTGTTCGGCCTCACCGCCTTCGGTCCCTGGACGAGCGTGGTCTGCGCCTTCGTGGCCGGCATCATCACCACCGCCGCCGTCTACCTCTTCAGCTGTAGTAACGGCCGCACGGAGGTGGTGACGCTGGTGCTCACCGGCATCGCGGTCAACGCGGTGGCGGGCGCGGCGTTGGCGTTCCTCATGTTCCTCGGTGACACCCAGGCCCGCGAGGAGATCGTGTTCTGGCAGCTGGGCAGCCTCAACGGCAGCCGGTGGGAGTACGTGTTCGTGGTGGCGCCGGTCGCGCTGCTCGGGCTCCTGCTGGCGTCGCGCCTGGCCCGCCAGCTTGACCTGCTCGCGTTGGGAGAGCGCCCGGCCCGGCACCTGGGGGTTGACGTGGAGCGCCTGCGCATCTACTCGATCCTGCTGGTGGGATTGCTCACCGCCGCGGCCGTGGCGTTCTGCGGCATCGTCGCCTTTGTCGGCCTGGTGGTGCCGCATGTGGTCCGCATGATCGCGGGCCCCGGACACCGGCTGCTGCTGGCGGCCTCGGCGCTGGGCGGCGCGGTGTGTCTGCTCGCCGCCGACCTGCTGGCCCGCACCGCCGTCAACTACGCGGAACTGCCGCTGGGCATGGTCACCGCGGCCGTGGGCGGCCCGTTCTTCTTCTGGCTGCTCCACCGCACCCGTCGCACCGCAGGAGGCTGGGGATGACCGCCGATCAGGCCCGCACACCGGTGCTGCGCGCGGAGGGGGTGACCGTCCGGATGGGCGGTCGGGTGCTGTTGGACGCGGTGGACCTCGACGTCCACGCAGGCGAGGTGCTGGCGCTGGTCGGCCCCAACGGCGCCGGCAAGTCGACGCTGCTCGGCGTGGTGGCGGGGGACACCACGCCCGAGTCCGGCCGGACGGTGCTGGATGGCACGGACCTGCGCAAGTGGCGCCTGGGCGACCTGTCGCGGCGCCGTGCCCTGCTGACGCAGGCCAACTCCGTGGCCTTCCCGTTCAGCGTGCGGGAGGTGGTGGCGATGGGGCGCGCGCCGTGGACGGGGCTGCCCGAGGGCGACGACGACGAGGAGATCATCGACTCCTCGCTCGCCGCCACCGACACCACCCACCTGCGCCTCCGGACCTTCCCGACGCTGTCCGGTGGGGAGAAGGCCCGGGTATCGCTCTCGCGCGCCCTCGCGCAGCGCACCGGCGTCCTGCTGCTGGACGAGCCCACCGCCGCCGTGGATCTGCGGCATCAGGAGATCGTCCTGGAGCTCGCGCGCGCGGTCGCCGACGCCGGCGGGGCCGTGGTGGTGGTGCTCCACGACCTCGCGCTGGCCGCGGCGTGGGCCGACCGCATGGTGATGATCGCCGACGGCCGGGTCCGCGCCGACGGCCCGCCGGCGGAGGTGCTCACCCCCGACCTCATCCACGAGGTCTATCAGCAGCCGGTTCTCGTCCACCGTCACCCGGTGACCGGGGACCTGCTGGTCACCCCGGATCGCCGGCGGTTCCGTCGTCCCGCCGCCCCGGAGCAGTTCGCCCAGTCGGGCGTCTCTGACCCCGTCCTCGTCAAGGAGTTCTCGTGATGGACACCTCACGCGGCCACGCGCCGATCAGCGTGCCGGTCGCCGCACAGCGCCGGCTGGCCGTGGCGCTCGCCGTACTGCTGGCCGCGGTCGCGCTCGTCGTGGCCGGGGCGCCGCCGGCGCAGGCCGCGGCGCGGCTCAGCGCGTCGAGCTCGATCGGCGGCGCGGTGGCGTCGAGCTCCGGGCCGACGACCTTCACCGTGAGCGGGTCGGGCTATCAGGCCGTGCAGGGCGGCTTCGGTGGAATCTACGTGGGCTTCGGCTGGGTCAACGGATCCAACTGGGGCCCGTCCAAGGGCGGTGCCACCGGCAACTCGTACGACTACATCCCCGACGACCAGTCCCGGAACAACAAGGGCTACCAGGCGTTCGTCGCGTTCCCGGGGTCGGAGACCTCCGGTGAGGCGCAGGGCACGATGGGTGCCGACGGGTCCTTCCGGGTGCAGCTGACGGTCCCGGGGCCGACGTTCACCGGCGCCGGGGGCAAGCGCATCGACTGTCTCAAGATGACCTGTGGGTTCTTCACCTGGGGCGCACACGGGGTGCGCAACGGCGCCAACGAGACGTTCACCCCGGTGACCTTCCAGGCCGGGACGGCTCCGGCCTCGCCCGCAGCAGCCGAGGCGCCGCCGGCACAGGCTCCGGCAGCCCCGGCGGCAGCGGGTCGAGCGGGGTCCGGCCGGGCAGCGGAGGTGGCGGGCCGCGCCGGCCGTGCGCAGACGGCGGTCCAGGCCCAGGGCGCTCCCGCAGCAGGAGCCGGCGGGACCGAGGCGACCGCCGCTGCGCCCTCCTCGGGTGATCCCGGTGCGGCTGTTGAGTCTGCAACCTCTGCAGACGGCGCCGCTGGGGAGACCGGCGGGACCACGCTCAGTAGCGCCGCAGTGATCGAGGTCGACCGCAGGTCGGCCCGGGCCGGCGGGGCGATGGGCTTCGCGGCCGCGGGGTTCTGGCCCGGTGAGCAGGTGTACGTGGTGCTGGGCGACGGCCTTGCGGCGGTGGGGCCGGTGGTGGCCGGGGTCGACGGCGAGGTCGCGGGAGTCATCGTCCTGCCCGAGGACATCGAGGCGGGAACCCACGAGATTCGGGCTGCGGGAGCAGGATCGGGCCTGGAGGCCACTGAGCGTTTTCCTCTGCGAGTCGACATCACCCCGGCGGCGTCGTCCAACACACTGCGCGACTCGATGAAGTGGCTGTTTCTAGCGCTCGCGGGGTTGGCGCTGCTCGCCGCCGCCGCGTTCATGGTCAGGCGTAGTCAGGATGCCGGCGTCGCGGAGGCGTACGAGGCCCCTGCTGCCCAGGGGGTCGACGAACCCGGTGCCGGCGGCGACAACTACCTCTGTCCCCCGGAGGACGGCGCCCACGCGCAGACCGCGTACCCCACCACCGCGACGCAGGAAGAGGTTCAGCGATGACCAGGCAGTACTCCTCGACTCTGAGCAGCTCGAGTCTCCGCAGCGCGACCGCCCTGGCCCTGGCCCTGGCCCTGGTGCTCGCCATGGCTGCGACCGTGTGGGCGCCCCCGGCGCGCGCCGCCGCGGTGGCGATCACGGATGCGGAATTCCGGTGGGGCCTGAACAAGCAGAGCTCCGGGCCGAGCCATGGTCCCGGCCTGAACTTCCTGTCGGCGGGTGACATCGCGGGCGCCATTACCGGGCCCAACACGGCGATCGCCCCGGCTGACTGGAAGGCCAGCTCCGGCGACGTCACGATCGAGAAGCGGACGGCCAGCGGATCGTCCGCCCCGGCGACGTGGGCCGGCGTCCAGACCGATCAGTCGGGGACGACGCTATCCAGCTCGACGAGCAAGTACAGCGGCCTCGAGATGGTCTTCACCGGCGGCGAAGGCACCGTGGACCCGGAGGCCAAGACAGCGGCGATCGAGTGGGACGGCACCGTGTCGGTTCTGTACTACTCCGGATTCGTGTACCTCACCATCAGCGATCCCGTTCTCACGGTGACCCCGTCGCGCGCGGTGGTGACGGCGACCCTGGGTGGGCACCGGACCGACCGTGAGAACTCGGCGGTGTGGACCCCGATGACGCCCAAGTCGGTCACGCTGGCGAACCTGGATCGGCGTGATCTCGACCTGGGTGATGAGACCGGTATCTCGGCGGAGCCGGAATACCGCGGCGTGTCTTATCCTCGTGCCGACAGCGAGATGCCCCAGGTGAAGACCGGCCCGAATTGGGGCGCATTCCCCGAGTCGTTCCTGGATTTCGCTAAAGACTCGGGAAGTGGCGGATTCTGGTATTCCACGGGCGCTTCTTTTGACGCCACCAAACTCCCTCTTCCGATAATCGTGAGTTGGGATTCCGACAATCCGAACAGCGTTCCTGACTCGAATGGTGGCGGGTCCGGAAACTCGGGCAATTCAGGGATTGTCGGTGAAGTTATCGGTGACGCGGTCGAGGACATCATCCGCGCCGCCGGGACCGATGTCAGCGACACGGCTGCAGCCTGGATGGACGAGGCATGGAAGCCGCTGCAGCCGGACGCCGTCAAGGCAGCCCAGGCCGCCCAGGCCGCAGCCCCCGCCCCGGATGCCGGCGACTCGTCGACCGTCGTCGTGGATGAGTTCGCGGAAGAGTACGAGGAGTACTACGCCGCGGGAGCTCCGATGACCGCCGGCACCGTGGGCGCCACCCTCGCGACCATCACCGCCCCCTCGGGCGGCGGTTCGTCCGCTCCCGCGCCCGCGGCACCTGCGTCGAACTTCGCTGCTCCGCAGGCCGCGGCCCCGGTCGCGTCGAATCTGCCCCTCTCCGAGGTGGCCTACGCACAGACTTCCGCCTCGTCAGAGACGGGAAACCCCACCCACCAATGGCAGTGGTGGGTGGGGGCTGCACTGCTCGCGCTCGCAGCAGGGCTTTTCTACCAGACAGTTCGCAGGAAGGACTGATGTGAAGACTTCTCGATCCCGGCTCGCGCTCGCCGGTCGCCGTGGCATGGTGCTGGGGGCAGCGCTCGCGCTGCTCTCCGGCACGGCGATCGCCCCGGTGGCCAATGCCGACGAGGCCGGAATCGGTGCGCTGGTCAGCACCGCGCTCCAGTCCCTCACCTCCGCCTCGGCCTCGGCCGAGCAGGGCGACGGCCCCCGTGTGACGGTCTCGGAGTCCGTCCTCAGTGAGGACGGCGAGCACGAGATCACCGTCTCCGGGACCGGCTTCAAGGATGACGCCGTCGTCGCCAGCCGGCCCCCGCTCGCCGGAAAGAACCCCGGGATCTACGTGATCTTCGGCAAGTTCGCGGATGAGTGGCAACCCTCCGCGGGAGCGGCGTCCACGGCGCGGAAGTCGATCTCCCAGTATTGGGCGGTCAACGCCGAGGACATGGAGACCATCGGTGGGTCGGCGCGCGGAGCGATCGAGCTCGCCGCCGACGGCAGCTTCACCACGACGTTCACCGTGTCCAAGGCCCAGATCGACGATCTGGCCGGCGATGTCGAAGGCAACGTGGGCATCTACACCTACGCGGGTGGCGGAGCCACGCATGCTGCGTGGGAGACCTACCAGCCGATCACCTTCGGGGACCCGTTCTCCCTCGGCTCGGTCTCGCTCGGCAGCCTGGCGGGCCTGCTCCCCGGCTGACCTGACTTCCCGGCAGCCCACCGCTGCGGCCCCAGCGGCCCCGACACCCTCGGTGTCGGGGCCGCTGTCGTCGGCGCGTGAGATCGAGCGGGGGTCGGGCGTGGATAGGAAACGGGAAGGGGCCCAACGAGTCAGGCCCCTGGGTCCGCAGCGCGGATCCGGGGGCCTGAGAAGGGGGCTGGGGCGTCTCAGCGGACGCCTGCGGCCTCCAGGTCGAGGAAGATCTGGTGGTTGAGATCGAAGGCGCGGGTGGCCGCAGCCAGCGCGGACTCCCGGTCGGTCTCGCTCAGGGGCAGCGCATCGAGGGCGGCCCGGTACTCGTCCTTGTAGACCTTGGGCTTGTCGATCTCGAACTCGTAGAAGCTCAGGCCCTCCTCGACGCCGTAGTGGCGGCGAACCATGGTCTTGATGATCTGCCCGCCCGAGAGGTCCCCGAGGTAGCGGACATAGTGGTGGCCGATCAGGGCCGCCGGGTCCGAGGTGCAGGCGCGGAGCTCGTCGACGTAGGCGGTGACAGCCGGGACGACGAGGTCGCTCGTGCGGCCCAGGGCTGCGTGGGCCTGAAGGTCGGCGCGGAGAGCGTCGGTCCGATCGAGGCGCGGGTCGAGGATCGACGCCAGGCGGGGATCCTCGCCGGCGGCACGGCACGCCCCCTCGAGGGCCTCGTAGACGGGGAGGGACTGCCGCAGAAGGGCCACCAGGCCGTTCACCGTCCCCTCGCCCGACATCAGGCGGGTGATGAACGAGGCGTTCTCCGCCTGATCGTGGGCCGCCATCGTCGAATCGTGAAGTGCCTTCGACAAGGGGGCGGAAAGGGTGGTCTCCATTGTTCCTCCGAGGTTAGTTTCGCTTAATGGATATTACGGCACTGAACCCCTGATCGCTATATCCGAACCGAGTCGAATCGGGTACCGGAATTCCGGCGGAAGGCGTGCCGATGAGTTGCCCCCGGCGGCGCGCTGATATCGCTTCCGGAATTGTTCTCGGGGGAATTCCTCAACGGGCATTGTCGAGCATTGGGTAGGGCCGAGGTGAATACTGTGACTGCGTTTGTGGGGTCTCGATAACCCAAGTGGCAGCCCCGGGATACCGGGGCTGTGCCCGGCAGCCCGGGGCTGCTGTTGGGGGAGTGGCTCAGGAACCGAAGTCGAAGAGGTTGCCGAGCGAGCCGAAGATGCCGCCGTTGTCGTCGTCCCCGCCGACCTCGCCGTTGCACGGGGCGGTGATGTCGAGCACCACGGTGACAGGGTCCAGCTGGGTGCCGGAGGGGTAGCTGTCGAATGCGGGGACGAAGGCGTCGCCGATGACAGACGGGTTGGACGAGACGGTCACCTGGCCGCCGGTCTGGAAGACGGAGGCGTTCGGGAGGGTGAAGGTGGCGGCGACGACCTGGGTGCCGCTGATCGGCACGGCGGGGTCGTTGGGGTTCATGGTGAACTCGTTGCCCGCGTAGTCGAGCTTGAGTACACCCGAGGTTCCGGTGATCTCGACCGTCGGGTTGGACAGGGTCGTGTCCAGCGCGCCGGAATGGCCGACGAAGTGGACACTGCCGTCGCCGGAGGCGGTGGCGTTGTTCGCCCCGGACACGGCGCCCTCGGAGATCGGCCATGCGAACCGGCCGTCGGCCCCGCGCTCGGAGCCCTTGAAGGAGACGCCTTCGGAGAGGGTCCAGGTCCCCTGCGCGCCCGTCTGGAAGTAGCTCCGGAAGCTCTGCTTGAAGCCCCACTCGATCGAGCCGCCGGTGACCGAGTAGGTGGTGGCGTCGGGGTCGCAGTTGACGTCCTCAGCGGCGGCGACGCCGGGGATCGCGAGAGCGGACAGGCCCATGAGGGCCGCGGAGGTCAGGGCGACCGCGGCCGACCGGGAAGCGATACGAGACATGTGGGAATTCCTTCGAGGAATCATCCCGGGCGCCCGATGCGCCCGGTGGAAGCTGACGCCCCCGTCACAGAGGCAAGCCTTACCTTAGTGCGCAAGTTTGAGGAAAGGCTAGCCTAAGTCGAGTTTGTGACGCATCCCACATGTAAACGGATCTCGGCAGGTCAGGAAGCCGAGTTCGCCACCCGGCCCATCCGCACGAACGCCTCGGTGAGCAGCTCGGCGGAGCAGGCGAAGTTCACCCGGGCGAAGCCCTTGCCCTCCGTGCCGAACGCCGGCCCGGGGCTCAGCGCCACCCGCCCCTCGTCGAGGAACGCCGCGGCCGGGTCGTCCCCCAGTCCCGGGTAGGCGCGAAAGTCGATCCAGGCGACGAAACCGGCGTCCGGGCGCCGCCACCGGGCCCGGGGAAGATGCTCGGTCATGAGCTGCTCCATCAGGTCGAGGTTGGCGGCCAGGGCGGACCGCAGTTCGTCGAGCCAATCCAGGGACCCGGTCAACGCGGCCTCCGCGGCCAGTGCCCCGAAGTGCCCCACCGCGCCCGACAGCGCCGAGCGCCGGACGTGGAACCGCTCCGGGTTGCCGTTGATCACGAACGCGCACTTGAGTCCGGCGAGATTGAACGCCTTGGACGCCGACGAGATGGCCAGCCCCACCTCGCGCGCGGTGTCGGAGGCAGCCAGGAACGAGGTGAACTCGACTCCCGGCATGGCCAGGGGCGCCCAGATCTCGTCGGAGACCACCACGGCGTCATGCCGCGCGGCCAGGTCGGCGAGCTCGGCCAACTCTGCCTGGCCGTGAAGAACGCCCGTGGGGTTGTGCGGGTGACTGAGCAGCACGGCCCGGGCCCCATCGGCCAACGCCTGCTCGATGCCCGCCAGGTCCAGGCGCGGGTCCTCGCCGTCGTGGTCGACCAGGGGCACCGCGACCGGCGTCATCCCCACGCGCCGGATCCACGGTCCGAACGGCATGTACACCGGCGGCGTATACACCACGCCGCTCCCGGCCGGGATGGTCCGGGCGAGGGTCTCCCGCACGCCCACGCCCACGTCGTTGACCGGCACCACCGAGTCCTCCGGCACGTCGTACCCGAAGCGCGAGTAGTACCGCGCGCACACCCCGCCGAGTCGCTCGATCTCGGCGAAGTAGCCGGTGTCACCGTCCGCCACCGCGGCGGCGAGGCGCTCCCGGATCGCCGGGGCGAGCAGGACGTCGGTCTCGGCCACGAACAGCGGCAGGACGTCCTCGGGATAGGCCACCCACTTCTGGCTCCGGCGCCTGCGCAGGTCGGACTCGGGGACATCCAGGGGGAACGGCACGCGGTGGATCCTTTCGCAGCGGGTTCGAACGTCCCAGGTTACTCAGTTGCCGGGCACGAACCCCGGGTACACCCACACGTCGAAGTCGCGGGAGTCGGCGCCGAACGGGGAGAGCGGCATCAGTGAGACCCATGTGGTGGTGGCCGAACCGGGGACGGTGCCGGCGGGAATTCCGATACCGCCCGACGTGGTGGGCCATTCCCGCTCGTAGGCCAGGTTGTAGGCACCCCGGACGCTCCCGTCGGCCGCGGACCCGGTCGATCCGGTGATTACGTCCGAGAGCACCGTGATGCGGTGGAGCCTGTGCGGCGTCCCCGAGGGGTCGCGTTGCCAACAGTCCGATCCCTGGGACACGTAGTTCGAGCACCAGATCTCCGTGTCGGTGCCGAACGGGGAGAGCACGCGCATGGGTGCTCCGTTCGGGGCCCAGAACTGCGGATCCGACGGCGCGCCGGCGTAGGGCCAGTACGAGAGCTCGGCCCATCCGAACGGGCCGTCGGTGGCGGGTGGGAACGGGCGGTCGGCGGGCCAGGCTGGATCGTCGAGTGACTGGGCGAGGGCGGCGGGAGCGGTCGCGAGGGGGCCGAGCAGCGGCGTGGCCAGGAGGACCGCGGCGAGAGCGACGCGGCGGAGTCGTGTGACGGTGCGTGACATGGTCCCAGTCGACCACGCGAGCGGCACCCTCACAGGCCGATCCGCCGGAGGTGAGTACACCGTGACGGGACCGTCACCACGGGTAGCGCAGGGGAAACAGCGGCTTCCTACGGTGGCGTGGCATAGGGCGCCGGCCGGGCGCCCACGACCGGGGAGGGGCGGTTCATGACGCGCTCGCACGTGATCGAGAACTGGGATCCGGAGGACACGGCCCAGTGGGAGTCCGGGGGCCGGCGCACCGCGATGCGCAATCTGTACTGGTCGGTGTTCGCCGAGCACGTGGGGTTCTCGGTGTGGACCCTGTTCGCGGTGATGGTGCTGTTCATGCCCACGGACGTCTACGGCCTGGACGCGCCGGACAAGTTCCTGGTCTCCGCGGTGGTCACCCTGACCGGCGCGTTCCTGCGCATCCCGTACACGCTGGCCACCGCGACGTTCGGCGGCCGCAACTGGACCATGTTTTCCGCGTTCGTCCTGCTCATCCCGGCGGGGGCGATGCTGTGGATCATGGCCAACCCCGGGCAGCCGCTTTGGTTGTACCTGGTGGTGGGCGCCCTCGCGGGCCTGGGCGGCGCCAACTTCGCCTCCTCCATGACCAACATCAACGCCTTCTTCCCGCAGCGCATGAAGGGCTGGGCGCTGGGCCTCAACGCGGGCGGCGGCAACCTGGGCGTGGCGACCATCCAGGTGGTGGGACTGGTGGTGATCGCCGTGGCGGGTAACCGCTCGCCGCACTGGGTGATCGCGGTGTACCTGGTCCTGCTGGTGGTCGCCGGGATCGGCGCGGCATGCAAGATGGACAACCTCGAACACCACACCGTGGACGTGGCGAGCATGCGCGATGTGGCAGGCGACCGCGACGGCTGGGTGCTGTCACTGCTCTACATCGGTACCTTCGGCTCGTTCATCGGGTTCAGCTTCGCTTTTGGCCAGATGCTCACCATGACCTTCACCGGCAACGGCCAGTCCCCGGCCGACGCCGCCCTCCATGCCGCGCAGATCACCTTCCTCGGCCCGCTGCTGGGCTCGCTGACGCGCATGCTGGGGGGCCGCCTGTCCGACCGCTTCGGCGGTGCCCGTGTCACCCTGGTGACCTTCCTCGGCATGGCCGCGACGACGGTGGCGCTGATCGTCACCTCGAGCATGCAGGCGGCCGACGGCGGCCGACTGTCCGGCGGGGCACTGGTGCTGTTCTTCGCGGCGTTCCTCACCCTGTTCGCGCTCACCGGGATGGGCAACGCCTCGGTCTACAAGATGATCCCCACCGTCTACGAGGCGCGCAGCCGCGGCCTCGACCTGCCGGAGGTCGCCCGGGCGGCGTGGTCGCGGGCGCATTCGGGCGCCCTCATCGGGGTCGCCGGCGCGGTCGGCGCGTTCGGTGGGTTCCTCATCAACATGACCCTGCGCAGCTCCTACCAGTCGTCGGGGTCCGCCACCTGGGCGTTCGTGGCCTTCACGGTCTTCTACGTGGTGGCGGCGCTCGTCACGCGGACGGTGTACCTGCGGCGTCCGACCGCCGCGCCGACGGTGGCCGGCGCTGCGACGACGGTGGCCGGTGCCGCGGCGTCCCGCCCCGCGACGGACCCGGCCGCACGTCCGGTGCCGGCCGCGCGCTGACCGGAAAGGAACGAGGGGACGACGACGAGGAGAGCACCATGACGACCGTCCGCAGCAGCCCGGCGGTGCCGAACCTGACGAGGGTGCCCGAGCCCGCCGGGAAGGGCCCCCACGAGGACCGGCCCACCCACACGCACTGCCCGTACTGCGCTCTGCAGTGCGCGATGACGGTGACGCCGGGGCCGGACCCGGCCGCGGCGGCCGAGGTGGCACCCGCGTGGTTCCCCACGAACCGCGGCGGGCTGTGCCGCAAGGGTTGGACATCGGGCGACCTGCTCACCCACCCGGATCGGCTCACCACCCCGCTCGTCCGCCACGACGGACGCCTGGTGCCGTGCGACTGGGACACCGCCCTGGACAGGGTGGCCGACGGGATCCGCCGGGCGCAGGCCGTGGGCGGGCCCGACGGGGTGGCCGTGTTCGGCGGCGGCGGGCTGACCAACGAGAAGGCCTACCAGCTGGGGAAGTTCACCCGGCTCGCGCTGGGCAGCCGGCTCATCGACTACAACGGCCGCTGGTGCATGTCGAGCGCCGCGGCGGCCGCGAACCGCAGCTTCGGCCTCGACCGTGGACTGCCGTTCCCCGTCACCGACCTCGCCGACGCCCGGGCGGTGCTGCTCGTCGGTGCCAACCCTGCCGACACCATGCCCCCGTTCCTCCAACACCTCGACACTGCGGCACGCGCGGGCGGGCTCGTCGTGGCCGATCCCCGGCTCAGCGCGACCGCGCGGCGTGCCCTCGACGGGGGCGGTGTGCACCTGCGACTGCGCCCCGGCACGGACGCGGCGCTCGCGCTGGGACTGCTCCACCTCGTCGTCGTCACCGGCGCGGTCGACACGCAGTACCTCGCCGAGCGCACCAGCGGATTCGACGACGCGTGGGCGCACGCCGCCGCCTGGCTCCCCGACCGCACCGAGCGCGTCACCGGCGTCTCGGTCGCCCACCTCGAGCGGGCGGTCGCCCTGCTCACCGGCGCGCGCGACGCCGGGGCCGGGTCGTACATCCTCACCGCCCGGGGCGCCGAGCAGCACGCCGACGGCACCGCTGTGGTGGGCGCCGCCATCGCGGTCGCACTGGCGCTGGGACTGCCCGGGCGGCGGGGGAGTGGCTACGGCACCCTCACCGGGCAGGGCAACGGGCAGGGCGGCCGCGAGCACGGGCAGAAGGCCGACCAGTTGCCCGGGTACCGGATGATCACCGATCCCGCCGCCCGCGCCCACGTCGCCGGGGTGTGGGGAGTGGACCCGGAGCAGATCCCCGGACCGGGCCTGTCGGCGTTCGAGCTGCTCGACTCGCTCGGCGGACCGGGAGGGCCGACCGCCATGCTCCTGCACGCCTCCAACCCGGTGGTCTCCGCGCCCGACGCCGGGCGCGTGACCGAGCGACTGCGCGCTCTCGACACCCTGGTCGTGGCCGACTTCGTCCTCTCGGAGACCGCCGCGTTGGCCGATGTCGTCCTGCCCGTACCGCAGTGGGCCGAGGAGGAGGGCACGCTCACCAACCTCGAGGGGCGCGTGCTGCGGCGCCGCCGGTCGATCACACCGCCCGCCGGCGTGCGCGACGAGCTGTGGATCTGGCACGAACTCGCCCGCCGCCTGGACCGCGGGCCCGAGCGGTTCCCGACCGACGCGCGCGCGGTGTTCGGCGAGCTCGCCCGCGCCTCCGCCGGCGGCAAGGCCGACTATTCGGCGATCGACTGGGATCGCCTCGACGCAGGCGAGGCCCTGCACTGGCCGTGCGGCGCCGATGCGCCGGACGGGACGCCACGGTTGTTCCTCGACCGCTTCGCCACGCCCGACGGCCGCGCCCGGTTCGTCGTGGACGAGCCGCGCGCACCCGCCGAACCACCCGACGCGCAGTACCCGCTGCTCGGGACCACCGGGCGGCTGCTCGCCCACTACCAGTCCGGCGCGCAGACCCGGCGGGTCACCGAACTCGCCGGGGCCGAACCGGTCATGTGGGTGCAGGTTCACCCCGTCGTCGCACGCGCGGCCGGCCTGGTCGACGGCGATCCTGCGCGCATCGTCTCGCGGAGAGGCTCGCTCGACGCCGTGGTCCGCTGCGACGAGGACATGCGCACCGACACCGTCTTCCTGCCGTTCCACTTCCCCGGCGACGGCCGGGCCAACCTGCTCACCCTGCCCGAGCTCGACCCGCACAGCCGGATGCCCGAGTTCAAGGTGTGCGCGGTCCGGCTGGAGGCGGCATGAGCGCGCGCCGCGTCGTGGTGGTGGGCGCCGGGATGGCCGCCGCCCGGCTCGTCGAGGAACTGCGCGTCGGCGAGCCGGACCCGCAGCGGCTGTCGGTGACCGTGCTGGGCGCGGAAGCGGAGGAGCCGTACAACCGGATCATGCTGTCCCACGCCGTCGCGGCCCGGCCGGGGCCTGCCGCCGTCTCGGCCCGCGCGACGGCGGCACCCTCGCCGGTGGCCCGGCTCAAGCCCACGGGATGGTGGGAGCGCAACCACATCACCGTCCGGACCGGTGCAACCGTCGCGGCGATCGACCGCGCCACGCGCGAGGTGGAACTCGCCGATGGCGAACGCATCGGTTACGACCACCTGGTCCTGGCCACGGGCGCCGCACCCCGCATCCCGCCCGTCGACGGCATCCGCGGTCCCGGCGGCGGCCTGGCGCCCGGCGCGTTCACCCTCCGGGACGCTGCGGGCCAGCGAGAACTGACCGCTCATCTCGCGGCCCACCCGGGCCCTGTCGCGGTCGTCGGTGCGGGCTTCATCGGTCTGGAGATCGCCTGCGCACTCGCCGGGTCGGGGCACGACGTCGTCGTCGTCCACCCCCGCGACCGACCCATGAACGGGTGCCTCGACGTCGGCGCCGGGGCCGTCCTGGTCCGCGCCCTCGCAGCCCTGGGGGTGCGGGTCCTGACCGGTGTACGAGCCACCAGGTGGGACGGGGCCACCCTCACCCTCGACGACGGCGAGGTGCGCTGCCGGACCGTCGTGCTCACCGCCGGGTCCGCGCCCCGGACGGACCTCGCGCGTGACGCCGCGCTGGAGGTGGGCAGCGGCGTGGTCGTCGACGACGAGCTGACCACCAGCGACCCCGCGATCTCCGCCCTCGGCGACTGTGCCGAGCACCGCGGGGTCGTCGGCGGGCTGGTCGCGCCCGCCTGGGACCAGGCCGTGGTGCTGGCAGCCCGGCTCAGCGGCGCGGACCCGCAGGCGAGGTACGTCGGCGGCGCGGAGGTGACCAGGCTCAAGGCCCACGGGCTCGACGTGGTCGCCCTGGGCTCGCTCGCGGCGGACGTCTACGGATCGCGATGCCCCGACACCGGAACACCCATCGAGGTCACGACCCTGAGCGAACCCGCCCGCGGCCGGTATGCGCGCGTCGACGTGGCGGGCGGGCGCGTGGTGGGCGCCGCGCTGATCGGGCACCCGGAGCCGGTCGGGATGCTCACGCAGCTGTTCGAGAACGCCCTGCCCGTGCCGGACGACGTGGTGTCGGTGGTGCTGGGCCGGGCCGAGGCAGTGGCGGCTCAGACGCCGTCGACCATGCCGGCCGCGGCGGTCGTGTGCAGGTGCAACGGCGTGAGCAAGGGCGACCTTGTCGCGGCCTGGGCCGACGGTGCGCGCGACAGCGGTGCGCTGGCCGAGCGGACCCGCGCCGGGACCGGATGTGGCGGGTGCTCGTCGGCGGTCGACGGGATCTGCGGATGGCTTCAGGAGGCGGGATGACGGGGGACGAGCGGTCACGGGACGCGGCGGCGGGGACGGACGTGGGAGCGGGAGCGGGGGCGGACGAGGCGGTGGAGGGAAACCTGCCGGACACACGCCTCGTTCATGATGGGGGAGTGACCGATTCCGACGTGACCACCTCCGAACCCGATCTCCCGCTGCTCGGACGCACTGTCGCCGTCACCGCCGCCCGACGGGCCTCCGAGCAGCGCACCCTTCTCGAGCGGCGCGGTGCCACCGTCCTGCACGCGCCGGCGATGCACATGATCCCCATCGCGGAGGACACGGTGGTGCGCGAGGCCACCGGGCGCCTGCTCGCGGCGCCCGCCGACCTCATGGTTCTCACCACCGCGGCCGGCGTGCGCTGGTGGATGCAGGTGTGCGAGGAATGGGGCCTGGCCGAGGACCTGCTCGCACTGATGGGTGAGA
This sequence comes from Dietzia sp. B32, assembly GCF_024732245.1. Lineage (NCBI taxonomy): Bacteria > Bacillati > Actinomycetota > Actinomycetes > Mycobacteriales > Dietziaceae > Dietzia > Dietzia sp. B32. The sequence continues at coordinate 3,385,652 of NZ_CP093845.1, read as the reverse complement.
TCCCGCTGTACTCCCGCGGACCCAAGACCACCGGTGCGATCCGCGCGGCGGGACTGCGGGAGCACGCCTCGGCCAAGAGCGAGGCCAGCCCGGAGCTGCTGGAGATGCTGCTCGAGCGGGGCGTGGAGGGGCTGACGATCGGCGTCCAGATCCAGGGCGCGGGCTCCGGCTGGAACCCGATGGCGGTGCTGCTCGACGGGTTGCGTGAGGCGGGTGCTGACGTGATCGAGGTGCCCGTCTACCGCTGGGAGCTACCCGACGATCTCGCGGCGCTGGACGATCTGGTGCGGACCATCGCGGCCCGGGGCGTCGACGGGGTGACCTTCACCGCGGCGCCGGCGGTGGTGGCGGTGCTCAAGCGGGCCGAGGCCCTGGGCGTGTTCGACGACCTGCTCGACGCGCTCGGCGGGCCCGTCGCGGCGCTGTGCGTGGGGCCGGTGACCGCGGCGCCCCTGGCAGAACTCGACGTCCCGTTCACCAGCCCGGACCGGATGCGGCTGGGGTCGCTCATGCGGCACACCACCGACGAGCTCGCCGCCCGGACCGAGCCGATCGAGGTCGCCGGGCACGAGCTCACCGTGTGCGCGGCGGCGGCGTTGGTCGACGGACGACTCGTCGACCTCACCCCGGCCCAGCTCGCGCTGCTGCGGGTCCTGGCCCGGCGGCCCGGGGCCTGCGTCAGCCGGGACGACCTGCTCGCGGCACTGCCCGGCGAGGGAACCGACCTGCACGCCGTGGAGACCGCGATGGGCCGGCTGCGGCGCGCGCTCGGCGTTCCCGACCTCGTCACGACCGTCGTCAAGCGCGGTTACCGACTCAACATCTGAGGCGCCGGGCCGCGGCGCGGTGTGGTGGCCCAGGCGGTGTGGTGGCCACGAGCCAGCGCATCACACGCCACATGCGCTGGCCCGCCGGCTTACGCACTCGGAATGGACCACGTTCGCAGCGTAACCCCAGCAAGAGTGTGCATTCGGCCATCGCAAGCCACCGGGGCAGCGCATCCACGAGCGGATGCGCTGCCCCGGTGTCGGGAACGGGCCGCTGGCTGGTCTGGGCCGGCCTCGCCGTGCGGGGCCCGGCGACTACGCCGCGATCACGCGGGCATGCCGGACGGCCGGCTGCGTGGCCACGAACACTGTGCCGTCGGCGGCGACCCTGGCGGGGAACACCGAGAGACCGTGCGAGGGGTCGTCGAGGCCGCGACCGTCGGCCAGGGCATAGGCCTGTTTGCCGATCGGCGAGATCACCGCGGGCTCTCCGGCGCGGTCCCCCACCAGGCCGCGGCTCATCACGGCTGCCCGGGCGACGGGATCGATGTTGCAGAGGGCGCGGACCTCGTCGTCGTCGATCTTGTACACCGCCACCTGGCGGCCGTCGGGCAGCAAGGCGGCGACCCCGCGCCCCGGGATGAGTCGGCCGACCGGGCAGACGGCGATCTCGGCGGGGCGGGTGGCGGTGAACAGCTGGGTGGTGGTCATGGCGGATCTCCTCCTGGTGGGCGGGACTGGCGGGCGGAAGTCGTGGGCGGTGCTGGTGAGCGGGAGTCGTGGGCGGGGTGGCCGGCAGAGCTGGCCGGTGTCCGGCGCGGGACCGTCAGACGCGGGCCGGCATGGACGGCGAGCCGAGGAGGACCGGCACCTTGCGGCCGCCCTTCTCCTCGAACTGCACGGTGGGGTCCGGGGCCTCCGGGGCGTTGACGAACGAGACGAAGCGGGCGAGCTTGTCCGGGTCGTCCAGGACCGCCGCCCACTCGTCGACATAGCCCTCGACGTGGGCCTCCATCCGGCCCTCGAGTTCGGTCGCGAGTCCCAGAGAGTCCTCACACACGACCTCACGCAGGTGGTCGATGCCGCCCGCCAGCGATTCGAGCCACGGTGCGATCCGCTGCAGGCGCTCGGCGGTGCGGACGTAGAACATCACCGTGCGGTCGATGTAGCGGATGAGTTGGTCGTCGGTGAGATCTCCGGCCAGCAGCTGGGCGTGCCGCGGGGTCGCGCCGCCGTTGCCGCCGATGTACAGGTTCCAGCCGGTCTCGGTCGCGATCACGCCGACGTCCTTGCCGCGGGCCTCCGCGCACTCGCGGGCACAGCCGGACACGCCCATCTTGATCTTGTGCGGCGCGCGCAGCCCGCGATAGCGGTTCTCGAGCAGGACCGCCATCCCCACGGAGTCCTGCTGGCCGTATCGGCACCACGAGGTGCCCACGCAGCTCTTCACCGTGCGCAGCGATTTGCCGTAGGCGTGACCGGACTCCATGCCCGCGTCGACCAGGCGTCGCCAGATCCGGGGCAACTCCTCGACCCGGGCGCCGAAGAGGTCGATCCGCTGGCCGCCGGTGACCTTGACGTAGAGGTCGTGGTCGCGGGCGATCTCCCCGATCACGATGAGCTGCTCGGCGGTCACCTCCCCGCCGGGCATGCGCGGGACGACCGAATAGGTGCCGTTCTTCTGGATGTTGGCCAGGAAGTGGTCGTTGGTGTCCTGCAGCGAGGCCTGCTCACCGTCGAGGACGTGGTCCGAGCTGGTCGAGGCGAGGATCGAGGCGACGGTCGGCTTGCAGATGTCGCAGCCGATGCCGCGGCCGAACCGCCCGATCAGACCCGAGAAGGTGCGGATCCCCGTGACGGTGACGATCTCGAACAGCTCCGAGCGGGACTGGTCGAAGTGCTCGCACAACGCGGTGGACTGCTCGACGCCCTCGGCCTCGAGCACCTGACGCATGAGCGGCAGGCACGACCCGCACGAGGTGCCGGCGCGGGTGCACGCCTTAAGCGCCGGGACGTCGCACGCCCCGCCGCAGATCGCCTCGCGGAGCGTGCCCTTGGTGACGGCGTTGCAGGAGCAGATCTGGGCGTCGTCGGGCAACGACTCCACGCCGACACCGCCGTCCGCCGCGGCGCCCGGGGTGATGAGGGACAGGGGGTTCGACGACGGCAAGGTGCGCCCGAGCAGCGGCTTGAGCAGCTGATACGGGCCCGCGTCGCCGACGAACACCCCGCCGAGCAGGGTCAGGGCGTCGTCGCTGAGGACGAGTTTGGAGTAGGTGCGGGTGACGGGGTCGTCCACCACCAGTTCGAGGCAGCCGGGCGTGCGCCCGTGGGCGTCGCCGAAGCTGGCCACGTCCACGCCCATGAGCTTGAGTTTGGTGGCGACGTCGGCGCCGGCGAACTCGGCGTCGGCACCCGGCCCGTCGCCGAGCCGGGCGGCGACCACCTCGGCGGAGGCGTACCCGGGCCCGACCAGGCCGTAGCAGGTGCCCTCGATGGCCGCGCACTCGCCGATCGCGAACACGTGCGGGTCGGAGGTGCGGCAGGCCCGGTCGGTCAGCACGCCGCCCCGCTCGGCCAGGGCCAACCCGGCCCCGCGGGCGAGCTCGTCACGGGGTCTGACCCCGACGGAGAACACCACGACCGCTGCGTCGACGGCGGTCGTCTCGCCGTCGTCGCCGGTCAGGGTGACCCGCACCCCGCCGGCACCGTCCGCTCCGTCACCGGGCTCGATCACCGTGTCGGTCACGTCCAGGTGCACGTCGATACCGCGGTCACGGATGAGGTCGCACAGCAGCGCGCCGCCGCGCCCGTCGACCTGGACGGGCATGAGCCGGTCGTTGCGCTCGACGACGTGCGGGGTCAGACCGATCAGGCTCAGCGCGTTGGCGGCCTCGATGCCGAGCAGTCCGCCGCCGACCACCACGCCGTGGGCCCCGGCCCCGGCGCGCTCGGCGGCCGCGCGGATCGCGTCGAGGTCGTCGAGCGTGCGGTAGACGTGGCAACCGGGCAGATCGTGGCCCTGAACCGGCGGGACGAACGCGCGCGAACCGGTGGCCAGGACCAGCGTGTCGTACGAGATGCGCTCACCGGAGTCGAGCTCCACCTGCTTCGCGGGCCGGTCGATCGCGGTGACGAGGTGACCGGAGCGGACCGTGACGCGCGGGTCGGCGGCGTGCCGGGCGTCCTCGAGGTGCAGGGCCGCCCGCTCCCACGCGCCGACGTAGGCCGACAGGCCCACCCGGTCGTAGGCGGGGTCGGGTTCCTCGCCGATCACCGTGACGGCCAGGTCGGCGTCGCGGTACCGCGAGCCGAGGGTGGAGACGAATCGGTGGGAGACCATCCCGTGTCCGACGACGACGATGTGCTCAGTCATTCCTGGACCTCCTTCTAGCCTGTGCGGATCAGGCTAGGAAGGCGGTGTTGCCGAACTGTGGCGTCGGATCACGGTCCCGTGACACTTAGTTCACAGGGGGCGGGTCGCCGGGTGAGGGCGCGGGGGGTGTGCTCGGCTCAGTCGAGGGGGAGCAGACTCGTGGGCACGGCCGAGACGTCCTTCACCCGGTCGAGGTTCTGGCGCAGCCGCTCCCACTCACCCGGGGGGATCTCCTTCTCGAGCCGCCGGAGGGCGGCCTGGTCGGAGGTCGCCCACGCGACGGGCATGGGGGAGATGAACTGGTACAGGTTGTCGCTTCCGCGGGCGCTGCGGTTGCCCACCACGGCGACGCAGGGCACGCGCTCGCCGACCCTGGCCTCGTGCCCGGCGATCGGTCCGCAGGTCCGGGCGACCAGGGCGGGCAGGGAGCCGGCCGACCGGTCGACGGCCCGGTCGACGAGCGCCAGCAGGGTGACGCCGCGCGGCCGGACCTCGGCGATGATGGCCGGGACCAGCTCCGAGGTGGCGTAAGTGCGCTGCATGGACCCCATCTTGCGGGGGATGTAGCCGATCATCGCCAGGCAACCGATCGCGAAGACCCCGGCCATCGCCGCGACGATCCAGGCCCAGGCCTCGAAGCCCGAGTAGACGAGCAGGCCCACGGCCGCGGCCAGCACGATCACCCCGAGGATGCCGGCGGACCACTGCAGGCGCCGCACCTCGGCGAGGCTCTCGTTGTTCTTACGGACCCAGGCGTCGTCGACGGGGATGTCGGCGAGGCGGTACTGCTCGTGCGGTGCGCGGGGTGTGCGATCGGCGGCCATGGGCCCAGTATCCCAGGGACCGCGCCTGCCGGGCTCAGCCGACCTCGGGGATCGACGGCCCCAGCAGGTCGTCGGCGTCGACGATCCGGTAGGCGTACCCCTGCTCCGCGAGGAACCGCTGCCGGTGCGCGGCGTACTCGGCGTCGAGGGTGTCGCGCGAGACGACGGAGTAGAAGTGCGCCTGACCACCGTCGTGCTTGGGCCGCAGGAGCCGGCCGAGCCGCTGGGCCTCCTCCTGACGCGAGCCGAACGTGCCCGACACCTGCACCGCGACGCTGGCCTCGGGCAGGTCGATCGAGAAGTTGGCGACCTTGGACACCACGAGCGTGGAGATCTCCCCGGCACGGAACGAGTTGAACAGCTTCTCCCGCTCCTTGTTGGAGGTGGAGCCCTGGATCACGGGTGCGTCGAGCTCGTCGCCGAGTTCCTCGAGCTGGTCGAGGTAGGCGCCGATCACCAGGGTCGGGGCGCCGGCGTGCGCGGCGAGGATCTTCTTGACCACCGGGATCTTGGTCCGCGCGGTCGAGCACAGCTTGTACTTGTCCTCCGCCTCCGCGGTGGCGTAGAGCATCCGCTCGTTCTCCGTGAGCGTCACCCGCACCTCGACGCAGTCAGCCGGGGCGATCCAGCCCTGGGCCTCGATGTCCTTCCACGGGGCGTCGTACCGCTTTGGGCCGATGAGGGAGAACACGTCGCCCTCGCGGCCGTCCTCGCGCACGAGGGTGGCGGTGAGCCCGAGCCTGCGCCGGGACTGCAGGTCGGCCGTCATCCGGAAGACCGGCGCGGGCAGCAGGTGCACCTCGTCGTAGATCATCAGCCCCCAGTCGCGGGAATCGAACAGCTCCAGAGCCCGGTGGACTCCCTTGGTCTTGCGGGTGACCACCTGGTACGTGGCGATGGTGACCGGACGGATCTCCTTGCGCTCGCCCGAGTACTCGCCGATCTCGTCCTCGGTCAGCGTGGTGCGGGCCAACAGTTCCCGCTTCCACTGCCGCCCGGCGACGGTGTTGGTCACCAGGATGAGCGTGGTGGCCTTGGCCTTGGCCATCGCGGCCGCCCCGACCATGGTCTTGCCCGCGCCGCAGGGCAGCACGACGACGCCCGAGCCACCGGCCCAGAACGAATCGGCGGCCATCTGTTGGTAGTCGCGCAGCTCCCAGGCCTCGGACTCGGTGGACAGGTCTATGTCGTGGGCCTCGCCGTCGACGTACCCGGCCAGGTCGTCGGCCGGCCAGCCCACCTTGAGCAGCTCCTGCTTGAGGCGGCCACGTTCGGACGGGTGCACCACGACCGTGTCCGTGTCGATGTCGGCACCGAGCATGGGCGCGATCTTCTTGTGACGCTTGACCTCGGCGAGCACGGCCGGGTCCAGGGAGACGAGGGTCAGCCCGTGCACCGGGCTCTTGACCAGCTGGAGCCGCCCGTAGCGGGCCATCGTCTCGGCGATGTCCACCAGCAGCGGTTGCGGGACGGGGAAGCGGGAGTAGGAGACGAGCACGTCGACCACCTGCTCGGCGTCGTGCCCGGCGGCCCGGGCGTTCCACAGTGCCAACGGTGTGATCCGGTAGGTGTGGACGTGCTCGGGGGCGCGCTCCAGCTCGGCGAACGGGGCCAGCGCCTGGCGTGCGTCGTTCGCCTGCTCGTGGTCGATCTCCAGCAGCACGGTCTTGTCCGACTGGACGATCAGCGGTCCACCACTCACTTCGGCCCTCCTCGGGGTCTCACCGGACCCGCGTGGGTCCGACCCTCCATTGTCCAGGAATCCGGGTCAGCGGGTCGGGTCGACGTCGGAGACGGATATCACGCGATGGAGCGGCAGGGTGACGGGCTCGGCGGAATCGGGTTCGATCCCCTCGATCCGGCCCCCGCCGACGGAGGCCGGGACGAGGAGTCGGGAGGTGGATCGGCCCTGGGCGTCGACCACCGAGACGGTGACGGCGGTGCCCGTGCTCGCGGCCTCGTGCAGACGGGCGATGGCGGCCTCGCCGGTGTAGGCGCCCCCGGAGGCCCCCCGTGCCGAACGCACCCGGTCGGCCGAGCGCATCGCGGCGACCGCCGCCCGCAGCTCGGAGGGGGTCGCCGCCCGCGTGGGGATGCGCGGTGCGCGGGTGAGGCGACTCTCCCGGACCCGCGCCGCCGGGCGGGACAGTGCGACGACGGCCCCGGTGGTGTCCTCGACCACGGGGGAGAACCCGTGCTCCCGGAGGGCCTCGACGAGGTCCAGCGGCCGGGCCTGGGAGATGAGGACGGTCGGCGCCACGGCCCGCAGTGCGCAGTTCTCGGCCACCGGGGAGCCGAGGACCTGGGCGACCAGCGACGGGTCGTCGCAGCGGACGAAGGACTGGGCGGTGCCCACCCGCAGGCGGCCGTGTCGCCGGGCGACGTCGTCGATGAGGTAGTCCAGCGACTGGGGGACGGGGGTGACGGAGGTGCGGGTGAGCAGGTCCCTGATCCCCGCCGCGGTGCGACCGGCGTCGAGGGCGCGGCGGAGTGAGGTCTCGGTGACCCGGAAGGTGGTGGCCGCGCCCGCCGACTCGACGTCGGCGAGGAGGGCGAACTCGGCCGCCAGCTCCGGCACGAGCGGCCCGGGGGCGAGGATCGTCAGGTCGGCCTGGACGATCACCTCCGAGACGGGGTCGGGCAGGGCGGCGGTGAGGACCGGTTCGAGGTCCTCGACGCCCGGGGCGGGGTCGTCGACGAGGGCACGTGCGGCGCTGGTGGCGGTGGTGGCGACGACGAGCCCCATCCGTCGCGCCTCCGCCACGGTCTCCTCCACCGGCCGGGACCCCGCGCGCGAGAACCACACCGGCGAGGACCAGCGCACCACCTCCGCCAGCAGTGTGTCGTGGGGGGCGGCTGCGGGGTCGAGCGCGGCCAGCGCCGTCAGGACCCGTCCCCGTTCGGTCGGTCCGGGCGGGCCGACGGGCTCTCCCAGGGCGGGCAGGGTGCCGCCGCCCTCGAGCTCGGCCCCGACGCGCCACGGCGTGCGCGGCATCGACCACCACGCCAGGACGAGCTCGGCCCACCGGCGTGCGGGTTCACGGGCCGACCAGACGTCGGAGGCGTCGGTGGGGGCCCACACCGAGTCGTAGTCCACGTCCCCGACCTCGGTGTCCCCGACCGCGATGAGGTCGGCGGCCGCGAGAACCTCGAGCAGCAGGGGCAGCTCGCCCTCGCCGAGGCCGGCGGCCCGGGCCACCCGCCGCAGTTCGCGCACCCCCACACCACCGGCCTTGAGCGTGGCGGCCGGGGCGGTCGACAGTGCCGCGAGCACCGAGTCGCAGCGGTGGAGCAGTTCGAGGGCCGCCACGCCTCCGGAGGCATCGATCCGGCCCGCGGCGTCCGCGCCGGACCCGCCCCCCGGAGCGGCCCACTTCGGTGCGTGGAGCAGCGACGACCCCTCGTCCCGCGCTCCGTGGCGGGCCCGGTCGAGTGCGTGGGCGCGGGGGACGACCACCTCGCCGTCGTCGCCACCGGTCACCTCTGCGAGTCCCACGCCGGCCAGCTCGGTCGCGGCGGCGCGGACCGGTTCCGACGCCCCGGCACCGAGCGCACCGACGGGGGTGCGACCGCGGGCGATCGCCTCGAGCACCCCGACGGCGGGGCCGGACAGGCCGGTCCAGGCCGCGTCGAGGTCAGCGCCGACCGGCTCGCCGGGGTGTGGCGCCACCACCGGGGCCGACCGGACGGCCGCCGCGGTGACGGGCACCATCCGGACGTGGCCCTCCCCGCCCCAGAGCAGGGTGAGCTCACGGAGACGGGCGACGGCGGAGTGGAAGACGGGCTCGTCGTCGTCAACACCCAACCGGCCCGACACCGCACCCAGCGGAACCGCCCCGGAATCGGCACCCACCGCGGCGGCGGTGGCCAGGACCACCAGTTCCGGCCACTTCAGCGTGCCCAGCGCGCGGGCGGTGGACGCCGGCAACCGCAACCTGGACGCGAGCACGTCGAGCGAGGCCGGGGGAGGGGTGGCCACGTCCGGGCGCGCCTCACACACGCGCACGAGCTCGTCATCGGACAGCCCGGCCAGCCAGGCGGGGAAGTCCGGTTCGACGCCGGCGGCACCGGGGGAGCCAGCACTGCGGGAGGTGGCACGGCGGGAGGTGGCACGGGAACTCGGCATGATCCGTCCCAGCCTAGTGAGGTCACGCGGACCGTGACGGCCGTGCGGGTCGTATCCGACCCAGTTGCTGACGGGAGGCGCCGGAGGTGAGACACTGACCACGTGGCTGCCAAGAAGAATCTGACCTATGACAACCCGGGATGGCCCGACGCCTCGTTCGGCGAGCACCCGGTGACCGAACTCGCCGCGCTGGTCGCGGGAGGCCTGTCCCCCTTCGGGCAGGAGACCTTCCCGCTGCCGCAGGAACGGCTGGGGTACCTCCACCCCGAGACGGTGGTCAACAGGACCGTCCGTTCCCGCTGAGCACGGCGCACGCACACACGAGAAAGGGCCGCCACTCCCCGTAGGGGGTGGCGGCCCTTTCCCGTGGTCCGGCGGACCGGGAGATCGGGTGCCGCGTCAGTTGGCCAGGTAGGTGGCGACGAAGCCGTCCACCAGAGCCTTGTTGCCGGCGTAGGCGGCGTCGACGGCGTCGCGGTTGGCCTCGTAGGTGTCGGCGATCGGCAGGACGACGCCCCGACCCTCGGCGAAGGCGGACAGCGTCGCGACGTGCTCGGCGGCGGTGACCTGAGCGGGGGCGGCGGGCGCGGCCGGTGCGGGCGCGGGCGCGGGAGCCGGGTTGGACAGGTTGCGCGGGGTCGGCGCGGAGTTCAGGCCCAGCTTGGCCGAGCAGGCGGGCCAGGCGCCCCAGCCCTGACCGGCCAGGGTCTTCTCGGCGATCGCGATCTGCTGCTCACGCGTGGCCTGGTTGGCCGTCGGGGCGTACTGGGTGCCACCGTAGGCGGCCCAGGTGCTCGGCGAGAACTGCAGGCCGCCCTGGTAACCGTTGCCGGTGTTGATGGCCCAGTTGCCGCCCGCCTCACACTGGGCCAGGCGGTCCCAGTCGGAGTCGGGGGCGGCGTTGGCGGCCGGCGCGAGGGCCAGGCCGGCGGCGGAGAATGCGGTTCCCGCGAGCACGACCTTCACGGCGTTCTTGGGCGCGGAGGAGGTGGTGGCAGCACGGTGGCGTCCGGTGTAAGAGGTCATGTACGCGTCAGTCCTTTTCACTCTGTGCCTACGGGGTGAGCTGTCGGGTTCGGACGAGTGCGTCCGGCCGCCGGCGGCGGCTTCACCCCAAGACGACCGTCGGTCGTCGGGCCCGTGGTGGGCCCTGTCGGGTCCCCCGTCCCCGCCCGGGTCAATGGTCACAGTCGCATCGGCCGCTGGGCGGGGTTCGGAAAGGTCGTCCGATGCCGACTCGCTGACGAGTCTGCTACGGAACTGTAGCGGTCCGATGCCTGATCGTCACCATTCTGAAATAAACTGGGGTGGTACAGGCCGGATCGCTACGTCGTTATCCGCTCGTTACCTGGGAGGTTCGAGTGCGGGTGCGCTTGGTCACACCTTGGGCGGGCGCGAGCCCAGGATGGCGTACAGCAGTCCCAGCAGGAACCCGACCGGGGTGAACAGCATCGCGCCGAGATAGAGGACCGTGGGGGCGTCACGCCCGAGCACGAACGGGGTGAGTGCGGCCGCGACCGTGAACGCCACCCCGATCGCGAAGATGACGAGCGCCGTCACGAACAGGCCCCGACGTCGCGGGGTCGGGGCGTCGTGTGCCCGGGCGGGCGCCGCGGTGTCGGGTGTCCAGGGGTCGCCGGCGGGGCGTCGATCGTCGGAGGTCACACCGGGAGGTTACCGTTCGCCTCGCGGTGGGCACCAACGCGCACGAGGGTAGTCTCGGGGTGTCAATCGAGGTGGCCGGTCGCGTTCGCGCGCTCGGCCGGGAGGTGGTTCGCGGTGCCCAGCGGCAAGGTCAAGTGGTACGACGCGGAGAAGGGCTTCGGCTTCCTGTCCCAGGAGGGCGGCGAGGACGTCTATGTGCGCTCCGACGCACTTCCCGCGGGAGTGGAGACGCTGCGTCCGCGGCAGCGCGTGGAGTTCGACATGGTCTCCGGCCGCCGCGGCCCCCAGGCGCTGCGCGTGGTGGTCCACGACGAGCCGACCGTCGCCGAGGAGCGTGCCCCGAGAAGTGGCCCCCGACGCTCCGCGGACGAGCTGCACGGGATGGTCGAGGACATGATCAAGGTCCTCGAGTCGACCGTCCAGCCCGAGTTGCGCCGCGGTCACCGACCCGACGCCAAGGTCTCGGGCCGGGTCGCCTCGGTGCTGCGGGCGGTGGCCCGTGAACTGGACAGCTGATCCACGGATCAGTCGTCGTAGGTGAAGCTCACCGACCACTCGCCGTTGAGGATCGTCTCCGAGCCGTCCCCGGCGTAGACGAGCGCCACCGAACGGAGGGCCAGGCCCTCGAGGCGGCCCTCGTCCGGGGTGGTCACGGGTACGAGTAGCTGCGCGGGCCCGCCCGCCTCGACCGTGTACTCGCGGGTGCCGCCGGCGCGGACCTCGTAGACGTCGATCGTCGAGTCCTGCAGTTCTCCCGGCAGCCGGACCGTGAGGGTGTGTTCATCCTGTACCCGGAAGTCGCCCACCGGGTTGGTGAAGGTGTTGCCGTCCAGGTCGGTCGCGGCGAACGGCAGTACCGTCACCTGGGAGCGGTCACTGGCGACGGTGACCTCCGGAAGCTTGCCGTACCTGGACTCGGAGCCCTGCCACGCACCGACGATCGCGGCGATCATGATGATCATCCACGCCGCGATCACCCAGGTGACGGGACGGACACGGGAGCCGGTCGACGGGGTCTCGTTGCGGGAACTCACCCCTCCATTCTGCCGAGGGGTCGGGTGTCGGCCACACCCGGGTCACGGGGCGGGCCCGGGAAGCGCGGTCGGTTGCCGCCGAGGCCGGGGACGAGGGTGGACCCACGGCCGGTCAGTTGGGACTGGGTGAACATCAGGGCCCCGACCACGGCGATCACCGAGAACCCGACGGTGAAGTCCGGCGGTAACAACACGCCCAGCGCACCGCCCAGGACCCACGCCAGTTGCAGTGCGGTCTCGGACCGCCCGAACGCGGACGACCGCGCGGCGTCCGGGATGTCGGTCTGGAGGGACGCGTCGAGGGCCACCTTGCCCAGGGCACTGCACACCGCCGCGACGAGGGCGAGGACCGCAGCGGCCCAGATGGTCCCGAGGAAGGCGGCGACGACGGCGGCCGCCAGGGCTGCTCCCCCCGCGATGCCGGTGATCCGCTCGGGCCGTCCCAGGGTGAGCCGAGCCCCCACGGCGTTGCCCGCGAAGGTGCCCAGCCCACCGGCTGCGCCCGCGATCGCCAGGAGGCCCGCCTGCTCGACCGCGGAGGCGCCCTCCTGGGCCTTGGCGACGAACGCGAGGAACAGGGTGAGGAAACCGGTCATGAATCGCACGAGCGACACCGCCCACAGGTTCGCCAAGACGTTTCTGCCAAGCGGCCGGGTGAGCACGGCCTTGAGGCCGCTGGCCAGTGATCGGCCCCGCTCCATCCGCAGGGTGGCGGACTCCTCGCCCTCCGACGCCTCGGCGTGCGCCGGGATGGTCATCGCGACGTAGGCCGCGACGAGCGCGACCGCGGCGAGCAACCACAGCGCGGCGTTCGAGTCCCACAGCCACGCCACCGCGCCGGCCGCCGCCCCCGCGACCAGACTGCCGCCGACGTGCCCGAGGACGGTGAGACGGGAATTGGTGCGGACCAGGTCCAGAGCCGGGGGCAACACGTGCGGGGTGATGGACGCCTTGACGACGCCGAACGTCTTGGACAGCACCAGCATGCCCAGGGCCAGCGGGTAGAGGAGCCACGAGTCGAAGTTGAGCGCGAGGATGACGGCGAGCACCGCGCGCAGGGTGAACGTCAGCGAGACGGTCAACCTGCGGCCGCTGCGCAGGCGGTCCAGGGCGGGGCCGATGACCGGAGCGACCAGTGCGAACGGGGCCACCGTGACCAGGAGGTACAGGGCCACGTTGGCCTGGGACTCCGCGGTCGCCGCGGAGAAGAAGAGGGTGTTGGCCAGGGCCACCGCGAGGATGGCGTCACACGCGAAGTTCGCGACCGTGACGTAGCTGAGGGGAGCCAGCCCGGACCGGCCCGCGCCGTCGGCGTGGAAGACCCGGCGAACGCCCCGCCCTGCGGACGAGAGGGCGCGGCGCGCGGGTCCGGTGGGGCGATCAGCCAACGAGGCGCACCTCGTACAGGTTGGGCCACAGCTTGCCGGTGAGCAGGACGTTCTCGGAGTCCGGCAGTGCCGCGATGCCGTTGAGGACCGCGTCGGGGTCCGCGGGGCGCGGCTGCTCGAGCCGCCCGGCGTCGTAGATCGCGGTGACGTGCCCCGTGGCGGGGTCGATCCGCACGAGTTCGTCGGTCATCCACACGTTCGCCAGGACCGAACCGTCCGCGCATTCCAGTTCGTTGAGACGGGTGACCGGCGCGCCCCCCGAGGTCACCTGCACGCGTCCGGTCGGCTCGAAGGTCACGGGGTCACGGAAGGTGAGGGTGTCGGAACCGTCGCTCATCACCAGGGAGGTGCCGTCGAAGCACAAGCCCCAGCCCTCACCCTCGTAGGGCACCTCCGACCGGACTTCGAGGGTCCGCGGGTCGCGGTTGTGGGCGACGCGGTTCTGCCACGTCAGGGTCCACAGCGTGTCGCCGGTGACGGCGAGCCCCTCGCCGAACTCGTCCGGCGCCATGTCCACCGACGCCGCGGGGTCGCCGCCCTCGAGCGGGCGCCGTTGGACGAGGGAGGCGCCGACCCGCCCCGTCGACTCGTAGATCTCGTCGCCCACCACCTGGAGGCCCTGGGTGAACAGTGACGGGTCGTGCGCCAGGGTGCGCACGACCTCGACCGAGCCGCGCGCGGGTTGCGGGTCCGACGGACCGACGGGCACCCCCCGGCTCGACGAACCGCCGGCGACCGAGCCGGCGGGGATGCTCGACGAGGCCAGCGCGGTGCCGGCGGTGGTGGTGGCGGGCGGGGCGTCGCCGTCTCCCGCGGAACACGCCGTGAGAGCGGCGAGGAGGCTCAGGGAGACGACGAGGGGGCCGACCGGGCCGAGGGCGCTGCGCATGTCCCAAGGATGCCGCACGACGGGCCGGACCGTGACCTCCACGCGGAGTTGCGCATAATGGGAGGGGTGAACACCGAGGTAGGCACGGATCAGGGGTCGGATTTCGACGACGCGCTGCGTGAGCGGCTGGCCTCCGGCGTTGACGTGGCACGTCGGGCGGTCGAGGAGTTCGCCGCCGCGGGAGTGGGGGAGCACCTCGGCAGCACCGTCGAGGCGGACTTCACCACCACGCATCGGTTCGTCTCCGAGCTCCCCGGGTACCGCGGGTGGTACTGGGCCTGCGTCCTCGCGCTCGTACCCGGCGGCGACCTGACCGTCGACGAGATCGCGCTCCTTCCGGGTGCGGATGCGCTGGTCGCCCCCGAGTGGGTGCCGTGGGATCGGCGCATCCGGCCCGGTGACCTCGGTGCCGGCGACCTGCTCCCGCCCCCCGAGGACGACGATCGACTCGTCCCCGGCTACGCGCTGTCCGGCGACGACGAGCTGGACGACCTCGCGGGGCCGATCGGCCTCGGCCGCCCCCGGCACCTGAGCCGGGAGGGGCGGGCCACCGCCGCCGACCGCTGGTCGGCCGAGCGCGGACCCGATGCCGAGATCGCCCGCGCCGCCAAGCACCACTGCGGGTCCTGCGGGTTCCTGGTGCCGGTGGCCGGGTCCCTGGGCGCGATGTTCGGGGTCTGCGCCAACGAGTTCTCCGCCGACGGTCAGGTCGTCCACCTCGGGTACGGCTGCGGAGCCCACAGCGAGGTCGAGATCCCCAGGGACACCGGGCCGGCCGTCGCCGAGGCCTACGACGACGCCGCCGTCGACGTGGTGGTCCTGCCGCAGCAGCTCGCCGCGACCGCACGCGCCCGGGCCGCGACCGCCGACGACCGGACCGCAGGTGCGGCGCCGGCCGGCGAGACGGCCGAGGAGACGGCACCCGCCCCGGAGACCCCGGACAGGGGAGCGGACCCGGAGCCCCCGAGCGGGGTCTGACCCGCTCAGTCCAGGTCGTAGTCCAGTCCCTGCTGGGCGCCCGCACTGCCGCGGAGGACAGCCCGGCGCTGCAGGGCGTAGACGATCGTGCCGACAGCGCCGACGCCGACGCCGACCGCGCCCAGGATGACCGAGCGCATGTCGACCTCGTCCATGAGCATGTGCGACAGGAGGGCCAGTGTCCACGCCAACGTCCCGATGATCACGACGGGCCTCGGGTCCAACAGATAGGCGGGGATCCTCGGCACCCGCGGGTCTGTCGGCTCGTCCGTCATGACCGCGACGCTACCGCAGGCGGCGGGACGGTTACTCTATGACGGTTCCTCACCCACAGCTCAGGAAGGTCACCAGATGTCGCAGAGCACCGGGGCCCCGTCGCAGCCCCCCACGAAGGTCGGGGCGCTCGATCGCTACTTCAAGATCAGCGAGCGCGGCTCGACGGTGTCCCGCGAGGTCCGCGGCGGGCTCGTCAGCTTCTTCGCGATGGCCTACATCATCATCCTCAACCCGCTGATCCTCGGTTCCGGCACCGACGTCGAGGGCAACCAGCTCTCGATCGTCGAGATCGCCGCCGTCACCGCCTTCACCGCGGGCGTCATGACCATCGCGTTCGGCGCGATCGCGCGGTACCCGTTCGCATTCGCCACCGGGCTGGGGATCAACTCGCTCGTCGCCGTCACCATCGCCCAGCAGGTGACCTGGGCCGAGGCCATGGGGCTGGTGGTGATCGAGGGCATCATCATCGTGATCCTGGCGGTGACCGGGTTCCGTACCGCCGTGTTCAATGCGGTGCCCCCCGAGCTCAAGGCGGCCATCGCCGTCGGCATCGGTCTGTTCATCGCCATGGTCGGCGTCGTCGACTCCGGGTTCGTGCGCCGACTCCCCGACGCGGCCGGCACCACCGTCCCGGTGGGCCTCGGCATCAACGGTTCCATCGCCTCGTGGCCCACCTTCGTCTTCGTCTTCGGTCTCCTGCTCTGCGGAATCCTCGTCGCACGCCAGATCCGCGGCGGGTTGTTCATCGGGATCGTCGTCACCGCGGTCTTCGCGGTGATCGTCGAGGCCCTCGCCGACGCCGGGCCGTCCTTCGTCGACGGTGAGCCCAACCCGACCGGCTGGGGCCTCGCGGTTCCCGGCATCCCCGACTCGCTCGGCGGCATCCCCAACCTGTCCCTCATCGGTCAGGTCGACCTCATCGGTGCGTTCGTCCGCATCGGGCCGCTGGCCGCGGGACTGTTCGTCTTCACCCTGCTGCTCGCCAACTTCTTCGACGCCATGGGCACCTTCACCGGCCTCGGCAAGGAAGCCGAGCTCATGGACGACAAGGGCAACCTGCCCAACATGAAGGCCGCGCTGGTCGTCGAGGGATTCGGTGCCGTCGCCGGCGGTCTGACCTCGTCGTCGTCCAACACCGTGTTCCTCGAGTCCGCCTCCGGCATCGCCGAGGGAGCCCGGACGGGACTGGCGAACGTCGTCACGGGCGGGTTGTTCCTGCTGGCGATGTTCTTCACCCCGCTGTACGAGGTCGTCCCGGTCGAGGCCGCGGCCCCGGCGCTGGTGATCGTGGGTGCGCTGATGATCTCGCAGATCAAGGCCATCGACCTGACCAACTTCGCGGTCGCGTTGCCGGCGTTCCTCACGATCGTGGCCATGCCGTTCACCTACTCCATCGCCAACGGCATCGGCATCGGCTTCATCGCCTGGGTCGTCATGGCCACCGCCACCGGCAAGGGCCGCACCGTCCACCCGATTCTGTGGATCGTCGCGGTCGCGTTCGTCGTGTACTTCGCGATCGGGCCCATCACCGACGCGCTCGCCTGACCGGCCGGCAGAGAGGAGAGATCGAACCGTGCACGTCGTCGATGTCTCCGATCCCGCCGACCCCAGGCTGGACGATCTCCGCGACCTCAATAATTCCGACCGTCGGCCCGATCTGCCCGGCGGTCGGGGGTTGGTGATCGCCGAGGGCACGTACGTCGTGGGTCGCATGCTGCTCTCCCGGTTCCGGCCCCACGTCATCCTCGGAACCGATGCGCGGTTGCAGCAACTGCGCCGGGAGGCCGCCGCCGAGGGATGGGACGCCGACGAACGGGCGCCCGACGCGGTGTACCTGCGCACCACCAAGGACGTCCTCAGCGAGGTGATCGGCTTCCGGTCCAGCCGCGACATCCTCGCCGCGGCGGACCGGCCCACGCCACTGGCGGTCGAGGAGGTGGTGGAGGGCGCGCGGACGCTCGTGGTGCTCGAAGGCGTCAACGACCCCGAGAACCTCGGCGCGATCTTCCGCAACTGCGCCGCGCTCGGGGTGGACGGCGTGCTGTTCGGGGCCGCCGCCGGGGACCCGCTCTATCGCCGGGTCGTTCGGGTGTCGATGGGACACGTCCTCCGCCTGCCGTTCGCCCACCTCCCCGGCACGCCCACCACCTGGCAGCGGTCCCTCGAGGACCTGCGGGAGGACGGCTTCCGGACGGTCGCACTGACGCCGTCCGCAGACACCCCGCTGTCCCGGGCCGTCGACGTGGACAAGGTGGCGTTCGTCCTCGGCGCGGAGGGGCCGGGGCTCACCGAGCACGCCATGCGGGCCTGCGACGTGCGGGCCGCGATCCCCATGACCGACGGCACGGACTCGCTCAACGTCGCCACGGCCGCCGCGGTCGCGTTCTACGAGCGGTCCCGCCGGGACTGACCGCGCCGCCAGCCCTTCCGCGAGCAGAGAGGCGCCCGGAACGGACCAGAGCGGGCAGTGAGCGGGCGGTACCCGGGGGAAGGGTGGCCCTGCTAGCGGGATCCGCCGCCGCGCCGACGGCGGGACACCGAATCCGCGCCGCGGCGCACCGCGTCACCGACCACACCGGCGATACCGCGGATCCGGCCACCTCGCGCACCCGCGCCCGGGCCCCGGGAGCCCGGTGGGAGCCGCTCGTAGTCGTCGTCGGCGTACGGGGAGGACCCGTCGGCCCCGCGGTCGGAGTCGGCATCCGGGTCGGGACCGGCGCCCGCGGCACGCCGGGCGGCGGCGTGGAGCTCGGCCCGCGACGGCATCCCCACCACGTGCAGGGCCGGCCCCGCGAGCGGTGTGTGCTGACGGACCTCGCGACGACCGTCGGTGGCGAATCCGTGGACCGGGACGTCGAGACCGCCCGGCTCCAGGTCGAAGCCGAGCCATTCACGGTGGGCGGCATGGAGGAGCGACGACGGCGAGAACGGCAGCGCCAGGAGGTTGTCCGCAGCCCGGTCCAGCGGGAACTCGCCGGCCCAGTAGGGGCGTTCGAACGGCAGCGGCATGCCCTCGTCCTCGACGATCCGGTCGTCGGCGCCGGCGAACGCCCGCACGAGCCGGCCGGATTCCCAGCGGGCGAACCCGCTCACCCCGGTCTCGGCGTCCTGGGCGAACAGCAGGACAGTGGGTGCCTCCACCAGCCGCAGCCACGTCTCGGCGGTGGCGGACGGGGTGAGAGGGCCCTCGACCGGGGTCTGGACGACGGTGAGTCCCGGGAACGACCCCACGTAGATCTCACCCGGCCCGACCGACGCCGACCGGTTGAGCGGGAACGAACCCAGGGACGCCACCGTGACGGTGGGGAACAGTCGCGACAGCAGGCGGCGCGCGAAACCGGGGTCGGACGGACGTCCCGCCCGGATCGGTGCGGCGGGATCGTCCGTGGCCAGGTACCAGAAGGTCGCGACGTGATGGCCCATGACCGGACTCAGTCGTCCTTGCCGCGGACCCCGAGCAGGACGTCCTCCCACGACGGCATCGTGGGATGACGGCGCGCGGGGCGTCGTTCGGGTTCGGTGGGCGTGGGCTGGAGGAAGTCCTCGTCGTCGTCGTTCCCGGCACGGTTCCCTCCGGTGCCCGTCCCCCCGGACGCCGACTCCGACGACCCGGACTCCACCGGCCCCGCCACCGCGGGCGCTGCCGGCGCGGCCGGGGTGACCGGCGCCGAGGGGGTCCCCGTCGCGGCGGGGGTGACGGGCGCGGCGGTCGGGGCCGGAACCGCCCGGATCGGCGGCGGCCCGGGCGGGAGCGGGGGAGGCGAGGAGACCGAACGCAGGGCCGTCGCGCGCGACGGGTCGAGGATGTTCTCGGCCTCGTCGTCGAGTGCGCGGGCCGACCCGCCGTGCGAGTCGGGGACGAACGACCACGTGGCGCTGGCGTCGTCGGACAATCCCGCCGGCCAGGAGGTCCTGACGACCCACCCGCCCGACCGGTCACGCCAGGCGTCCCAGGTGACCAGGTCCGGATCGACCCCGCGGCGGTCGAGGGCGGCGCCCACCCGGTCGGCGAGGGTGTCCAGCGACGGACCGTCCGGCAGTACCGGGTGAGAGGACCGGGCCATGTCCGCCGCGTTGGAACGCTCCAACAACACGGGTACGGCGAAGCCCTGGATCCGCGACAACGAGACCCCGGCGTCGGCGGCGACCTCCTCCGGGGAGGCGCCGTGCCGGATACGGTCCTGGATCTCACGGGGACGCAGGGTGCCGGTCACGGGAGCCCGCCCGGTCCCGCCGCCGGGTACGAACTCACCACGGGCGGCCGCGCGAAGGCGGTCGTCGAGTGGGAGGGAGAACTTCTCGCCGGAGTCCGGGACCTCGCATTCGACGACCGACGACTCGGTGTCCACACCGACGATCCTCAGCTTCCGCATGCCGCCTCCTCGACTCCTCGCGGCCCCGTCGGCGACCCGAGCGGTCCGCTACCCGGGGCCTGGGCGCGTCCTCACATGGTAGGGCAGCGCAGCCCACCCGGCGCGCGGACGGGCCGGGTGGGCTGCGGAAAACCTGCTCGGGCGACTCCGGAGGTGACCCCGGTGGTGCCCGGAGAGGGTCGGATCAGGCGAGCTGGCCGACCACGTGATCGATGCAGCGGGTCAGCTGCGTGACGTCCTCCGGCTCGATCGCCGGGAACATGCCGATGCGCAGCTGGTTGCGGCCGAGCTTGCGGTACGGCTCGGTGTCGAGGATGCCGTTGGCCCGGAGGGTCTTGGCGACCTTGGCCGCGTCGATCTTCTCGTCCAGGTCGATGGTGCCGACGACCTGCGAGCGGTGGGCCGCCTCGGCCACGAACGGGGTGGCGTAGTCGCTGGCCTCGGCCCAGTCGTACAGGCGGGACGAGGAGTCCTTGGTCCGCGCGACGCACCAGTCCAGGCCGCCCCGGGTGTTCATCCACTCGATCTGGTCGGCGAACATCAGCAGGGTGGCCACGGCCGGGGTGTTGTACGTCTGGTTCTTGGACGAGTTGTCCACCGCGGTCGGCAGGGACAGGAAGTCCGGGCACCAGCGGTCGGTGGCGGCGATCTCGTCGACCCGCTCGAGCGCGGCCGGGCTCATGATCGACACCCACAGGCCGCCGTCCGAGGCGAACGACTTCTGCGGGGCGAAGTAGTAGACGTCGGTGTCGGCGATGTCGACGGGCAGCCCGCCGGCGCCGGAGGTGGCGTCGATCGCGATGAGTGCGTTCTCCGACCCGGCCGGGCGGGACACGGGGAGCATGACACCGGTCGAGGTCTCGTTGTGCGCCCAGCCGATGAGGTCCACCGACGGGTCGGACGTGGGCTCGGGCGCGGTGCCGGGCTCCGAGGAGATGACGATCGGGTCGTCCAGGAACGGCGCGCCGCCGGTGACCTTGGCGAACTTGGACGAGAACTCGCCGTAGGTCAGGTGCAGGGACTTGGAGCGCACGAGCCCGAACGCGGCGGCGTCCCAGAACGCGGTGGTGCCGCCGTTGCCCAGCACGACCTCGTACCCCTCGGGGAGGGAGAAGAGCGAGGCCAGGCCGTCGCGGACGCGGCCCACGACGTCCTTGACCGGCTTCTGCCGGTGGCTGGTGCCCATCACGGTGGTGGCGGCGTCGGACACGGCCGCGATCTGCTCGGGACGGACCTTGGACGGGCCGCAGCCGAAGCGGCCGTCGGCGGGCTTGAGGTCGGCGGGGATGGTGGGCAGCTGATCGCTCATGCTCTTGGGGTGCCGTTCCTTGTGGTGGTGTGGGACGGGTCCATCGTAGTCCGGCCCGTCCGGGGCCCGGAGTACCGTCTGGGTCATGGAGGAACCAGCCCTGGAACCGACCGACTTCGACGCCATGCGGGTCGGGTACGGCCTGCACCCCCGGCTGGACGTGGCCGACCTCGACGACGGGTGGCTGCCACTGTTCACCGCGTGGTTGGAGGAGGCGGGCCGCCGCGGCGTCCGCGAGCCCAACGCGATGGTGCTCGGCACCGTCGGTGCCGACGGACGGCCCTCGACCAGGACGGTGCTGTGTAAGGGCGCCGACGAACGGGGCATCACGTTCTTCACGACGACGACGTCCCGCAAGGGCGCGCAGTTGGCGGAGACCGGGTACGCGTCGGTGACGTTCCCGTGGTTGGTCGCCGAGCGTCAGGTCCACATCGAGGGCCCGTGCCGTCAGGTCGACCGGGCGGACAGCCTCGACTACTGGCGTACGCGGCCCCGCGGGTCGCAGGTCTCGGCGTGGGCCTCGGAACAGTCCAGGCCGGCCGAGTCGGTGGACGAGTTGGAGTCGCTGTACGCGACCGCCGAGCGGCGGCTGGCCGACGTCGACGAGATCCCGATGCCCGAGCGCTGGGGTGGGTTCCGGCTCGTCCCCGAGCGGGTGGAGTTCTGGCAGGGTGGCCCGGACCGTTTCCACGACCGCATCGAGTCCCTGCTCTCGGGGGAGAGCTGGACGGCCCGCAGACTGCAGCCCTGACCGCCCGCACGGGCCCGCGGGGGGAGAGTCGCAGAACTCCCTTCGAACCGTTGTCGACCGCCACGGTAGGGTGTGGCACAGCACATTCGTGGCGGGATTCAGGCCGCCGGGACCAGTCGTCGGAGAGGGAATCGCGTGACCGCAGGCTCGAACGGTTCGGACCGCAAGGCAACACTGTCCTACCCCGGCGGTGAGCTCGGACTCGATGTGGTGGAAGCGACCTGCGGAAGCGACGCGGTGCAGTTGGGTTCGCTGCTGGCCAAGACGGGGATGACCACCCTGGACGTGGGATTCGTCAACACCTCCGCGTGCACCTCCTCGATCACCTACATCGACGGCAACGAGGGGATCCTCCGCCACCGTGGGTACCCGATCGACCAGCTCGCCGACAACGCGTCCTTCCTCGAGGTCTCCTATCTCCTCATCTACGGCGAGGACCCCACGGAGGCCCAGCTCGCCGACTTCACCGAGAAGGTCCTCGGCGAGACGTCGCTGCCCGGCCAGATGATGCCGCTGCTGCAGGCCTTCCCCCGGGACACCCACCCGATGCCCGTCCTGTCCGCCGGCGTGAGTCTCTTCGGCACCCACGGTGACGACCTGGACATCGATGACCCCAAGGCCGTCGACCTGGCGACCGCGCGCCTGCTGGGTCGGGGTCCGACCCTCGCCGCCGCCATCGAGCGCATCCGCAACGGCCAGGAGGCCATCGACCCGGATCCGTCCCTCGGGTACGTGCGCAACTTCCTGCGCATGACGTTCGGCCCGGACTACGAGGTCACCGACGAGGTCGCCGACGCCCTCGACATGCTCCTGGTCCTGCACGCGGACCACGAGCAGAACTGCTCCACGTCGACCGTCCGCATGGTCGGCTCCTCCGAGGCCCCGCTCTACTCCTCGATCACCGGCGGCATCAACGCCCTGTACGGCCCGCTGCACGGTGGCGCCAACCAGGCCGTGCTGGAGATGCTCGAGCGGATCGAGTCCGAGGGTGGCGACGCCACCGACTACATGGACCGGGTCAAGAACAAGGTCGACGGCGTCAAGCTCATGGGCTTCGGTCACCGCGTCTACAAGAGCTACGACCCGCGTGCCCAGATCGCCAAGAAGCACGCGCACTCCCTGCTGTCGCAGAGCAACGACCCGCTTCTGGAGATCGCCCTCAAGCTGGAGGAGACGGCGCTGGCCGACGACTACTTCGTCGAGCGCAAGCTCTACCCGAACGTCGACTTCTACACTGGCCTCATCTACCGCGCGATGGGCTTCCCGACGGACATGTTCACCGTCCTGTTCGCGCTCGGCCGGATGCCGGGGTGGATCGCGCACTGGCGCGAGATGCGCGAGGATCCCTCTACCAAGATCAACCGCCCGCGTCAGGTCTACACCGGCCCGGCCGAGCGGAGCTTCACCCCGATCAGCCAGCGCTGAACCCGGGAACCTGACTCCAGGAGGAGACACCATGGACAAGCCCGAGATCGACATGCCGACGGGCCCCGCGCCCACCGACCTCGTCGCGGAGGACATCACGGTGGGGGACGGTGCCGAGGCGGTCGCCGGCGGCAACGTCACCGTCCACTACGTGGGGGTCGACTACGAGACCGGTGAGCAGTTCGACTCCTCCTGGGACCGGGGCGAGTCCATCACCTTCCCGCTCAACGGACTCATCCAGGGCTGGCAGGAGGGGATCCCGGGGATGAAGGTCGGCGGTCGCCGCCAGCTGGTGATCCCGCCGGACAAGGCCTACGGCACCTCCGCGGCCCTGCACCCGCTCGGCGGCAAGACCCTGGTGTTCGTCATCGACCTGCTCAACGCCTGAGCCCTCCTCCCAGCCGGGAGACCCGATCGCCCCGTCCTCCCCACGGAGGGCGGGGCGAACGGCGTCGAGGGGAGAATTCGCCCCGATCTGGGCGCACTACGGCGGGCTTGAGTAAAGTCTTTTCTTATCGACGGTGATCAGCGCCGTCCGAACGGGAAAGAATCCTTATGACCCAGCCCATCCGTCGCGCCCTCGCGGCCGTCTCCGCCACTGCTTTCGCCGCCGCCGGTCTCGGTCTCGCGGTCCCCGCCACCGCCACGGCCGCGCCCCGCGTCGAGACCGTGTCCGGGGCCACGTATGTCACCTTCGACGACCTCGCGCCGGGGCAGCTCGACACCGTCGAGGACCTCGCCGAGCAGGTGAACCTGATCTTCCCGGGCGACCAGGAGGTCGTCTTCGTCATCGACAGGAAGGGGCCCCGCTCCGCGATCGGGGTGTACGGGCCCTCTCGCGGCGGGATCTCCCTGGCGGTCGAGTGTGACCCCGCCGTCGACACGTGGGAGTCCCATCTCGCCGGGTCCTGCCAGGGCAACGAGGAATCCCTCCTCGACTGAACGGCTGCCGGAACGGGAGTCCGAGCCCGCCTGCCTCCTGCGGCGGCGGGCTCGGACCCTATCCCTGAGGCCGCAGGAAGGGCGCCAGCGCGTCCAGTACGGCCGGGTCCTCGATCGTCGAGGGCACCACGACGTCCTGCTGTCCGTCGGCGATCTGCCGCATGGTCTTGCGCAGGATCTTGCCCGACCGGGTCTTGGGCAGACCCTGGACGACCGTGCAGTCCCGGAACGTGGCCACCGCCCCGATCTCGTCACGCACCATCGCCACCAGCTCTGCGCGCAATTCCTCGGGGTCCCGGACCTGACCGGACTTGAGGACCACGTATCCGACCGGTCGCTGGCCCTTCAGCTCGTCCCTGACCCCGATCACGGCGGCCTCCGCCACGGCGGGGTGGGTCGCGATGACGGCCTCCATCGACCCGGTCGACAGGCGGTGGCCGGCCACGTTGATCACGTCGTCGGTCCGGCCCATCACATAGACGTAACCGTCGGAGTCGATGTACCCGCCGTCCCCGGTCGAGTAGTACCCGTCGAAGACCGACATGTACGAGGAGACGAACCGCTCGTCGTCCTCCCACAGCCCCGCCAGCGTCCCCGGTGCCATGGGTAGCCTGATGGCGAGATTGCCCTCCTCGCCCGCGGGCAGTGGGTTGCCCTCGCCGTCGAGGACGTGCAGGTCGTACCCGGGCACGGCGACGGTGGGGGAGCCCGCCTTGATCGGCATCGGTTCCAGACCCCGCAGGTTGGAGGCGATCGGCCACCCGGTCTCGGTCTGCCACCAGTTGTCCACAACCGGCTTCGCGAGCTTGTCGGTGGCCCACTGGTAGGTGTCGGGGTCCAGGCGCTCACCCGCGCAGAACAGGGTGCGCATGGAGGACAGGTCGTACTTGTCGACCTCGGCGCCCTCCGGATCCTCCTTGCGCACCGCGCGGACGGCGGTGGGGGCGGTGAACAGCGCGGTGGCACGGTGCTCGGAGATGACCCGCCAGAACGCTCCGGCATCCGGCGTGCCGACCGGCTTGCCCTCGTAGATGATGGACGTCGCGCCGATCAGCAGGGGGGCGTAGACGATGTAGGAGTGGCCCACCACCCAGCCGACGTCCGAGGCGGTCCACCACACCTCACCCGGACGGACCCCGTAGATGTTCCACATCGACCACGCGAGCGCGACAGCATGGCCGCCGTTGTCCCGCACGACGCCCTTGGGCAGTCCCGTGGTACCGGAGGTGTACAGGATGTACAGGGGATCGGTGGCCCTGACGGGCACCGGGGCCGCCCGCTCGGACGCGGCGACGGCGTCCTCCCAGTAGCTCCAGGTGGTGCCCGGTGTCTCCGGGAAGACCTCGTCGGGGAACTGGTCGTGGCGCGGGGCCACGATCACCGCGCCGGGGGTGTGCCGGGTGAGTTCGAGGGCCTTGGCCACCATGGGGAAGTACGGCACCTTGCGGGTCGGTTCGATCCCGCCGTGCGAGGTGACGATGACCTTGGGACGCGCGTCGTCGATCCGGATGGCCAGCTCCGGCGCGGCGAAGCCGCCGAAGACGACCGAGTGCACCGCTCCCAACCGGGCGCACGCGAGCATCGCCACGGCCGCGCGCGGGACCATCGGCGTGTAGATGACGACCCGGTCGCCCCGCCCGACCCCCTCGGCCGCCAGTGCCCCGGCGAACTCCTCGACCCGCGTCAGCAGCTGCGCGTAGGTGATGGTCTCCTTGACGCCGGTCACCGCGGAGTCGTAGATGAACGCGGCCTGATCCCCGCGGCCCGCGTCGACGTGCCGGTCCAGGCAGTTGTAGGAGGTGTTGAGCTCCCCGTCCGGGAACCAGCGGTAGAACGGCGGGCGGGAGCCGTCGACCGCCGTGGTCGGGGGCGTGGTCCAGTCGATGTCCTCGGCGATCTTGAGCCAGAACGCATCGGGATCGCTGATCGAGAGCCGGTGGGCGGCGGCGTAGGCCGAGGTGGTGGAGTCCGACATCGGGAGTTCCCCTCACAGACGGGAGCGTGCCCGCCGATCGGGTCGGTGGGCTGTGACAGGACTCACTCTACGGGTAGGCCGAGGACGCGATACCTCATCATGCGCTCGGCATACCTCCGCTCAGGGGGGCGTCTGCGGACCTCGAGGAGGGCGGCCGCGACGGCGTCGGCCATGCGGTCGCAGAAGGCGTCCGGTTCGTCGGCGGCGTCGGGCTTCTCGGGGACCACCACGTCCACGATCCCGGCCTGCAGCAGGTCGGTGGAGGTGATCCCCTGCGAGCGGGCGACCTCGGGCGCGCGGGTGGTCTCGTGGTGGAGGATGGCGCTGGCACCCTCGGGCGGGAGCGGCGCGAGCCACCCGTGTCTCGCGCACAGGACCCGGTCGGCCGGCAGCAGTGCGAGCGCGGCCCCTCCGGTGCCCTGGCCGAGTATCACCGACACGGTCGGCGTGGACAGGGTGACCAGGTCGGCCAGGCTCCGCGCGATCTCGCCGGCCAGGCCACCCTCCTCGGCCTCCCGGGACAGGGCGGCACCCCGGGTGTCGATGAGCAGTACCAGGGGGACACCCATCTCGGCCGCGATCCGCATCCCGCGGCGGGCCGAGCGCAGTGCGGACGGCCCCAGGGGACTCGTCTCGTTCTCCGCATCGCGGTCCTGCGCCAGGACGACCGCGGACTGGCCGCGGAACCTGGCCAGCGAGAGCAGGAGGGATCCGCTGTCCTCTCCCTGGCCGGTGCCGGAGAGCGGAACCCGGCCCGGCGACACACGGTCGAGGAACGCCCGGGCGCCGGGACGGTCGTGGCGACGGGACCGCGTGATGGCATCCCAGGCGTCCGGGGGAGTGCCGTCGTCGGACTCCGGCTCGGGCACCGGCCCGTGCGGGGGGACCGGTTCGTCGTCCGAGGGCGGGTCCTGGCACAGGACCCGCAACGCCCGCGCCGTGAGGTCCCGCAACCCCTCCGGAGGGAGTACGCCGTCGATCATCCCGCGCCGTGCGAGGTTCTCGGAGACCTGGACGCCGTCGGGGAAGGGGGAATCGTAGAGGGCCTCGTACACGCGGGGGCCGAGAAAGCCGATCAGCGCCCCGGGCTCCGCGACGGACACGTGCCCGAGCGAGCCCCAGGACGCGAACACCCCGCCGGTGGTCGGGTGACGCAGGTAGACGAGGTAGGGCAGGCCCGCGGATTTGTGTCCTGCCACCGCCGCCGAGATCTTCACCATCTGCAGGAAGGCGACCGTCCCCTCCTGCATACGGGTCCCCCCGGAGGTGGGCGACGCGAGGATCGGCAGGCCCTCGGCGGTGGCCCGTTCGACCGCCGAGACGATCCGCTCGGCGGCGGCGATCCCGATGGACCCGGCCAGGAAGTCGAACTCGCATGCGATGAGCACCACCCGACGTCCGAGCAGGGTCCCCTCGCCGGTGATGACGGACTCGTCCACCCCCGACTTCCCGGCCGCCCGCAGGAGGGCGTCCTCGTACCCGGGCACCGAGTCCACCTGGGGCGAGCGGACCGGCGCGCCGTCCCATGATCGGAACGAGCCGTCGTCGAGGACCAGGTCGAGGATCTGTAGAGCTCCGGTTCGCGCCATGACCGCATCGTACGGTGGGGGTGACTACCAGCCGGTATCCTCGGCCCAGGGGTGCGCCGCCGCACCCCCCGTCCCGCAGAGGAGGCCCCCGCCGCCATGATCGTCACCCGCAGGGACGGCGCAGTAGTCGTCGTCACCATCGACCGCCACGAGACCCGAAATGCACTCGACGCCGAGGTGTGCACCGCGCTCCGGGAGGCCGTGGAGGCGGCCGGCGCGGAGGCCGAGTCCGAGGATCCGGTCCGAGCGATCGTCGTCACGGGCGCGGGGTCCGCGTTCTGCGCCGGGGCCGACCTGTCCGGCGGGGTGTACAACTCGAACTTCTATGACGCGCACGCCGGCATGCTCCGTGCCGTCGAGTCGGTCCCCGTGCCGGTGATCGCCGCCGTCAACGGACCTGCCGTCGGCGCCGGGGTGCAGCTCGCCCTGGCCGCGGATCTCCGGGTCGTGGCACCGGGCGCGGTCTTCGCGGTGCCGGTCGTCAAGGTGGGCCTGGCGCTCGACAACTGGACGATCAAGCGGCTGGCCAACGTCGTCGGCGGCGGACACGCCCGCTCGGTGCTCATGACCGCCCGGCCCGTCGGCGCGGAGGAGGCGGCCCGGATCGGGCTCGCCAACGAGATCGGCGACATGGAGGCGGCCATGGAGCTCGCCGCCGAGCTCGCGCGCTCCGCGCCGCTGAGCCTGAGACACATCAAAACCGTCATCAACGACGACGACGCCCGACTGCTCCCGCGAGACGAGCACACCGAGCTCCAGCTGAGGGCGTGGAGCAGTGAGGACATGGCCGAGGCCCGGGCCGCCCGCGCCGAGAAGCGTCCCCCCGTCTTCCGGGGGCGCTGAACGGCCCACCGACAGGAGATCGCCCCGCGGCGGCCCGTCAGGTGTCGACACCGCGCGGCCCCCGGCCCGGGTACGATTCCAGCGCCCGACCCGGATCCGCCTGACGTGGGCGTCTGGCACTGCCCCGGGTACCTAAGATCCAGGGGGAACGCCAGCGATGGCCAGGCACAGCGCGTCGCCGCAGAGTGGGAATCCGACGGCCCGGAGAGTGGTCCTCGTCGGGGGTGCACTCCTCGCGGTGGTCCTTCTCGCGGGGCTCGTGCTCACTGGGCTCTCCAGGGCCGGTGTCGGCGGGTTCTGCGGGGAGGACGTCCGGATCAGTGTCGCCGCCGAGCCCGACATCGCCGCCCACGTCGACGCCCTGGCCCGGGGCGCCGACGGGTGCTACTCCTTCGAGGTCGCCCCGGTGTCGTCCGCGGACCTCTCCGCGCGTATCGCCTCCCGCGAGGCCCTCCCCGACATCTGGGTCCCCGACTCGGCCGTGCGGCTCGCGCAGCTGTCGCAGGATGTCCAGATCCCCTTCGACACGGTTCTGAACTCCCTCGCGTCGACCCCGGTGGTCATCGCGTTCCGCGACACCCGGATCGACATGTCCACGTGGACCACCGCGCTGGCGACGCCGGGACTGATGATGGGCGATCCCGTCCGGTCCGGGATCGCGGATGCACCGATCCTCGCCGCCACCTCCGAGGTCGAGAACATGCGGTCGACCCCGGAGTCGCTCGGTGCCTCCATGGCCATGCTGGCCCAGGGGCAGGTGAGCCGCATGGAGGCCCCTCCGGCCTCGCGCGAGATGCTCGACAGGGTGATCTCCGGGGGCGGTGCGACGATCGTGACCGAGCGTGAGGCGGTGCTCTCCCGGCGCGACGCCCCGGGCTCCGGGCTCGAGATCGCCGCCCCGGACACCGGCGCCGTCTTCCTGGGATACCCCCTCGCGGTCACCACCCAGGACCCGACCCGGCGAGCCGAGGTCGCCGGCGCCGCCGAGGCCCTCCGCGATGCGACCGCCTCGTCCGAATTTCTCGACGGGCTCTCGTCCGACGGCTTCCGGACGGCGGACCGGGCGCCCCTCGCGGACGGGGCGGGGGTCGGTGAAGCGGAGGTGCTCATCGTCCGCGACCCCAACCGTCTCCACGGGACGCTCCAGCGCTGGCGGTTGCTGGCGATGCCCGCCCGGTCCCTCGTCCTGGTGGACACGTCGGGATCGATGGGGTTCGGGGTGCCCGGCACGGACCGGACCCGGATAGAGGCACTCGTCGCCACCGCGACCGCCGGACTCGCGCAGTTCCCCGACGACGCGGCGCTCGGGCTGTGGGCGTTCGGCGGTGCGGCCGGACGGAACAGCGCTCCGTACGCGGAGGTCGCCGCACTCGAGCGCCTCGACGCTGCCGGTGCCGTCGGCTCGCACCGGGAGACCCTGGTCGACGCACTGGCGACCCTGCCCGGTCTGGTGGGCGGAGGGACCGACCTCTACCGGTCGGTCCTCGACGCGTACGCCGTGGTGCGCTCCGGGTACGACCCCAACATGATCAATTCGATCATCGTGATCTCCGACGGGGCCGACGACGCGACGTCGGACCTGGGCGAGGGGGAGTTCCTCGCCCGGTTGCGGGAGATGGTCACGCCGTCGCGTCCGGTGATCGTGGTGTCGATCAGCCTCCTCGACGACACCGGGTCGGGCACCCTCGCGGAGATCTCCCGGGTGACAGGCGGGAGCACCCATGTCGCCCGGACGCCCGACGAGATCGTGCGGGTGTTCGCCGACGCGGTGGGCCGCCGCGGTGGGATCCCCGGGGCCTGACCCGTCTTCAGCCCCGGACTGAGGTAGTGACACCCGCTGATGGGGGTGAGTCGACCCCCAAGTTGCAGGCGGTCACAAGTGTTCGGGCAGTCGCCGTCCTAAGCCTTGTGTTACGTGTCACACTTTCACCGTCACTACCTGTGAGGCGCATCACTACAGCGGTGCGCTGATGAGAACCCGAAACGGAGGACCTCCGTGTCCCAACCCACAGATCCGCCGACGGGGGGCGCATCGCGGCGAACCCCGGAAGCGGCGGAATTCACGGCGATGCAGTCGAGCCCCGCTTTCCAGGAGCTGCGCAGCAAGTTCCGGGCGTTCGTGTTTCCCATGACCGTCGCCTTCCTCATCTGGTACTTCCTCTACGTCATCCTCGCCGTCTACGCCACGGACTTCATGGCCACGAAGGTGTTCGGGAACATCACCTGGGGCCTGATCATCGGCCTGGGGCAGTTCGTGACGACCTTCCTCATCACGTTCCTCTACATCCGGTTCGCCAACCGCGTGATCGATCCCCGTGCGGAATCCATCCGCCTCGAGCTGGAAGGTGAGGCCGTCTGATGGATTGGCTACTCGACATCAACGAACTCACGCCGGGTGAGCAGGTCGGCAGCACGCTGCTCAACATGGTCGTGTTCGGGATCTTCATCGTCATCACGATGACTCTCGTCCTCAGGGCGTCCAAGTCGACCAAATCGACGAAGGACTTCTACACCGGTGGTTCCAGTTTCACCGGCCCGCAGAACGGCTTCGCGATCGCCGGTGATTACCTGTCGGCGGCGTCCTTCCTCGGCATCGCCGGCGCCATCGCCATCAACGGATACGACGGCTTCCTCTACTCCATCGGATTCCTCGTCGCCTGGCTCGTCGCCCTGATGCTCGTCGCCGAACTGATGCGCAACACCGGCCGGTTCACCATGGCCGATGTGCTCAGCTTCCGTCTCAACCAGCGGCCCGTCCGCATGGCGGCGGCCCTGGCCACCCTCGCGGTGTGTCTCTTCTATCTCATCGCCCAGATGGCGGGCGCAGGTGGCCTCGTCGCCCTGCTGCTCAACATCGACGACTCGACCGGACAGGCGATCGTCGTCGCGGTCGTCGGTCTGCTGATGATCGTCTACGTGTTGGTCGGCGGCATGAAGGGCACCACCTACGTCCAGATGGTCAAGGCCGTCCTCCTGGTCAGCGGTGTCCTGATCATGTGCGTCATGGTCCTGGTGGCCGTGCGCGGCAACTTCTCCGCACTCCTGGGGGAGGCCGTGGCGAATTCGGGCAAGGACCTGCTGCAGCCGGGTCTGCAGTACGGCGCCACCGAGACCAGCAAGCTCGACTTCGTGTCCCTGTCGATCGCCCTGGTCTTCGGCACCGCCGGGCTGCCGCACGTGCTCATGCGCTTCTACACGGTCCCCACCGCGAAGGAGGCCCGGCGGTCCGTCACCTGGGCGATCGCGCTCATCGGCGGGTTCTACCTGTTCACCCTCGTGCTCGGCTTCGGTGCCGCGGCGATGGTCGGCCCAGAGGTGATCCAGGCGGCGCCCGGTGGCGTGAACTCGGCCGCACCGCTGCTCGCGTTCGCCCTCGGCGGTGAGATCTTCCTCGGCATCATCTCCGCGGTCGCCTTCGCGACGATCCTCGCGGTGGTGGCCGGGCTGGCGATCACGGCCTCCGCCTCGTTCGCGCACGACATCTACAACGGCGTGATCAAGCGTGGGCAGGCCACCGAGAAGTCGCAGCTCCGCGTCTCGCGGATCACGGTCGTCGTGATCGGTCTGGTGTCGATCGTCATGGGTATCGGCGCGATGGGGCAGAACATCGCCTTCCTCGTGGCCCTGGCCTTCGCGATCGCCGCGTCGGCGAACCTGCCGACGATCCTGTACTCGCTGTTCTGGAAGCGGTTCAACACCACCGGCGCGCTCTTCTCGATGTACGGCGGCCTGATCAGCACCCTGGTGTTGATCGCGCTCTCCCCGGCGGTCTCCGGCGGCGAGAAGTCGATGATCTCGAGCGTCGACTTCTCCCTGTTCCCGCTCTCGAACCCGGGCATCGTGTCGATCCCGCTGGCATTCCTGCTGGGCATCATCGGCACGCTCATCGGCAAGAAGGACGAGTTCCCGGAGAAGCGGGTGGAGATGGAGGTCCGGTCCCTCACCGGCGTCGGTGTGGAGAAGACCATCGCCCACTGACGTTCCTCACCTCGACGGGGCCGCCCCAGCGGACCCCGCCCGGCCCGCCCGGTCGTCCTCGGACGGTCGGGCGGGCCTCGTCGTGGACCGGGAGGGACTACCCTCGGTGGGCACCACACCGATTCGGAGGCGGTAGAGATGTATCCCGGACAGGACGACCAGACCCGACGCATGGGGCAGCAACCCGACTCGCGTGCCTACTCGCGGATGGGCGACGACCGGGCATACGAGCCCGCCTATGACGACGCCTACGCGCCGGAGGGCGGGTACGACGCCGGCCGCGCCGCGCCGCGCCGTGGCCCCGCCCTCGACGTGGGCAAATTCGCCGGGAGCGTGGCCGCGACCGCCCTCGTCGCGGCGATCGCGGGATGGCTCATCGCATGGATCGTGGAGGCGGTCTTCTCGCGTTTCGGCCACCAGTGGGCGAACGGTGGGAACACCCCCACCATGTACGCGGTGTACGGGGCGGTCGCGGCGATCCTGGCGGGGGTGCTCTGGTACCTGCTGCTGATCGGCACCGCCAATCCCCAGCAGTTCTACTCCTGGACGGTCGGGTTGCTCATCGTCGCCGCGGTGGCCCTGCCGCTGCTCGTCACGGTGCCGTTCCTCGACGGACTCGCGGCGGCGGTCGTGCACCTGTTCATCGGCCTGCCGATCCTGGCGTTGACCAGCGCTTTCTCCGCGACGCTCCGCCGGTAGGGTGCGGACTCGCCGACGGCGGCCGACGGTGCGGGTGGTGCCCCCGAGAGGAATCGAACCTCCGACACCGGCTTTAGGAGAGCCGTGCTCTATCCACTGAGCTACGAGGGCGGGAACCGGGGAGAGTCTAACCGATGGCCCGGGGGAACGTGACCGCCGACTTGGAGTGCGCGGTCCCCGGCCGGTAACGTTGACCCTCGGCGTCCATGTCGTCCCCTCGCGGGGCGGTGGACCACCTCGCGCGGGTCACCACCGGCCGCCGTTCGAGGGGGAGGGCGTCCGACCGGCCGGCAGCCCACTAGACAGACAGAGGTATCGCCTGTGTCCACGTACACCCCCAAGCCCGGGGACGTGACGCGCGCCTGGTACGTCATCGACGCCACTGATGTGGTTCTCGGTCGACTCGCCGTGCAGGTCGCCAACATCCTCCGTGGCAAGCACAAGCCGCAGTTCGCCCCGAACGCCGACACCGGCGACTTCGTCATCATCATCAACGCCGACAAGGTCGCGATCTCGTCGAACAAGCGTGAGCGCGTCATGCACCACCGCCACTCCGGCTTCCCGGGCGGGCTCAAGACGCAGTCCCTCGGCAAGGCCATGGACACGCGGCCCGACCGCGTCGTCGAGAAGGCCGTCAAGGGCATGCTCCCGAGCAACAAGCTCGGCCGTGCCGTCGCCTCCAAGCTCAAGGTGTACGCGGGTCCCGATCACCCGCACGCCGCCCAGCAGCCCGTGCCCTTCGAGATCAAGCAGGTGGCCCAGTGACCGACGAGAACATCACCCCCGAGTCCGAGGTCGCTGACGACGTGGTGGCGGATCTCGCCGCCGAGGTCGCGGAGGACTACAGCGAGGCCGACTACGCCGGTGGCACCGAGTACGTCGCCGACGCCGACGCCCAGCTGGGGGCGACCATCGCCTCCGGCCCGGCCCAGGCCGTCGGCCGCCGCAAGGAGGCTGTCGCCCGCGTCCGCCTCGTGCCCGGCTCCGGCCAGTTCACCCTCAACGGTCGCACCCTCGAGGAGTACTTCCCGAACAAGGTGCACCAGCAGCTCGTCAAGTCGCCGCTGGTCCTCGTGGAGCGCGAGGAGCAGTTCGACATCGTGAGCCTGCTGCACGGTGGTGGGCCCTCGGGTCAGGCCGGCGCCCTGCGTCTGGCCATCGCCCGTGCCCTCATCGAGTACGCCCCGGACGACCGTCCGGCGCTCAAGAAGGCGGGCTTCCTCACCCGGGACGCCCGTGCCGTCGAGCGCAAGAAGGCCGGCCTCAAGAAGGCCCGTAAGGCCCCGCAGTACTCGAAGCGCTGATCCACCCGGATCGCGACAACGGAGCAGGTCCCTGCCTTTGCGGGGGCCTGCTCCGGTCCATTTCCCCACTCCACCGACGGCCGGGGTTATCCTGACCCGGCCATTCACGCCCACCGTCCGCGGCGCGGCGACCCACCATCCCCGGAGGATCACACGACATGACGCGACTGTTCGGCACCGACGGAGTCCGCGGACTCGCCAACCGGACCCTCACCGTCGACCTGGCCGTGCGCCTCGGGGCTGCCGCCGCGGCGGTCCTCGCGACCGGGGTCGAGCCGTCGCCCCAGCGCTCCGGGCCCCGACCCCTCGCCGTCGTCGGACGTGATCCCCGTGTCTCCGGGGAGATGCTCGAGGCCGCCCTTGCCGCCGGACTGGCGAGCCAGGGGGTCGACGTCCTGCTGGTGGGCGAGCTGCCGACCCCTGCCGTCGCCCATCTCACCGCGCAGCACGGGGCCGAGTTGGGCGCCGTGATCTCGGCGTCGCACAACGCCATGCCGGACAACGGCATCAAGTTCTTCGCGGCCGGCGGGCACAAACTCGCCGACGACGTGGAGGACCGGATCGAGTCCGCTCTCACCGACGGCGTGATCACCGGGCCGACCGGGTCGGCGATCGGCCGTATCTCCCGCGCGACGCCGGAGGACGCCCTGGACGGCTATGTCGCGCACCTGCTCGGCGCCACGCCGGGACGGCTGGACGGGCTCGTCGTCGTCGTCGACTGTGCCAACGGCGCCGCCAGTGCGGCGGCGCCCCGTGCCTACCGGGAGGCCGGCGCCACCGTGATCGAGATCCACGCCAGCCCGGACGGCTACAACATCAATGACAACTGCGGGTCCACGCACCTCGACGACGTCCGCGCCGCGGTGCGCAAGCACGGCGCGGACCTGGGTCTGGCCCACGACGGCGACGCGGACCGCTGCCTGGCCGTCGACGCCTCCGGCGAGGTGGTCGACGGTGACCAGATCATGGCGATCCTGGCCCTCGCGATGCGCGACTCGGGCGAGCTCGCAGGGAACACCCTGGTGGCCA
This sequence comes from Dietzia sp. B32, assembly GCF_024732245.1. NCBI lineage: Bacteria > Bacillati > Actinomycetota > Actinomycetes > Mycobacteriales > Dietziaceae > Dietzia > Dietzia sp. B32. Next base: position 3,350,112 of record NZ_CP093845.1, on the reverse strand, counting down.
CCATCATGAGCAATCTCGGTCTGAAGGTCGCCATGCGGGAGGCCGGGATCACGATCACCGAGACCAAGGTCGGGGACCGCTACGTGCTCGAGCGGCTGCGCGAGGGCGGGTACAGCCTCGGCGGCGAGCAGTCCGGGCACCTCGTGCTGCCCGCCCACGCCACGACCGGGGACGGTGTTCTCACCGGGTTGCGCATCATGGCCCGCATGGCGGAGACGGGGAAGTCGCTCGCGGAGCTCGCCGGGGTCATGACCGTGCTGCCCCAGGTCCTCGTCAACGTGGCGGTCGAGGACAAGGCCGCCGTCGTGGCGTCCGAGGCGGTCTGCGACGCGGTGGCGGGGGAGGAGCGCCGGCTGGGCGCCACGGGCCGGGTGCTGCTGCGCCCCTCCGGCACCGAGCAGCTCGTCCGCGTGATGGTCGAGGCCGAGGACGCCACGCTCGCCGGCGAGGTCGCAGAGCGACTGGCGGACGTGGTCGCGGCGGTCTGACGGCGGAGGGCCCGGCGCACACCCGCGCCGGGCCGGCGGGTGTGCGCCGGGCCCCGGGCCTCCGCTACGCCGGTCGCTCGTCAGCCACCGGTGAAGGACTTGACCAACTTGAGCAACGGCGGGGTGCTGGCGAGCACGTCGTCCGCTTCCTCGTCGAGCATCTCGTGGGTGACCGTGACGGTGCCCTTGAACTCCGCCTCCGGATCGGCGAACGCGGCGTAGGAGTCGTCGTCGGTCAGCGCGGCCAGCAGGTAGCCCGCCAGGAGCGGTCGGACCGCCCGGTGGGTGCGCTGGTCCGGGTCCGCCAGACCGATCCGCTCGATCAGCGCGTTGCGCTCGACCAGCCCGGTCTCGATCGCCTTCTCCAACCGGCGGTGCACCAGGTCCCCGCGCCAGAGTCGCTGGAGGTCGCGCGCGTCCTCGGAGTGGACCCCACCCGCGGCCGACAGCAGCAGCGCGGAGGCGTCGATGGTCATCGCGCGGTCCGCGGCCGAGGGCACGGTATCGGTCGGGAAGACCATGGCCACGGCGTCGATGTCGGTGCGCTGGGAGGCCAGCAGGGCGGCGACCCCGGCCCCGAGACCGTGACCCGCCAGGGCGATCCGGTGCGGGTCCGCTCGGACGGCCCCACGACCCAGATGGGCCTGGAGGACGTCCTCCACCGCGGCCGACAAGTGATCCGCGAAGTGCTGGTGGTGGGGCCTCAGGCCGCGGTCCGCGGCGGGTGCGACCACCACGAATCCCCACGACGCGAGGTGCTTGAGGGTGTCGACGTAGTGATCGGGTCCCCTGGTCCAGTCGTGGGCCCAGCCCACGAGCGGTGCCGGTGACGGGGCGCCGCGGGGCACGAACACGGACCCCGGGGTGCCGGTGAAACCGAGGTCACCCCGGTCGACGCCGTAGGGGCCGCGCCGGATCACCCGGTCGAGCAGTTCCTTCGTCTTCTTGGCCACGAGGGCCACAGTATCGCCTCGGGGGCGACGAAGGGGCCAGGGTCCCCGGACCGCGTGGCTACACTTAGCGCCCATGTGCGGAATCGTCGGATATGTCGGGCATCGCCCCGCCCTCCCTGTCGTCGTCGAAGCCCTGCGGCGAATGGAGTACCGCGGCTACGACTCAGCGGGTGTCGCGGTCCTCGACGGCGCGGGCAACTCCCGGGTCGAGAAGAAGGAGGGCAAGCTCGCCAACCTCGAGCAGGCCCTCGCGACCGCGGGTGAGGGCGGGTTCCCCGGCAGTACCGGCATCGGCCACACCCGCTGGGCGACCCACGGCCGCCCCAGCGACCGCAACGCCCACCCGCACGTCTCGGGCGATGTCGCGATCGTGCACAACGGGATCATCGAGAACTTCGCCCCGCTGCGCGCCGAGCTCGAGGCTGCGGGAGTCGAGCTCGAGTCGGACACCGATTCCGAGGTCGCCGCGCACCTGTTGCGCTGCGAGATGGAGTCGGGCCGCGACGGCGGCGACTTCGTCGCCGCGTGCCGCACCGTGCTCCGCCGTCTCGAGGGCGCGTTCACCCTGGTCTTCAGCCACGCGGCCCACCCGGATGTCATCGTGGCCGCGCGCCGCTCGACCCCACTGGTGCTGGGTGTCGGTGAGGGCGAGATGTTCCTCGGATCCGACGTCGCCGCGTTCATCGAGCACACCCGCGAGGCGGTCGAGCTCGGCCAGGACAACGTCGTGGTGCTGCGAGCCGACGGGTACGAGATCACCGACTTCGCGGGCGAGCCCAGCGAGGGCCGGCCCTTCCACATCGACTGGGACCTGGCCGCCGCCGAGAAGGGCGGCTACGACTACTTCATGCTCAAGGAGATCGCCGAGCAGCCGCAGGCGGTCGCCGACACGCTGCTGGGACATTTCCAGGACGGTCGGATCGTGCTGGACGAGCAGCGCATGAGCGACCAGGACCTGCGGGACATCGACAAGGTGTTCATCGTGGCCTGCGGCAGTGCGTACCACTCCGGAATGGTCGCCAAGTACGCCATCGAGCACTGGACCCGCCTGCCATGCGAGGTGGAGATCGCCTCGGAGTTCCGCTACCGCGATCCGGTGCTCGACCGCTCCACCCTGGTGGTGGCCATCTCCCAGTCGGGCGAGACCGCCGACACCCTCGAGGCGGTCCGCCACGCGAAGGCGCAGAAGGCCCGTGTACTGGCCGTGTGCAACACCAACGGCTCGCAGATCCCCCGCGAGGCCGACGCCGTGCTGTACACCCATGCCGGTCCCGAGATCGGTGTGGCCTCGACCAAGGCGTACCTGGCGCAGATCACCGCCAACTACCTGGTCGGGCTCGCGCTCGCGCAGGCCCGGGGCACCAAGTACCCCGACGAGGTGGCGGCCGAGTTCCGCCAGCTCGAGCGGATGCCCGAGGACATCCAGAAGGTCGTGGACTCCCTCGACCCGGTCCGCGAGATCGCGCGCGAACTCGCCGGCGCCAAGTCCGTCCTCTTCCTGGGGCGCCACGTCGGTTACCCGACGGCGCTCGAGGGCGCGCTCAAGCTCAAGGAGCTCGCGTACATGCACGCCGAGGGCTTCCCGGCAGGGGAGCTCAAGCACGGGCCCATCGCGCTCATCGAGGAGGGCCTGCCGGTCTTCATCGTGATGCCGCCGATCGAGGGGCGCGGCGTGTTGCACTCGAAGCTGGTGAGCAACATCCAGGAGATCAGGGCCCGTGGGGCGCGGACCATCGTGATCGCCGAGGAGGGCGACGAGGTGGCCCGGCCGCTGTCGGACTACTTCATCCCGATCCCCGCGTCGACCACTCTGCTGCAGCCGCTGCTGGCCACCATCCCGTACCAGGCGTTCGCGGCAGAGGTCGCAGCCGCGCGGGGCTACGACGTGGACAAGCCACGCAACCTGGCCAAGTCCGTCACGGTGGAGTGACCTCCCGGGTCTGAGACCGATCGGGATCCGACGATCATGAGGCGCGCACACCCGGTGGACGCGGTCCGTGAGGCCGAGCGTCCCCTCATCGCCGCCGCGGAGGCCTCCGGGGATCCCGACGCGGTGATGCGGCGGGCCGCCGCGGGGGTCGCGCACCACACCGCGGCGCTCCTGCGGGAGATCACGGGCGGCATCTACGGCCGGTCGGTCCTGCTCGTCGTGGGCAGCGGGGACAACGGCGGTGACGCTCTCTACGCGGGGGCGGCGCTGCGCGCACGGGGCTGCCGGGTCGAGGCGGTCCTGACGAACCCCGATCGTGCCCACCCGCGGGGGGTGGCCGCGCTCCGGCGGGCGGGAGGGCGCATCGTGTCCGCCGGCGAGGTGTGCGCGACCGGGCGGCGAGGACCCGACGTGGCGGTCGACGGCGTGGTCGGGCTCGCCGGCACCGGGCCCCTGCGCGAACCCGCCGCCGAGGTGTTGGCGCGGCTCCACACCGCCGGCACCCCGGTGGTCGCGGTGGACCTGCCCAGTGGCGTCGACGCGGATACCGGGACCGTGCACGAGCCCCACGTGCGGGCCACGCTCACCGTGACCTTCGGTGTGTTGCGTCGCGCGCATCTGTTCGCCTCCCCGGTGTGTGGGCGCGTCGAGGTGGTGGACATCGGTCTGGGCGAACCGGCGGCGGGGCCCGGAACGGTCGCGTGCCCAGTGCCGGGCGAGGTGGGTCGCTCCTGGCCGGTGCCGGGCCCCGCCGACGACAAGTACACCCAGGGCGTCGTGGCCGTGCGCGCCGGATCCGACCGGTACCCGGGGGCGGCGGTGCTGTGCGCGTCGGCCGCCGTCGCGGCGACCTCGGGGATGGTGCGGTACGTCGGGTCGGGGGCGGAGGCGGTCGTCGCTGCCCGGCCGGAGGTGGTGTGTCACCCGACGGTCGCCGAGGCCGGCACCGCCCAGGCGTGGGTGGTGGGACCCGGGGGTGGGACGGGGACCGCCATGGTGTCCGACATCGACGCGGTGCTCGCGAAGGGGCGGCCGACCGTGCTCGATGCCGACGCGCTGACCTGCGTCGCAGCGCACCCTGTCCTTCTTCGCGGCGCGACCGCGTCGGTTCTGCTCACCCCGCACGCCGGGGAGTTCGACCGGCTCACCGGTGGGTGGGACCGCGCGGACCGACCCGGCGCCCTGCGCCGGTTCACTGCGGGCCTCAGGGACCGGGGGATCGAGGCGACCGTGCTGCTCAAGGGGCGTGTCACCCTGGTCGACGACGGCGAGACGACGTACACCCTGGACGTCGGTTCCTCGTGGGCCGCGACGGCCGGGTCGGGGGATGTCCTGGCCGGGATGGCCGGCGCCCTGCTCGCGAGTGGCACGGGGGCCGGCAGGTCTGTGGCGTGGCCGGCGGTCGTGGCCGCGTCGGTGCACGGTGAGGCCGCGCGGCGGGCGGCGCACCGGCACGGCGCGGCGGGCGCGCCCATCGGGGCCTCCGACCTGCTGGCCGCCGTACCGGGGGCGATCTCCGCGCTACGGGGGGCGTGAATCGCCTACCGGTGGCGCTCTTTGGCAGAATTGACGAAATGGGTCCAGTTGTCCCCCCGGCACCGTGCCGCGCCGAGATCGACCTGGACGCGATCGAGCACAACAGTCGCGTCCTGGTCCGGGCTGCGCGCGGGGCGCGGGTCATGGCCGTGGTCAAGGCGGACGCCTACGGGCACGGGGCCGTACCCGTCTCCCTGGCGGCACTGCGCGGGGGCGCGCACGCCCTCGGCGTGACCACCCTCGCCGAGGCCCGGCAGCTGCGGTCGGCGGGGATCGACGCCGAGATCCTCGCCTGGCTGTACTCGGCGTCCGATGACGTCCGGGCGGCCCTGGAGGCGGACATCGACCTCGCGGTCCCGAGCCCCGGCCACCTCGACACCGTCCTCGAGGCCGCCCGGCGGACCGGGCGCCGGGCGAGGATCACCCCCAAGATCGACACCGGCCTGGCCCGCTCGGGGATCGCGCTGGAGGAGTGGCCGGCGGTGCTCGATCGGCTGGTCGCCGCGACCGCCGGCGGGCTCGTCGAGGTGACGGGGTTGATGGCGCACTTCGCCCACGCCGACGATCCGGGCAACCCGGTGATCGACCTGCAGGTGGCGCGTCTGCACGAGTGCGTGGCCCAGGCCCGCGCCCGTGGCCTGGAGTGCCCGGTCAACCACCACGCCAACTCGGCCGCGACCCTGACCCGTCCCGAGGACGGCTTCGAGATGGTCCGGCCGGGGATCGCCCTCTACGGGCTCAGCCCGGTCGAGGGCCTCGAGGTGGACCTGGTTCCCGCCATGACGTTCTCGGCCGAGGTCCTCATGGTCAAGCGCCTCGCCGCAGGCCAGGGTGTGAGCTACGGGCACACGTGGCATGCCCCCCAGGACACGACCGTGGCCCTGGTCGCGGCCGGCTACGCCGACGGGGTGTGGCGGCTGCTCTCGGGCCGGATGGACGTGATGATCGGCGGGCACCGCTATCCCAACGTCGGCCGGGTCTGCATGGACCAGTTCGTCGTCGACCTCGGCCCGGAGCCCGGCCCGCCGGTCAGGGTGGGGGACACCGCGGTCCTGTTCGGAAACGGGGCCGACGGCGGCCCCACGGCCGCCGAGTGGGCGCGGACGGTCGGCACCATCCACTACGAGGTGGTCACCGCGGTGCGTGGCCGGGCCGAGAAGTATCACATCCTGCGGGGATCGCACGGCACCGAGCGGGAGTCCGCGGGATGAGCGAGGACGACGGCGAGGTGACCGGTCGCCGCGGGAGGCCCCGCCTCCGTCTGCCGAGACGGCCGGCGCGGTCCGCAGCCGAGCCGCCGGTCGAGATCCGACCGCCCGAGGTCGTCGGCGCCGCGGCCGGGGACCTCGAGGCCGTCACCGACCAGATCCGCACCCCCGGCGGGCTGCGTGCGGGCCTGGGCGCCCTCGGAGCGGCGACGCTCGGTTCGGTGGTCACGCTCCTGCCCGGTCGACGCGCCAACGACCCCTGGGCCGGCGAGGACATGTGGGAACTCGGCGTGGACCGGGGCTCCATGGTCGCCGCGAGCGACGGTGTGCCGCTGGCAGTACGCGAGGCCGGCCCCACCGACGCGCCGATGACCGTCGTGTTCGTCCACGGTTACACCCTGTCGATGGACACCTGGCACTTCCAGCGGCGGCACCTCGCGGACCGGTTCGGTTCCGAGATCCGGATGGTGTTCTACGACCAGCGCGGACACGGACTGAGCGGGATGAGTTCGCGGAGGAACTCCACCATCGACCAGCTGTCCCGGGACCTCGACACCGTCATCTCCGCGACGGCCCCCACCGGTCCGGTGGTGGTGATCGGGCACTCCATGGGCGGGATGACCGTCATGGGGTACTCCGCGCGCCACCCGGAGACCGTGCGGGAGCGCGTCCTGGGGGTCGGGTTGGTCTCCACCGCGATGGCCGAGCTCTCCGAGGCCGGACTCGGCGCGGTGCTCGACAACCGGTCCGTCGCGCGGCTGGCCGGCCTCGCGGGCCGCAGTCCCGGGGTGTTCACCAACGGCCGGCGCGCGCTCGGGGCGATCATCTCGCCGTTCATCTACGGCGGGTCGTTCGGCGACCCGGCCACGATGAGTCCGACCGTCGCCCGGTTCGTGGACAAACTCATCGCCTCGACCGACGTTCTCACCATCGCCAACTTCTTCGAGACCCTCACCCAGCACGACGAGTCGGCCGCCGTGCCCGTCCTGCGGGACGTCCGCACGACAGTCCTGTGCGGGGATCGCGACCTGCTCACGCCGCTGGACCGGTCGGTCGACATCGTCGAGGAACTGCCGGACGCCGAGTTCGTGGTGGTCCCCGGGGCCGGCCACATGGTGATGTTGGAGGAACCCGCCCACGTGTCGGAGGTGCTGGGGGACCTGGTGGCCGACGCGATCATCGAGTGGCGGGACCGGGAGCGCCGCGACGGCCGGGGCCGTCCGCCGACCAGGACAGCGCCGACCACGACAGAGCCTCGTGACGATCCGCGTCCCCGGTGAGCGCGAGCTGCCCACGGTGGAGGACACCCGTGCCCTGGGCGCCGAACTCTCCGCCCTGCTCCGGGCCGGCGACGTGGTGGTCCTCGACGGGCCCCTCGGCGCCGGGAAGACCGCGCTCACGACAGGTATCGCCGCCGGGCTCGGGGTACGCGGCCGCGTCACCTCGCCGACCTTCGTCATCGCCCGCCGGCACCCGCCCGCGACCCCCGGCGATCCCGGGTTGGTCCACGTCGACGCCTACCGCCTCCTCGGCGGCCAGGACCCCGACGGCCCCCAGCCGACCAGCGGAGATCTGGCCGACGAGTTGGAGTCCCTCGACCTCGACTCCGCTCTCGACAGCGACGTCGTGGTCGTCGAGTGGGGCGCCGGGTTCGTGGACTCCCTCGTCGAGGCCCCGCTCGTCGTCACCCTGCGTAGGCCCGACGACACGGACGTCCGGACGGCCACCTGGCACAGGGGCGCCTCGCCCGGTCGCACGGCCGGCCCGGCGGTACCCTGACCCCGTGCTCGTCCTCGCCGTAGACACCTCGACCCCCTTCGTCACCGCAGGGGTGTGCCGACTCGTGCCCGGCGACCACCACCCGCACGTCGAGCCCCCGCATGTCGAGACCCTGGCCACCCGGGTCACCGAGGACCCCCGCGCCCACGCGGAGCTACTCACCCCGCACATCCTGCAGTGCCTCGCCGACGCGGGCCTGACGCCGGGCGACCTCGACGCCGTGGTCGTGGGCACCGGGCCGGGGCCGTTCACCGGGCTACGGGTGGGGATGGCCACCGCCACCGCCTTCGCCGACGCCGTCTCCAGGCCGGTCCACGGGGTGTGTTCGCTCGACGGGCTCGCGGCCACCGCGCGCGCCGCCGGGGCGACCGGAGACCTCGTCGTCGTCACCGATGCCCGACGCCGTGAGGCGTACCACGCCCGCTACTCCGCCGACGGCGTGCGGACGTCGGGCCCCACGGTGGGCCCCGCCGCCGCGATCGACGTGGCCGGCATCGGCCACCTGGTCGGCGACCCCGCCCGTCTGGGGGAGATCACCGCAGCCGACCCCGGTGTCGCCGGCGCGGTCCTGGCTGCCGTCTCCGCCCCTGACCCCGCGGGCCTCGTGGCGGTCGCCGCGCCCGACCTCCTGACGGGCGCCACCCCGGCCCCGCTGGAACCGCTCTACCTGCGTCGACCCGACGCCGTCCCGCCCCGGCGCGCCGCACCCTCGACCGCGCTGCGCGGGGTTCAGCGATGAGCGGGCCCCCGTCGGCCGCCGTCGTCCACGATCACCTGGTCGCCGACGACGCCATGCGGTGCGCCGACCTCGAGAGGGTGCTGTTCCCCGCCGACGGGCCGTGGTCGGCACGAGCGTTCCTGTCCGAGATCGGCTCCCGGCACACCCTGTGCCTCGCCGCGCGGGTGGACGACGTCCTCGTCGGCTACGCCGTGCTGGCCGTGCTCGGACCCGAGGGCGACCGCGAATACGAAGTGCACACCATCGGGGTCGACCCGGCACACCAGGGCCGCGGGATCGGGCGCGCGCTCCTGGAACGCATGCTCGCCGTCGCGGACGCCGACGCGGCACCCGTGGTGCTCGACGTGCGGACCGACAACGTCCCGGCCCGCACCCTGTACGAGGCCCACGGGTTCGAGGTGGTGGGGCTCCGGCCCCGGTACTACCGGCCGAGCATGGCAGACGCGCACCTCATGGTGCGGCCGGCGCGCGCCGGTGGAGAACGCGACGCAGGGAAGGGGAGCAGCCGGTGAGGACCGTCATGGGGATCGAGAGCTCGTGCGACGAGACGGGGGTGGCCGTCGCGCGCGTACACGACGACGGGCGGGCCGAACTGCTGTCCGACGTGGTGGCCTCCTCGATGTCCGAGCACGCCCGGTTCGGCGGAGTGGTCCCCGAGATCGCCTCCCGCGCCCACCTCGAAGCGATCGTGCCCACCGTCCGCGCGGCCCTCGCCGAGGCCGGGGTGGGGCGCCCCGACGCCGTCGCCGCCACGATCGGGCCCGGATTGTCCGGGGCGCTGCTCGTGGGGTCATCCGCGGCCAAGGCCTATGCGGCCGCGTGGGGGACGCCCTTCTACGCCGTCAACCACCTCGTCGGCCACGTGGCCGTCGCGGGGTTCGACGGTGACCCCCTGCCCGAGTGCGTGGCCCTGCTGGTCTCCGGTGGGCACACCCAGCTGCTCCACGTACGTTCTCTCACCGAACCGGTCGTCGAACTCGGGTCGACCGTCGACGACGCCGCCGGCGAGGCCTACGACAAGGTGGCCCGCCTGCTCGGCCTGGGGTATCCGGGCGGTCCGGTGATCGACCGACTCGCGGGCACCGGTGACCCCGGGGCGATCGCCTTCCCCCGCGGGATGACCGGGCCGCGCGACGCCCGGCACGACTTCTCCTTCTCCGGGCTCAAGACCTCGGTCGCCCGGCGCATCGAGGCCGCCGAACGCGACGGTGAGGAGTTGGACGTCGCGGACGTCGCCGCCTCGTTCCAGGAGGCGGTGGCCGACGTCCTCACCATGAAGGCGGTCCGGGCCTGCACCGATCTGGGCGTGGACACCCTGCTCGTGGGCGGAGGGGTCGCCGCCAACTCGCGGCTTCGGGAACTCGCCGCCCAGCGGTGTGCCGAGGCCGGGCTGACGCTGCGCGTCCCGCGGCCACGGTTGTGCACCGACAACGGCGCGATGGTGGTGGGGGTCGCCTCCGCGCTCCTCGCCGCGGGCGCGGACCCCAGCCCCCTGACCGTGGCGGCCGACCCCGGGCTGCCGGTCGAGATCACCCAGGTCGCCTAGAAGCCGAGCAGCGCCATCCCCACGGCGGTGAACGTGAAGGTCAGCACCAGGAACGCGGCGAACCCGGCGAGGCAGAGGTAGCCGATCGCGAGGGCCGACACGGCCATCTCCCTGCCCTGCTGACCATTCCGGGTGATATGCGTCAGCGACACGTGTCCGAGCGCGACCACGACCACCGCGGCGGCGGCGGGGACCAACGGGACGAACATCCCGAGGAACGAGCCGAACACCACGTTGGCGACCGCGATCACGAGTGCGATGACGGACAGTCCGTTGGTGCCGGTGGGCCGCGGCGTCCCCGGCGCGTCGTACGGGTGCCCGGGTCGGGGGTGCGGCGGGCCGGGCTGATCCCCCGGCCTCCGGGAAGGGTGCACCGGACGAGGTCAGGCGCCGCCGGCCCCGGCGGCGGGGTCGGTGTGCCCGGACGCGGCGGAGCGGTCGACCCGCGTGCGCTGCGCGAAATACAGGCCCAGGCCGGCGAGGGTGAATCCGCCGACGAAGTTGCCTATGTGCACGGGAATCTGGTTCCACAGCAACCAGTCGGCGATGCTCACGTCGGCGCCCGACATCATGCCCGCGGGGATGGTGAAGTGGTTGACGACCGCGTGCTCGTAACCGAGGGCGTAGAACGTGAGGATCGGCAGCCAGATGGCCAGGATCTTGCCCGAGGTGCTCGTGGAGGAGAACGACATGATGACCCCGAGCGCGACCAACCAGTTGCACAACACGGCGCTCAACGTGACCCAGCCGAGACCGGTGATGAGACCCGCCTCCTTGTAGTCGACCGTCTTCTCGACCGCGAGATCCACCAGGCCCTGGACCCCGGTGGCATCGGGTTCGGTCCCCATCCCGGTGAGCACCGAGGTGAGCATCCACGCCGCCGCCAGCCCGCCGACGGCGTGCCCGAGGATCATCCAGCCGAACACACGCAGGCAGTCCCGGACCCGGATCCGCCCCTCCATCGCGGCCAACGGGACCAGCCCGTAGGCGCCGGTGACGAGTTCCCAGCCGAGCAGGACGACCAGGGTGAGACCGAGGGGGAAGAGGACGGCACCCAGGATCGCCACGCCGGTCGCCTCGGTGACCACGACGGCCAGCAGGGTGGCCGCGCCGAGCAGGTAGACGGCGAGGAACCCTCGGAGGGCCAGTTGCCACCCCGGGGCGTGGGCCTTCTTCTCCCCGCCCTCGACGGCGGCGGTGACGATGTCGGGGGGTGCGACTGCGGTCATTGCTGGACCTCGCTGTCCTCGATGGATATCGGGTCGGGCAGAGGGGGTTCTCCGGTAGATGTCCGTGCGTGCGGGTGAGCCTACCTCCGGCCGGGTCGGGTGCGACGGGTTCGCCGACGCGCCGGGAACCGAGGTGGATGTGGACCCCGCACCTCGTTTCCTTGAGTGCTGGCACTCGCCTGTGTAGAGTGCCAATAGACACGGAGCTCCGAGGGCGCCACCCGCGACGGTGCACGCGGCAGCCCGGGTCATACATGAACCACGGGTCGCCCACCGGCGTCCCGATCTGTCGAACCACACTCCGAGTCGCCCGGTTCCCGGGCGACCGCACCCCATACGGGAGGATCATCGTGGCGATCAAGCCGCTTGAGGACAAGATTCTCGTCGAGGCCCTCGAGGCCGAGACCACCACGGCGTCGGGCCTCGTCATCCCGGACACCGCCAAGGAAAAGCCCCAGGAGGGCACCGTCGTCGCGGTCGGCAAGGGCCGCTTCGACGAGGACGGCGACCGCATCCCCATGGATATCAAGGAGGGGGACAAGGTCATCTACTCGAAGTACGGCGGCACCGAGATCAAGTACGAGGGCAAGGAGTACCTGATCCTCTCCTCGCGTGACGTCCTCGCTGTCATCGACTGACGTGAGCTGTTGACCCCCGCCCCGGCGGCGCCGGCCAGAGCCAGGCACCACCGGGGCGGAGGTGTCTCACCCCGCGGTACCCGTCCGTCACGACCACCCACTTCCCTCCAGGAGTTCCATCGATGTCCAAATTGATCGCGTTCGACGAGCAGGCCCGTAAGGGCATGCTCGCCGGTGTCGACGAACTCGCCGACACCGTCAAGGTCACGCTCGGCCCGAAGGGGCGCCACGTGGTGCTCGCCAAGGCGTTCGGTGGGCCCACCGTCACCAACGACGGTGTGTCCATCGCCCGCGAGATCGAGCTCTCCGAGCCGTTCGCGAACCTCGGCGCCCAGCTGGTCAAGAGCGTCGCCACCAAGACCAACGATGTCGCCGGCGACGGCACCACCACCGCCACCGTGCTCGCCCAGGCGCTCATCCGCCAGGGGCTGCGCAACGTGGCCGCCGGATCCAACCCGATGGCGATGGGCAAGGGCATCGAGAAGGCCTCCGCCGCCGTCGTGGAGTTCCTCCGTTCGGCGGCGACCCCGGTCTCCGGTTCCGACGCCGTCGCCCAGGTGGCCACCGTGTCCTCGCGTGATCCCGAGATCGGCCGCATGGTCGCCGAGGCCATGGACGCCGTCGGCGTCAACGGCGTCGTCTCGGTCGAGGAGTCGCAGGGCCTGCACACCGAGGTGGCCGTCACCGAGGGCATCGCCTTCGACAAGGGCTTCCTCTCGCCCTACTTCGTCACCGACCCCGACGAGCAGAAGGCCATCCACGAGGATGTCCTGATCCTGCTGCACCGCGAGAAGATCAGCTCCCTGCCGGATCTGCTCCCGCTCCTGGAGAAGGTCGCCGAGACCGGCAAGCCGCTGCTCATCATCGCCGAGGACGTCGACGGTGAGGCGCTGTCGACCCTGGTGGTCAACTCGATCCGCAAGACCCTCAAGGTCGTCGCGATCAAGGCCCCGTTCTTCGGCGACCGGCGCAAGGCCTTCCAGGAGGACCTGGCGATCGTCACCAAGGCCGAGGTCATCAGCCCCGACCTGGGTATGAAGCTGTCGGAGTGCGGCCTGGACGTTCTCGGTCACGCCCGGCGCGTGACCGTGTCCAAGGACGACACGATCATCGTCGACGGTGCCGGTGACCAGGCGGACGTCGACGCCCGCGTGGCGCAGCTGCGCCGTGAGGCCGAGGCCACCGACTCGGACTGGGACCGCGAGAAGCTCGAGGAGCGCATCGCCAAGCTCGCCGGGGGTGTCGCCGTGATCCGCGTCGGTGCGGCCACCGAGACCGAGCTGACCGAGCGCAAGCTCCGCGTGGAGGACGCCGTGAACTCGGCCAAGGCCGCAGTGGCGGAGGGTGTCATCGCCGGAGGCGGTTCGGTGCTGGTCCAGGCGGCCGCGGCGCTCGAGCGACTCGCCGCCGATACCGCCGACGCCGACGAGGCCGTCGGGGTGAACGTGGTCCGCAAGGCGCTCTCCGCGCCGCTGTTCTGGATCGCCGCCAACGCCGGAGAGGACGGCTCCGTCGTGGTGAGCAAGGTCGCCGAGATGGGTCCGCGCGACGGCTTCAACGCCGCCGTGGGGGAGTACGGCGACCTGATCTCCGCCGGGATCATCGACCCCGTGAAGGTGACGTCGTCCGCCGTCGTCAACGCCTGCTCGGTCGCCCGGATGGTTCTCACCACCGAGACCGCGATCGTCGAGAAGCCCGAGGAGAAGGGCACCGGCGGCCACTCGCACGCCGGTCACTCGCACTGATCCCGATCGGCCCACGGGCCCCGCACCCCGCGCCGCGGGTGGCGGGGCCCGTGGGCCGTTCCGGACCGGTCGCGTGGTCCCACGCGCCCCCGAGCGGTTACGCTTGGCGCTCACCAGTAGTCCCCCGGCACAGGGGTCACACGCCTATTCTGGGCCCGAGCCACACCGGCCGTCAGTCGGGCCGGGATGTGGGACCCGTCGCGACGCGTGTCGCGACTCGAGAGAAAGGCCGTGCCCCGTAACACATCCGTGTAACACGGGGCCCCCGAAATCCGATGACAGGTACAGCAGACGAGTTGGAACTCGCCGTAGCCGATGCGGTCAAGGGTGACCGCACCGCCGCCGCGCGGGTGCTGGAGCTCGTACGGCCCGGTGTGGTGCGGTATTGCCGCTCCCGTGTCGGTGGCTCGGAGAGGGTCAACCTGTCTGCTGACGATGTCGCCCAGGAAGTGCTGATCGCGGTCCTCTCGGCTCTGCCGGGATACCGGGACCAGGGACGTCCCTTCATGGCCTTCGTGTACGGGATCGCGGCCCACAAGGTCGCGGACGCCCATCGTGGCGCCGCGCGGAACAAGTCCGATCCCGTGGAGTACCTCCCCGAGGTGCTCTCTACCGACACGGGGCCGGAGGACCACGTCCTCGACGGCGAGGTGTCGAGAGCGGTGAGCCGCCTCCTCGGCACCCTGCCCGAGAAACAGAGGGAGATAATCCGGCTCCGTGTGGTGGTCGGACTGTCCGCGGAGGAAACCGCGGAGATCGTCGACAGTACGGCCGGAGCCGTGCGGGTCGCCCAACACCGGGCGATGAAGCAGCTCCGGGCGAGGATCGAGCAGGACGGAGAGGAGCGATGGCGATGAACGACGACGAAGTCGATCCCGGCACCCGGGACGATGACGCCTCGCTCGTCGAGCACGACGTGGACCGGGCAGAGCTGGACCGCGACGACGAACTCCTCGACGCGCTCGGACGAGGCGACCGCCCCGCGGGCGACGACGCGCTCGTCGCGATCCTCGCCGACTGGCGCGCCGACCTGGATTCCGCTGCGCTGCCCGACCTGCCGAGCGACGAGGAGATCGAGGTCGCCCTCTCTCCGAACGTCTCCCGCCTGTGGCCCCGCCGCGGGTGGGCGCGGTCCGACGAACACCACCACGGCCAGCGGCCGGCCCTGTGGCAGGCCGTGACCGGTGCCGCCGCCGTGGCCGCACTGATCGTCGGCGGCCTGTCCGTGGCCGCGCACAGCGCCATGCCGGGGGACCCGCTCTGGGGCGTGTCCAAGACGATGTTCTCCGACCGTGCCGGGAACGTCGAACTGGTCAACGATCTCAGCGACTATCTCGCCGCCGCAGACCTCGCCGCCCGCGAGGGGGACAGGGGTGAGGCCGAGCGTCTGCTCGAGGAGGTGAGCGAGCGCCTCGACGAGGTCTCCGACGCGTCCGAGCGTGTCGAGTTGATGAAGCGACGAGATGCGATCAAGCGTGATCTGAGCAGGGTGACCCCGAGCGCGGTCCCGTCGCCCGCGCCGCCTCCGCCGCCCGCCCCGTCGTCGGCGCCCGCCCCGGGGGCGGCGACCCTCGTGCCCGGTGTCCCGGTGCCGCTGCCGTCCAACCTGATCCCCCCGCCACCTGCGGGGATGCCGGTGATCCCGCTGCCGCTCGACGGGCTGCGGATCTCCACCACGCTGCAGATCCCGATCGACACACAGCGGATCCAGGATTTCCTCTCACCCACGACGGGGCGTGAGAGCGAGGGGGCGGATGACGACCGGGCAGTGGTGGCCCCGACGCCGAGCCGCACCACGGTGACGCAGGTCCCGACCCCCACGCAGCCGGTGCAGTCGAAGCCGCAACAGACGAGCCAGGCGGCCTCTCCGACCAACTGATCGCCACGCGGCGTCTTCCGGGCGCGTGGGTCGACGCCCTCACAGCCCACCGGCACCCGCGGTCAGCGCCGCCAGTTCAACCGGCGCGGGCGCAGGGCGCGGACGGCATCCGCGTAACCGCGGCAGTACTCCCAGGTCACGTAGTCGTCGGGGATCGGATCGAAGGCGGGCTCGTGCGGCAGCAGGGAACCGTCCTCGAGCAACTGCATGAGGTTGGCCCGGAGCATGTCCCACTCGTGGTAGTGCTCCTCCGCGCAGTCGTCGCACTGGACGGCCACGCCCTTCACCCCGATCGGGGCCAACAGGTGGCGGAACTCCGCGAGGTCCGCGAGATCCTCCTCGATCGCTCGCCGCTCATCCGCGTCGAGGGGGCCGGCGGGCATGCCGTCGTCGACGGGGTCGAGCTCGGCCAGTTCCGCAGCGGGATCATCCGGATCACCGGCGAACGGGTCGGGCGGCATTCCGTGCCGTAGGGGATCGTTCACGCCCTCCACCGTACCCGTGACCACGGTCTCACGGGGTCGACGGTTCGAGTCGCGGCCCCCGGAACCACTATCCTCGGAAGTCAGTACATAGACGACCCCCAGGAGGACGGCAGATGAGCGAGTCGAATGGCCCCGTGCGTACCGGCGGCGACGACCCGACCAAGGTCGCGATGGTGGGCCTGACGTTCGACGACGTTCTCCTCCTCCCGGCCGCGTCCGAGGTGGTCCCCAGTGAGGTCGACACCAGCACCCGGCTGACCCGGGACATCACCCTCCGGGTGCCCCTGATCTCGTCGGCGATGGATACCGTGACCGAGGCCCGCATGGCGATCGCCATGGCCCGTCAGGGCGGGATCGGAGTCCTCCACCGGAACCTCTCCGTGGGGGATCAGGCCGCCCAGGTCGAGACCGTCAAGCGGTCCGAGGCGGGCATGGTCACCGACCCGGTGACCTGCGCGCCCAGCGACACCCTCGCCGAGGTCGACGAGAAGTGCGCCCGCTACCGCATCTCGGGTCTGCCGGTCACGGACGAGCGCGGCGAGCTGGTCGGCATCATCACCAACCGCGACATGCGGTTCGAGATGGACAAGTCCCGGCGGGTCGACGAGGTCATGACCCGGGCACCCCTGGTGGTCGCGCGTGAAGGGGTCACCGCGGAGGCGGCGCTCGGCCTGCTGCGCCGGCACAAGATCGAGAAGCTGCCGATCGTGGATGGTGACGGGCGCCTGACCGGGCTCATCACGGTCAAGGACTTCGTCAAGACGGAGAAGCATCCCGACGCCACCAAGGACTCGGACGGCCGTCTGCGCGTGGCCGCCGCCATCGGTACGGGGGAGGACGCCTGGCAGCGTGCCGGGGCGCTCACCGACGCCGGGGTGGACGCGCTGGTCGTCGACACCGCCCATGCCCACAACCGCAACGCCCTCGACATGGTCGCCAGGGTGAAGCGTGAGCTCGGTGACCGTGTGCAGGTGATCGGTGGCAACCTCGCGACCCGTGGCGCCGCGCAGGCGATGATCGACGCGGGCGCGGACGCCATCAAGGTGGGCATCGGTCCCGGCTCGATCTGCACCACCCGCGTGGTCGCGGGTGTGGGCGCCCCGCAGATCACGGCGATCCTCGAGGCCTCGGTGGCGGCGAAGGCGGCGGGCATCCCCGTCATCGCCGACGGCGGTATGCAGTACTCCGGTGACGTGGCCAAGGCGATCGCCGCCGGCGCGTCCTCCTGCATGTTCGGCTCGCTGCTCGCCGGGTGCACCGAATCGCCGGGCGAGCTGATCTTCGTGGACGGCAAGCAGTACAAGGTCTACCGCGGCATGGGCTCGCTGGGCGCGATGCGCGGGCGCGGCAAACCCGGGCAGGAGAAGTCGTTCTCCAAGGACCGGTACTTCCAGGACGATGTGCTGTCCGAGGAGAAGCTGGTGCCCGAGGGCATCGAGGGGCGGGTCCCGTACCGGGGGGACGTCGGCCAGGTGCTCCACCAGCTCGCCGGCGGGCTGCGTGCGGGCATGGGCTACACCGGTGCGGCCACCATCCCGGAGATGAACCGCGCCCAGTTCGTCCAGATCACGGCCGCGGGGCTCCGGGAGAGCCACCCGCACGCGATCCAGATGACGGTCGAGGCCCCCAACTACAACGTCAAGGACTGAAGTCGCGTGCGCAACGTCGTGGAGATCGGCCTGGGTCGCGAGGCCCGTCGTATGTACGGACTGGGCGAGGTCGACATCGTCCCTTCCCGCCGCACCCGTAGCTCCAAGGAGGTGTCCACCGCCTGGCAGATCGACGCCTACCAGATGGACATCCCCGTGATGACCCACCCGACCGACGCGGTGGTCTCCCCGTCCTCGGCGGTGGAGTTCTCCAAGCTCGGTGGTCTGGCCGTCCTCAACGGTGAGGGACTCTGGGCCCGCCACGCGGATCCCGATGCGGTGATCGCCGAGCTGCGGGAGCTGGCCTTGGACGACGTGACCGGGCACCGGGCCGTGGCGCGGCTGCAGGAGCTGCACCGTGCGCCCATCGACCGCGAGCTCCTCGCCGCCGCGGTCCACCGCATCCGGGACGAGGGCGCGACCGTCGCGGTGCGGGTCTCGCCGCAGCACGCGCGCGAGCTCACCCCGGGACTCGTCGCGGCCGGGATCGACATGCTGGTCGTGCAGGGCACCATCATCTCGGCCGAGCACGTCAGCGGCGAGGACGCCCCTCTCGACCTCAGGGAGTTCATCGGGGGCCTGGACGTCCCGGTGATCGCCGGCGGCGTGGTCGACTACAAGACCGCGCTGCACCTCATGCGCACCGGTGCGGCCGGCGTGATCGTGGGGTACGGCGGCGTCGACGGCATCACGACGACCGGCCAGGTGCTCGGTATGGAGGTGCACATGGCCACCGCGATCGCCGACGCGGCCGCGGCCCGCCGGGACTACCTGGACGAGACCGGGGGCCGCTACGTCCACGTGCTGGCGGACGGTGACATCTACACCTCCGGCGACATCGCCCGCGCAGTGGCGTGCGGCGCCGACGCCGTGGTCCTGGGACCCCTCCTGGCGGGGTCTCTGGAGTCCCCGGGCCGAGGCGTCTACTGGGATGCGGTCTCGGCTCACCCCAAGGTGCCGCGGGGGCACGTGTCCGAGGTGGAGGACGAGACGGCCCTGGCGCCGCTGGCAGAGGTCCTCGAGGGGCCGACCAGCGTCCCGGACGGCACCCGGAACCTCATGGGTGGCCTGCGTCGGGCCATGGCCAAGTGCGGCTACTCCGATGTCAAGGGATTCCAGAAGGTGGACCTGTCCGTCCGGCCCTGACCGTCCGACGCCGCATCTCTCACGGTCACCGCGTGGACAAATCAGGGGCTACTGTCGGGTAGGTTCGATGGTGCTCGGGTACTGTGATGCCCACCATCGACCACCCCTGGGAGTTGCACCATGACGTCGCACGCACAGTCGATCCCGACCGACGCCCCCTCCACTCCGACCGACACCGATGTCGTCGTCATCGGTTCCGGCTTCGGCGGCAGTGTCACGGCCCTGCGGCTGTCGGAGAAGGGGTACCGCGTCACGGTGATCGAGGCGGGCCGCCGTTTCGAGGACGCCGACCTGCCCAAGACATCCTGGCGTCTCAACCGCTACGTGTGGGCGCCCAAACTCAAGCTGTTCGGGATCCAGCGCGTCCACATGATGCGTGACGTGATGATCCTCGCCGGCGCGGGTGTCGGCGGCGGGTCCCTCAACTACGCCAACACCCTGTACAAGCCGACCGGTCAGTTCTTCAAGGACCGGCAGTGGGGCCACATCACGGACTGGGAGGAGGAACTCACCCCGTTCTACGACCAGGGCCGCCGCATGCTGGGCGTGGTCACCAACCCCACGCACACCCATTCGGACGAGGTCATGAAGAAGGTCGCCCGCGACATGGGCGCCGAGGACACCTTCGTCTACACCCCGGTCGGCGTGTTCTTCGGGGAGAAGACGGGCGGGCAGGGCAAACCCGGCGAGCGGGTCCCCGATCCGTACTTCGGCGGGGTGGGTCCGGACCGTAACGCGTGCATCGAGTGCGGCGAGTGCATGACCGGCTGCCGTCACAACGCCAAGAACACGCTGATGAAGAACTACCTGGCCCTGGCCGAGCGTGCGGGAACCCGCATCCTGGACCGGACCACGGTCAGCGACCTGCGCGAGCGGGGCGACGGCACGTGGGAGATCACCCTCGAGCGGACGGGCGCCTGGACGCGCCGCGGGAAGCGCACCACGACGGTGACCGCCGGTCAGGTCGTCGTGGCGGCCGGCACCTGGGGCACCCAGCACCTGCTCCACTACGCCAAGGACTCGGGCTCACTTCCCAGGCTCTCGGATGCGATCGGTCGGCTCACCCGCACCAACTCCGAGGCGATCCTCGGGGCGATGCGACCGAACTACAAGCCGGAGCAGGACTTCTCCGAGGGCGTGGCCATCACGTCGTCGTTCCATCCCCGCCCCGACACCCACATCGAACCGGTCCGGTACGGCAAGGGCTCCAACGCCATCGCCATCCTGCAGACCCTGCTGACGGACGGTGACGGGCCGCTCCCGCGGTGGCGCACCCTGCTGAACGAGGTCCGGCGCGAGCCCCGGATGTTCCTCCAGCTGTTCTACCTGCGCCGCTGGAGCCAGCGTTCGGTGATCGCGCTCGTGATGCAGAATCTGGACAACTCGCTGCAGACCTACGTCAAGCGCGTCGGCCCGTTCAGGTACGTCACCAGCAAGCAGGGCCACGGCGAGCCCAACCCCACCTGGATCCCCGCCGGCAACGAGGCGACCCGGAAGATCGCCGAGGAGATCGGCGGCCTACCCGGGGGCACCTGGGGTGAGATCGCCAACATCCCGCTCACCGCCCACTTCCTCGGCGGGTGCGTGATCTCGGATTCGCCCGAGACCGGGGTGGTGGATCCGTACCACCGCGTGTGGAACTACCCCACGATGCACATCGTGGACGGCTCGGCGATCTCCGCCAACCTCGGCGTGAACCCGGCGCTCAGCATCACCGCCCAGGCCGAACGTGCCATGTCGCTGTGGCCCAACAAGGGTGAGGCGGACCCGCGCCCGGTCCAGGGTGAGGAGTACCGCCGCCTCTCGCCGGTCCCGCCCGTGTCGCCGATGGTTCCGGAGGCCGCCCCGGGAGCGCTGCGGCTGCCGATCGTCGAGGTCAGCTGACGGACGCCCCGTCGGTCAGGGCGCGGTGAGCTCGACCAGCTCATCGAGCGCGGCGGTGATGCCGCGGGCCACCGCGTCCGGGTCCGGCACGAGGTGCTCGCACGAGATCACGCCTAGGTCGAGGCGCCCGTCGGTCGACAGGCTGGTCACGGACAACCCCGCACCGTGCAGCAGCGGGCCGAAGGGGTGCATGTGGGTGATCCGCGCGCCGAGGAAGTAGAGGGCGTGGCGGGGGCCGGGCACGTTGGAGATGATGAGGTTGTAGATCACCGGGTGGACGTCGGCGAGCCTGAGCGACTCGTACGCCCGCATTCCCACATCGAGGACCCAGCGGGGGCTCATCCGGGCCCAGTTGTCCAGCAGGGCCGGTCGGATGCTCGCGGCCTGTCGCTTGGTGGTGTCCGCCGCGGCGGAGATCCGCTCGTACCGTTCGACCGGGTCGGCCACGTCCGTGGCCAGGGACGCGAACATGGCCGACACCTGGTTGGCGCCGCCGGTGGCCAGATCGTCGCGCGTGGACATGGGGACGATCGCCACCATGGGAGGGTCGGGGGCGTCGCCGTGTGCCTCGAGATAGGAGCGGACCGCCCCGCCGACCACGGTGAGCAGGACGTCGTTGACCGTCCCGCCCAGGCGGGCGGTGACCAGCTTGACGGACTGCAGATCGAGCGACGCGGTGGCCAGGGCGCGGTGCGGGGTGAGCGAGTGGTTGAACAGCGTGCGGGGCGCTGTGAACGGGGCGGGCATGGATTCCCCGGCGCCCGCCGGTCCGCGTGCCCGCGTGATCACCGCGGGCACCGACAGGGTCTCGGGGAGTAGACGCAGGAGCGTGAGTGGACGGCCCAGCAGATCGCGGGCGCCGCCGGCTATCAGCTGGAGGGTGTTGGCCCGCCCGACATGCGTGCGCACGAGCGCGGGATCCTGCTCGGGAGTGGTGGCGTCCGTCGCGGCGAGGGTGGAGAGCAACTCGGCGCCCAGCATGCCGTCGATCAGGGAGTGGTGGACCCGGCAGAACGCGCTGACGATCGGTGCGTGGGGCTCGCCCCGTTCGATGACCCAGACCTGCCACAGTGGCCGGGTTCGGTCCAGTGGCGTGGAGGCGAGACGGCCGCACTCCTCCAGCAGTTGGTCCTCGGTGCCGTCCGGGCCGAGCCGGATCAGGCGGACGTGGTGGGAGATGTCGAAGTCGAAGTCCTCGACCCAGGCCGGGTGACCGGGGTTCCACCGGGAGTCGTGGATCCTGCGGCGGAACGGGGGGACGGACTTGACCCGTCGGGCGAGTCCGGACCGGAGGCGCTCGAAGGAGTACCCCTCCTCGATGGTGGTCACGTCGAGGTGGACCAGGCCGTTGATCACCATGATCTGCTCGGCGGTCTCGAGGTAGAGGAAGCTCGCGTCGAGCCCGGTCATCCGTTGCACGCGTCAACCCTCCTCGTCCGTCCCGGCCGCCCTGGTGAGCTCGAGCAACCGGTCCATGGCCTCGCGGATCCCGGTGGCGAGGAGGTCGGGGTCGGGCACCAGGTGCTCGCAGGCGTTGATCCCCACGTCGAGTTGACCGTCCACGGACATGGCGGTGACGGACACCCCGGAGCCGTGCATGAGGGGGCCGAGCGGGTACATGTGGGTGACCCGGGCCCCGAGGAAGTCCAGTCCCTCGCGGGGGCCGGGGATGTTCGACACGACGAGGTTGTGCACGACCGGGTGGAGGTCCGCCAGGTGGAAGTCTCCGTAGATCCGCATCAGCAGCTGCAGGGTCCGGGCGGGGGCGAGCGTGGCGACGTCCTGGATGAGGTCCGGACGCATGCCGTTCTTCGACTGCTTCTTGCCCCGGCTGGTGCGGGCGGAGATGGCGCGCAGGCGCTCGAGCGGGTCGGCGATGTCGGTCCCCAGGGACGCGAACAGGACGGTCACCCGGTTGTTGCCCTGGGTTCCCTCGACATCGCGGGTGGAGACGGGGACCACCGCGACGAGCGACTTGTCCGGCAGGTCGTCGTGGGAGCGCAGATACCGTCGGAGTCCGCCGCCCATCACCGCGAGGTAGACGTCGTTGACGGTCACGCCGAACGCGTCCTTGATCTCGGTGATCTCGCCGAGGTCGAGGGAGGCGCCCCAGACGGCCCGGTGGGGGGTGATCGTGGCGTTGAACCGGGTGCGGGGGGCGGTGAACGGTGCGGCCTTGGGGACGACGACGAGGTCGTCGGTCTCCGCGACCGTGCCCGTCGCGTCCGCGGCCGACTCCGCCGACTTCTTCTTTGTCGCCGTGGATCTGCGCAGGGCGAAGGGGAGCCCGACGACCTCGGGGACGAGCCGGGCCAGGGTCAGCGGGCGGCGTACGGAGAAGTCCCACCACCCGCCGGCCAGGAGCCGGATGGGGTTGGCGCTGCCCGCCTGGACGCGCACGAGGTCGAGGTCGCGGGCGGAGGGTCGCTTTCCGGCGGCGCCGAACTTGCGGAGGATGGAGGCGCCGTTGGCGCCGTCCAGGATGGCGTGGTGGGCGCGGAAGTACACGACGACGGTGTCCGGGTCGGCGAGCCGCTCGAGGATCCACATCTCCCACAGCGGGCGTGACCTGTCGAGCGGGCGACTGCCGAGGGTGCCGCACATCTCGAACACCGCGCGGTCGTCTCCGGGGTGGTCCACGTCGACGCGGCGGACGTGCGCGGTGATGTCGAGGTCGTATTCCTCCACCCACGCGGGGTGTCCGAGGTTGAGCGGGGAATCGTAGATCTTGCGGCGCAGTTCGGGCAGTTCCTTGATCCGGCGGCCGAGCTCTGTCCGGAGCCACTCGAAGGAGTACTCGACCTCGAGGTCGGCGACGTCGATGAACAGGATCCCGCCCACCACGAGGGGCTGCTGGGCGGTTTCCAGGTACAGCAGGCTCGCGTCGAAACCGGTCATTCGTTCCATCGGTGCCCTCTCGCTCTGTCGGGCCCGGGCCGGCCGGGGTCATGGTGGAGTTCATTGTGAACCGCAGCACGGGGGATGTGGTCGAGTTCGGCGGATGGGCCGCGGGGCCTAGACTCGACCCCGTGGCCGAGAACGCACAGACCGACTCCCAGCTCGCCGCCGAGGCGGTGGCACCCCGACCGGTACTCGTGGTGGACTTCGGCGCCCAGTACGCGCAGCTCATCGCTCGCCGCGTGCGCGAGGCGCGCATCTACTCCGAGGTGATCCCGCACACGGCGACGGTGGAGGAGATCCGCGCCAAGGACCCGGTGGCACTGGTGCTGTCCGGTGGGCCCTCCAGCGTCTACGCCGAGGACGCGCCCTCGCTCGATCCAGCGGTCTTCGATCTGGGCCTTCCGGTGTTCGGCATCTGCTACGGCTTCCAGGCGATGGCCGGTGCCCTCGGGGGCGAGGTCGCGCACACGGGCAGCCGCGAGTACGGCCGCACCGACGTGAACGTCTCCGGTGGCGTCCTGCACGCCGGGCTACCGGAGCACCACCCGGTGTGGATGAGCCACGGCGACGCGGTCACGGCCGCGCCGGAGGGGTTCACCGTCACGGCGTCGTCGCCCGGGGCCCCGGTGGCGGCGTTCGAGTGCACCGAGCGCCGGATGGCCGGGGTGCAGTACCACCCGGAGGTCCTGCACTCGCCCCACGGTCAGCAGGTGTTGAGCCGCTTCCTCACCGAGGTCGCCGGGCTCGAGCCGACGTGGACCGCCTCGAACATCGCCGACCAGCTGGTGGAGGCCGTCCGGGAGCAGATCGGCGACGGCCACGCGATCTGCGGACTGTCCGGTGGCGTCGATTCGGCCGTCGCGGCCGCCCTGGTACAGCGTGCGATCGGTGATCGCCTCACTTGCGTGTTCGTCGACCACGGTCTGTTGCGTGCGGGCGAGCGCGAGCAGGTCGAGAACGACTTCGTGGCGGCCACCGGCGCGCGCCTCATCACGCTGGACGACTCCGACGTCTTCCTCGGGCACCTCGCCGACGTCACCGATCCGGAGACCAAGCGCAAGATCATCGGCCGCGAGTTCATCCGGTCCTTCGAGCGGGCGGTGACGCAGGCGCTCGAGCTCCAGGGTTCCGGCGAGTCTGCCGCCTCCTCCGTCGACTTCCTCGTCCAGGGCACCCTCTACCCGGACGTCGTGGAGTCCGGCGGCGGTGCGGGCACGGCCAACATCAAGAGCCACCACAACGTGGGCGGTCTGCCGGACGACGTGGAGTTCACCCTCGTCGAGCCCCTGCGGTTGCTGTTCAAGGACGAGGTCCGCGCAGTGGGCCGCGAACTCGGCCTGCCCGAGGCGATCGTCGGACGCCACCCGTTCCCCGGCCCCGGGCTCGCGATCCGCATCGTCGGCGCCGTGGACCGCGACCGGCTGGAGACCCTGCGCGCGGCGGACGCCATCGTGCGCGAGGAGATGACCGCCGCCGGCCTCGACTCGACCGTGTGGCAGTGCCCGGTGGTGCTGTTGGCCGACGTCCGCTCGGTCGGTGTCCAGGGCGACGGCCGGACCTACGGCCACCCGATCGTCCTGCGACCGGTGAGTTCCGAGGACGCGATGACCGCCGACTGGACGCGCGTGCCGTACGAGACGCTGGCGCTGATCTCCAACCGCATCACCAACGAGGTCCCGGACGTCAACCGGGTCGTGCTGGATGTGACGAGCAAGCCGCCGGGCACCATCGAGTGGGAGTGACCCCACCCCCGCCCGGGTCGTGAACTCGACTGTCAGCGACGCACGACCATGATCAGTCCCACGAGCACGGTGAGGACGAGTGCCGCGGCCAGCAGTACGGTCGGGGTGATCACGGGCGCGCCGAGGATCGCCCACGCGGCGACGCCCAGGGAAGCCAGGCCGGCCACCGCGAGGACCGGTGATCCGGCCCGCCGCCTGTCCGACACCTCGACGGTGCCGGTCCGCGCGGCGGCCGGGGCGATGCCGAAGCCGAGGGGCTCGGGGTCGGTGAACCCGGTGCCGTAGGGCAGGGGTTCGTACAGCGGGTGCAGGGACGGGGACCGGTGGCCGGGCGCGGACTCCGCGTCCCCGTGGGCCCGGTTGCCGTCGGCGGCGGGTGTGTCGCCGGTGGGTGTGTTCGTGTTCATCGGGTGACCTTCACGTTTCCCATGTCGTTGGTGATGTCCAGGGTCAGGACCGGCCCGTCGGTGTCGGCGGGGCGGTCGGGGCAGTCGACGGAGCCGACGTCGGTCCGGCAGGTGGCGTCCACGGCGAGGCCGTCGGGCAGCAGCACCCGCACCTCACCGACCTCGTTGGTGATGCTGTAGCTGCGGTCCTCGTCCAGTTCGAGGCCCCGCATGTCCACGGTGACGGTGCCCAGTTCGTGGGTGACCGGTGTGTCGAGCTGCGTGGGGGAGGTGATCTCCACGCGATGTTCGCCGATGTTCTCCCAACCGCCGGTGGGCACCTGGACGAGGGACGCCAGCAGCACGAACCCGGCGAGCGGGCCGGCCACCACGAGCAGCCCGTGTCCGCGGCGGGTGACGGCGCCCACGAGCAGTCCGCCGGCCACCACCGAGAGGGCGATCGCGGCGATCCGGGTGGCGTCGAGCCAGGTCAGTCCGCCCAATGTGGACAGGCCGACGCTGACGGCGGTCGCGATGAGCGCCAGGCCGAGCGTGACCTTGGTCAGGCGCGAGCGGGGTCGGGTGGGTGCGGCCGGGGCGGGGGCGACGCCCGGCTCGGGCAGATCCCAGGCGAACGGTGCGGCGCCGAGGGGGTCCCACGAGGGCGGGACCGGGGGGCCGAACGGGGCGTCGGGTCCGGAACCGGGCTCCTGGGACGCCCCGGGGGCGCGCCAGGGGCCGGTGCCGGTGGCCGCGCGGGTGTCGCGCGCCGCGGGGGGCCGCACCGCGGAGACCTCCGCCCATCCGGTGGGCGGGACGGGGGTGCGCCGGTGCAGGCCGTACCAGCCGGCGAGCATCGCCGCGATCATGAGGAACCCGGCGCCGACGAGGAGGGTCTCCCCGGAACCGCCGAAGGTGGGGGCGGACAGGAGGACGACGACGACGAGGACCACCGCGGTCACCTTGGAGCCCGACGCCCGGCCCTTCCCCAGGAGCGCCTCGCCGGAGGAGACCTCGTCCCCGGCGGAGCGCAGGAGCAGCCACATCAGTGCGTACAGGAACACTCCCGCCCCACCCCACAGGGCGGCGACGACGAACGCGACGCGGAAGAGGACCGGGTCGATGCCGTAGCGCCGACCGAAGCCGCCGCAGACACCGGCGATCTTGGAATCGTCCGGGGTCCGGACGGGTCGGGTCCGCCACAGTGAGCGGAGCTCTGATGGGAGGTCGGTGGTGCTCGTTCTGGACATGCCTCCATCGTGCTCGGCGGGCGCCCGTCGCACATCGGGGTCCGACCCTGATATCCGGACCCCGCGGATCTCGGGGTCGGACCCCGATGCGCCCCCGGGGGGTGATCTGTGACGATGGCGTCCATGAGTGAGAACGCGACCGATCCCGCGCCGGCGGCCGAGGCCCGGCCGCCGTCCCCGGTCGCCCGACCGCCGGCGCGGCCCGCAGCGGTGCCGGCGATCGATTTCCGCTGGTACCCGCGGTTGACCCGGGTCACCGACGGGTCCGTGGTCGCCGGCGTGTGCACGGGCCTGGCCGACCACCTCGGGGTGCGGGTCACCCACGTGCGCCTGGTCATGGTCCTGCTGGCCACGCTCTCGGGTGCCGGCGTGGCCCTGTACTCGGCGCTGTGGGCGCTCACCCCCACCGGGCCCTCCGCGCCCACGCGGCCCGGCGCGGGCCCGGTGGACGAGCGCGAGCGCAGACGGGGCATGGCGCTGGCCGTCATGGCGGTGGCGGGCGCGGTGCTGTCGTTCATGCTGACCACCGCCACGGGCCTGAGCGTCATCGTTCCCGTCCTCGTCGTGGCCCTGGGCGCCGGGCTGGTCTGGCAGCAGTACGACGGTGGGGGACGAGTCGCGCCGCGGTCGGTCTTCGACTGGGCCAGGGTCACCGCAGGGGCCACCCTCGTCGTCGTCGGCCTCGCTGTCGTCGTGCTCGGTCAGGTCGAGCTGGCAGCCCTGCGCTCGTCCCTCCTCGCGGTCGTGGCCACCCTCGTCGGCGTGGGACTGCTCAGCGTGCCCGTCGGACTGCGTCTGTGGCGGTCCCTGGAGGAGGAGCGCGCGGCGCGTATCCGGGAGGCCGAGCGCAGCGACATCGCCTCCCACCTGCATGATTCCGTCCTGCAGACGCTGGCACTCATCCAGAAGCGGTCCGACGACCCGGGCCAGGTGGCGCGGCTGGCCCGCCGCCAGGAACGTGAGCTGCGGCAGTGGCTGTTCGGTGCCGGTTCCCGCATGTCCTCGGGCGCGACGACCTTCGCGGGGGCGGTCGAGGTGATGGTCGGGGATGTCGAGGACGTCTACGGCCTGCGGGTGGACCAGGTCGTGGTGGGTGGCGACGGCCCGGTGGGCGATGCCGGGGAGGCGGTCCTGGGCGCGGTCCGCGAGGCCCTGGTCAACGTCGCCAAGCACGCGGGCGTCGACACCGCCGACGTGTTCGTGGAGAACGACGGCCGCACGCTCAGCGCGTTCGTCCGCGACCGCGGGTGCGGTTTCGACCCGGACGCCGTGGACGGCGACCGCCACGGGCTGGCCCAGTCCATCCGGCATCGTGTGGAGAGCCGCGGTGGGACGGTGCGTGTGCGCAGTACGCTCGGGCGCGGGACGGAGATCGGGATTGAGATGCCGCTGGAGGGCGCATGACGGACGGGCCACGGGACGGGTCGGGGGAGTCGGCGGCGGGTGCCGGCGGGATGTGCCGGGTGTTCCTCGTGGACGACCACGCGGTGTTCCGCAGCGGGGTCCGTGCCGAACTCGCCGGGCAGTCGGCGATCGAGGTCGTCGGCGAGGCGGGGTCGGTCGCCGAGGCCGTGGCCGGTATCGGCCGGGTGCGTCCCGACGTGGTGCTGCTCGACGTGCACATGCCCGACGGCGGCGGGGTGGCCGTGCTGCGCTCGGTCCTGGGCTCCGACCCGGGCGGCGTCGCCGATCCCGCCCGCGCCCCGGAACCGACCTTCCTCGCGTTGAGCGTCTCCGACGCCGCCGAGGACGTCATCGCCGTGATCCGCGCCGGTGCCCGCGGGTACGTCACCAAGACGATCACCGGCGAGGACCTGGCCGACGCCGTGCGTCGTGTCGCCGACGGGGACGCGGTGTTCTCCCCGCGGCTGGCCGGGTTCGTGCTGGACGCGTTCGCCCGCGCCGCCCCCGGGCCCGCCGAGCGCGGTGAACCGGTCCACGACCCCGAGGTCGACTCGCTCACCCCGCGCGAGAAGGAGGTGCTGCGGCTGCTGGCCCGCGGGTACACCTACAAGGAGATCGCCGAGGAGTTGTTCATCTCGGTCAAGACCGTGGAGACCCACGCCTCCAACGTCCTGCGCAAGACCCAGCAGTCCAACCGGCACGCGCTGACCCGCTGGGCGCAGTCCCGGCACCTGGACTGATCGCCCGCGCCGACCCGGCCGACCGGGGTGACTTCTCGTCCGGGTCGGCTCCGCGCACCTGCCCGGACCGATACCGTGGCGGGGGTGAGCGAACTGCGTGACCTGCCCGTCTGCATCATCGGCGATTCGTTCGTGGCAGGTTACGGCGATGACACGGGTCGCGGCTGGACCGCGCACCTGGTCGAGGCGGGTCCAGGGGCCGGGCTGCACATCCTCGCCGCGGTCGCCGGGATCGGCGGTGACACCTCCGAGATGATCCTGGCCCGCTGGGACGAGGTCGACCGTCGGCGGGCGGCCTTCCCCACCACCGCGGTGATCGCCGAGTTCGGCGTCAACGACGTCATGGAGCACGGGGGCGGGTTGCGCGTCGGGGAGGCGGGCACCGCCGCGGCGCTGCGCGGGATGATCGACCGGGCCCCCGAGGGGCGGTTCCTCGTGGTGGGGCCGCCGCCGGTCGTGTGGGATGAGGTCAACGAGCGGATCGCCGCCCGGGCCGAGGTCATGGCGCAGGTGTGCGACGAGGCCGGGGTGCCGTTCGTGCCGACCTTCGACGTGCTGGTGGCGGGTGGGGCGTGGATGCGCGAGGTCGCCGCGGGCGACGGCGCCCACCCCGGGCCCGGCGGGTACGAACAGTTCGCGCAGGTGATCTCCGGTCCGGTCCTGGAGTGGTTACGCCTCCTCCCGGACGTCGAGCCGGGCTACTAGCGGGAACTCTTCATGGCGGCCCTGACCGTCACCGTCGGGTCGGCCTCGAGTTCGGCCACGCGCTCGGAGCCCATGGGCAGCAGCGCGATGCGCCCGTCGGAGTCGAAGTGCAGGGCCCAGCCGTAGGTCTTGGCCAGCGGGGAGGTGCGCAGGCACGGCTGGCCTTTGGAGAAGAACCGTTCGCGTTCGGCGGCGCGGTCGGCCTCCGCTACGCCCCGGCGCCGGCAGTGCACGTCGAAGATCAGGTCGTCGCTCGTCCACGTGTAGTCCTCGCCCGAGAGGCGTTCGTACTGCAGCTCGGCGACCGATCCCTTCCCGGAGGGCGGGGCGGTCGCCGTCACGGCCCTGGTGTCGGGGGCGGGCAGGATCAGCGTGTCGGTGTAGTGGGTGGTGTGCACGACGACCCTCTGTTCCTGTAGTGGTTCCGCGCGTCCGGTCGTCCCGGCGGTGCGGTGATGGTGTCCGGTAATCTGATTCTCGCCGTACGCCCCGTGCGGCGGGAGGAGAACGAGGAATGACCAACCCGCAGAACTCTGACCACACCGACGACGCGTCCGCCGACCCGGACGAGAGGGACAACCGCCCGGATTCCAAGGACGAGCTCGTCGACGAGTTGGGCGAGGAGTCGTTCCCGGCCAGTGATCCCCCCGGCGCGCTCTGAGTCAGCGCAGGATCTCGAACTGTTCGGACACCGCCCGCAGCGCGCTCGCGCTGCGGGCGAACTGTTCGCGTTCGGTGGTGTCGAGCTCCAGCTCCACCACCCGCTGGACGCCGGTCCGCCCGATCACCGCGGGCACCCCGATGTAGATCCCGTCCTGGTCGTACTCGCCCCGCAGCAGGGTTGAGACCGGCAGCGAGACCTGTTCGTTGCGCACCACGGCCCGGGTGATGCGGGCCAGGCCCATCCCGATGCCGTAGCTGGTCGACCCCTTGGAGTCGATGATCCGGTAGGCGGCGTCCCGGGTCTCGTCGAAGATCTGCGTGAGCCGTTCCCGTGTGGCGGGGTCGCCCTCCAGGTCGCCCCGTAGCGGCACCCCGGAGACGTTGGCGGAGGAGAAGACCGGCAGTTCGGTGTCCCCGTGTTCCCCGATGATGGAGGCGTGCACGCTCATCGGGGCCACGTCGTAGTACTGGCCCAACATGAACCGGAAGCGTGCCGAGTCGAGGATCGTGCCGGAGCCGATGACCTGCGCGGACGGTAGCCCGGAGTAGCGCCACGAGGCCTGGGCGAGGATGTCGACGGGGTTGGTCGCCACCAGCAGGATGCCGTCGAAACCCGTCGTCATGATGTCGCCGACGATCCTCTCGAACAGCGCCATGTTCCTGCCCACCAGATCGAGACGCGTCTCGCCGGGTCGCTGGGCTGCGCCGGCGCAGACGACCACCATGGTGGCGTCGGTGCAGTCGGCGTAGGTGCCCTCGGTGACGAGGGTGGGGGAGGGCGCCCACACGACCCCGTGGTTGAGGTCCATGACCTCGCCGACGAGTTTGTCGTGGTCGATGTCGATGATGGCCAGGTGGTCGGCCAGCCCCTGGTTGACGAGCGCATAGGCGTAGGCGATGCCCACGTCCCCGGCGCCGATGAGCACGATGCGGTTCCCGACGGAGGCTCTCATGGTCACCGAGGGTAGGCGGTCGGGCGGATGGCGGGGACGACGACGAGGATCACCCGTCTCGAACAGGTGTTCTTGCGTGGTGTCGTACCCGTGGTGTTCACTGTTCCCGTGATCGAAAAATAGTTCGATTCACATGGTCGACGGCGTGTCGTGCATGACGGGAGGTTCTGACGATGGTAGTGGACGCTGCTGCTGTTGCCGATCTGTCCGATCTCGACACGGCCGCGCGGGTCGCGGAGCTGCGGCGACGCCTGGCCGCGATGCCGGGCGGGGGCCCGTCCGCGGCCGCCCGCTCGACGGTGCCCGCGGCGACTGCCCCGGTGGTCGGCGCCGGTCGCGGAGCGTCCGTCGTCCCCGCCCCTGTCGGGGCTGCTGAGCCTACGGGGTCCGGCGCACCCGTCTCCGTTCCGGTCCCTGGGGCCACTGCGGTCCCTGGGGCCCCGGTGTCCGCGGTGTCCGCGGTGGCTGTGCCGGGTGTGGCCGCGCCGGATGTGGTCGCGCCGGGTGTGGCAGTGCCGGCCTCCGTGGCGCACCTGTTGCCGGGCGGGGTGTTGCCCGCTGGCCGCGTCACGGCGGTCTCCGGTAGCGCGACCCTCCGGGTGGGCCTGCTCGCCGCGGCCACGGCCGCCGGCGCGAGATGCGCGGTGGTCGGATGGCCGGAGCTCGGGGTGGCCGCGGTGGCCGAACAGGGGGGCCGGCTGGACTGCCTGGCGCTGGTCCCGGACCCCGGGCCGGATCCCGCGGCGGTGGTGTCCGTGCTGCTCGACGGCCTGGATCTGGTCCTGCTCGGGCC
Organism: Dietzia sp. B32; assembly: GCF_024732245.1. Taxonomy (NCBI): domain Bacteria; kingdom Bacillati; phylum Actinomycetota; class Actinomycetes; order Mycobacteriales; family Dietziaceae; genus Dietzia; species Dietzia sp. B32. Next base: position 3,317,741 of record NZ_CP093845.1, on the reverse strand, counting down.
CGGTGTCGCGGCCGTGGCCCCGTCGCGAGCCCGCGTGCTCGCCGGTCGGGTGCGAGCGGCCGGCGCGGTGTTGCTCGTGGGTGCGGGGTGGCCCGGGGCGGAGCTGACGCTGGCGGGTCGGCACTGTCGCTACGGCGGCCTGGGTGCGGGCGCGGGTCGGTTGGCCTCGGTCTCCACCCTGGTGCGCTGTTCCGGCCGGGCGGCGCCCGGCCGGACCGCGGAGTGGGTGGCGGCGGGATGAGCGCCCGGGTCATGGCGGTGTGGTGCCCGGACTGGCCGACGGTCGCGGCGGCCCGGGCCGAGGGGCACGGGCTGCATCTGCCGTTGGCGGTCGTCGGGCCCCGTGGGGTGCTGGCGTGCAACGCCGTCGCCCGGGCGGTCGGGGTGCGCCGCGGGCTGCGTCGGCGCGAAGCGCAGTTCCGCTGCCCCGAACTCGTGGTGGTCGAGGCCGATCCGGCCCGGGACGCCGCGTGGTTCGAGCCCGTGGTGCAGGCGCTCGACGCCGTGGTCCCGGGCATCGAGGTCCTGCGTCCCGGACTGTTCGTGTTCTCCGCAGCCGGGGCCCTGCGCTTCCACGGTGGGGTCGAGGAGGTCGTCACCCGGGTCGTGGACGCGGTGGCGGCCGCCGGTGCGGAGTGTCAGGTGGGGCTCGCGGACGAGTTGCCCACGGCGGTGCTCGGCGCCCGCGGGTCGGCACTGCTCGAGCCGGGCGGGGATGCGGGTTACCTGGCCGGGCTGCCCGTGGACGCGCTCGTGGTGGAACCCGCGTTGGGTGAGCCCGAGGTGCTGTCCGAGCTGGTCGGGTTGCTGCACCGCCTCGGGGTCCGCACGCTCGGTGACTTCGCCGCGCTCCCGCCGCGGGACGTGGCCACCCGCTTCGGGGAGGCCGGTGCGGTGGCGCACCGCATCGCCCGCGCCGTCCCGTGGCGGCCTCCCTCGGTGTCCGCGGTGCCCACGGGCTCGGCGGTCGAGCACCGGTGCGATCCGCCCCTGGAGCGGGTCGACGAGGCCGCCTTCCTCGGCCGTCGGCTGGCGGGGGAGCTGCACGCCGTGCTCGCCGCCGCCGGGGTCTCGTGCCTGCGGTTGTCCATCACCGCCCGGGTCGAGGGCGGGGCGGAGGTCAACCGGGTGTGGCGGTGCTCGTCGCCGCTGACCCCGGAGGGCACCGCTGACCGGCTCCGCTGGCAGCTCGAGGGCTGGCTCACCGGCACCGCGATCGCCGGCGGGGCAGGGGGAGCGGTCACCGCCCTGGTGCTGGAGCCTGTGGAGGTCGTCCCCGCGGGCCGTGTCCAGGAGGGGTTGTGGGGTGAGGCCGGGCTCGCGGAGGCCCGCGTCCACCGTGCGCTCGTCCGGGTCCAGGGACTGCTCGGACCCGAGGCGGTCCGTGTCCCCGTGGAGGTGGGCGGCCGCGGCCCGACCGACCGCGTCCGGTCCCTGCCGTACGGCGACGCCCCGGCAGAGCCCGCCGCCCGCGGTCCGTGGCCGGGAGCGCTGCCCGCGCCCTCGCCGTCGGTGGTGTGGCCGGGCCCGGGCTATCGGTTGGAGATCCGCGAGAGCGTCGACCCCGGGGCCGCGGTGGTGGCACGGGTGTCTCTCACCGGGGGCGTCGTACTGCGGAGCGCGGCAGGGGAGGCCGTCGGGGTGACCCTGCGGGGCCTGCTCGGTGGCCGGCCCGCCGTCATCGAGGTGGGCGGCCGTCGGTGTGCGTTGCTCGGCTGGTCACGGCCGTGGCCCATCGACGAGGCCTGGTGGGAGCCCACGCCCGACGGCGCGCCCCGCAGACCTCGGGCCCGCATGCAGGTCGTCCCCGAGCGCGCGGCCGCATTGTTGCTCTGCGGCGTGCTCGGGGACGAGCAGGGCCGCTGGATCGTCGAAGGAGTCTACGAATGAGCCGTCCACGATCAGTCGGGCCGGGGACGGGCCGCACGCGGTGCGGCGCGCAGTCGGACGCGCCCGCCCCCGCGTCGGGGTCAGCGTTCGATGTCCACCACCAGGCGGGTGGGGTCCTGCAGCAGGAAGGCGGAGAAGGCGCGGTCGGAACCCTCGAGGCCGATCACGGACTGCGCCTGTCCCTCGAACTGCCCGGTGAACGCCACGCCGGCCACCCCGGTCGCGTCGTCACCGGCCACGGTGCCCACGGGGACCTCCTTCAGGTCGGTCTGGGTGGGCAGGACCTGGCCGCCGATCATCACCTGCAGGAAGGAGTCGCCCGGCACGTCCACCGCGAAGCCGCTGCCCTGCTGGGCGGGGGTGTCGACGTAGTCCACCGAGTAGCTCGGGGTGCCGCGGCCGTCGAGTTCGAAGACCACGCGGTCCTTGCCCTGGAAGTTGCCCATCCGGATCTCGGACACCACCAGTTCGGCACGGCCTTCGGCGGCGTCCGGCTCCTCGCGCTTGGGGGCGGAATCCGTGGGGCCGGCCGTGGGGTCGGCGGCCTCGGTCTCCTCCGGCGACAGGGCCTGCGCGAGGGCGGCCGGGGAGGACCCCGCGGTGGTCGTCTGGCTCGTGGCGGGGGCATCGGTCGAGGTGTCGGTCCCGCAACCCGCCATGGCCAGGGATGCGGTGGCGGTCAGGGCGGCGGCCGCGACGAGGCGGCGATGTCGGGTACGCATGCCCCCAGCCTAAGTCCCTCTCATCACTTTTGTCCCACAAGGTGGCTACAGTTACACCACCGCACGTGGTGGGGCACCATGGGGGCGTGTCAGTCACCGATCCCACCCCACTCACTTCTTGGTGCTCCCTCCAGTCGGCCGATGAGCCGCCGGCCGGGACCGCGGCCCACGAGGAATCGTGGGTCCTGCTGGAGGTTCCCGCGCGCTGGGGACGCGACATCTTCGACGGCGAGGCGCTGGGCGAGGAATTGTCCGAGCAACTCAAGGACCACGTCACGGCCTGCGGGGCCCGGATGCTCTTCATCCGACGCCCCGGCCGAGAGGGCCAACGCATCGACCGCCACCGCTTCTACCTGTGCGACACCAGGCCCGGCCGGCGGAGCATCCGGGTCGGTCGCGTCGACCGCCCCGCGGACATGCTCGGCCTGGACCTCTCGCCCGGCGGGCACGTGGAGGGCGTCCGCGAGGTCGCGGCGCCGGTGCCGCTGGTGTGTACCCACGCCAAGCGTGACCAGTGCTGTGCGGTCCGGGGGCGTCCGGTCGTGGCCGACTTGGAGGACCGGGTCGGAGCCCGCCTGTCCGCGCTCGACCCGGACGCCGCGGTGTGGGAGTGCTCCCACACCGGCGGTCACCGCTTCGCCCCGGTCCTGTTGCTGCCCGGCACCGGCTACACCTACGGGCCGGCGGAGTCGGACCTCGCGGCCCGCATCGTCGAGGCCGAGCTGGAGGGGCGGGTCGTCACCGAGCACCTGCGGGGTCGCAGCACGTGGCCACCGGCCGGGCAGGTGGCGGAGGTCGCCGTCCGCGACTCGGGCGTGGAGGCGGGGATCGACGATCTCGTCGTCGACATCGATCCGGATGACCCGCTCGTGGCCGTCGTCCGACACACCGACGGGCGCGCCTGGCGCGTCCAGGCGGCCAGACACCCGCTACCGCCACGCCCGCAGAGCTGCCGTAAGCCCGCCGGCGAGGCCTCGGCGTGGGTCGTGGAGTCCCTCACCCTGCTCTGAACGGGCCCGCCGGCACCGGGCGGGTGAGCACCTGTGAACTGGTACCACGGGCCCACCACGTGGTCGGAACTCGAACGGGTGCTCTCCGGGCGCCCGGGTCCGCGCGGGTCCGAGAACCCGCACCCCGGTGACGGCAGCGACGCACCCGCCTGGTCGCGCAAGCGTGACGAGTACACGCCCCCGCAGCGGCCGCGCGCCCGGGGGCGCGTGCCGTACGCGGAGCTGCACTCCCACACCGCGTTCAGCTTCCTCGACGGCGCCTCCTCGCCCGAGGCCATGGCGGAGACCGCGGCCGAACTGGGTCTCACGGCGCTCGCGATCACCGATCACGACGGGATGTACGGGGTCGTGCGCTTCGCCGAGGCGGCCGCCGAACTGGGGCTGGCCACGGTGTTCGGGGCGGAGCTCTCGCTACCGGGCGGTGAGCACCTCCTGGTCCTGGCCCGAGGGGAGGAGGGATACCGGCGGCTGTCGCGTTCGATCGCCCGTGCCCACCTGCGGGGCGGGGCCAAGGGCGAACCGCGTTACGAGATCGCCGAGCTCGCGGAGGCTGCCGGCGGCCACTGGTACGTGCTCACCGGTTGCCGTCGTGGGCGGGTCCGTCGGGCCCTGGAGCGGGGCGGGACGGGGGCGTCCGCATTCGACACCGCCGCCGCCCGCACGGCACTGGACCAGCTCGTCGAGCTGTTCGGGCGCGACAGGGTCGTCGTGGAACTCACCTGTCACGGGGTGCCCGAGGACACCGAACGGTGCGATGCGTTGGCGGGCCTCGCCGCGCAGGCGGGCCTGCCCGTCGTGGCGACCACCGCCGCCCACTGCGCCGGACCCGAGGAGGCGCGACTGGCCTCGGTCATGGCGGCGCTCGGGGCGCGGGACGCGCTGGAGGCCCATGCAGCGCACCTGCCCGCGGCGGGCGGGGCGCACCTGCGCTCGGGCGAGGAGATGGCGGAGCTGTTCGAGCGGTGGCCCGACGCCGTGGCCGGGGCCGACCGGCTGGGCAGGGAGTGCGCGTTCGACCTCCAACTCATCGCCCCGCAGCTGCCGCCGTTCGATGTCCCGGAGGGGTACACCGAGAACACCATGCTCGCCGAGCTCGCCTACGCGGGTGCCGCCCGGCGCTACGGGACGCGCGAGGAGGCGTCGGAGGCGTACGCACAGATCGACCGCGAGCTGCAGGTGATCGCCGAGCTGGGCTTCCCCGGGTACTTCCTCGTCGTGCACGACATCGTCGAGTTCTGCCACCGCGAGGGCATCCTCTGTCAGGGCCGCGGTTCGGCCGCCAACTCGGCGGTCTGTTACTCGCTGGGGATCACCAACGTCGATCCGGTGCGCGCCCAGCTGCTGTTCGAGCGATTCCTGGCCCCGGAGCGCGACGGCCCGCCGGACATCGACGTGGACATCGAGTCCGGCCGCCGGGAGGAGGCGATCCAGTACGTCTACTCCCGGTACGGGCGGGACCACGCCGCGCAGGTGGCCAACGTCATCACCTACCGCGGCCGCTCGGCCGTGCGGGACGTGGCCCGGGCGCTGGGCTACTCCCCGGGGCAGCAGGACGCGTGGTCCAAGAGCGTCGACCGGTGGTCGGGACTGAAGAACCACGAGCGGGAGGCCACCGAGCACAGCGTCCCGTCCGATGTGCTCGCGCTGGCACGACAACTCGTCGGGTTGCCCCGCCATCTGGGGATCCACTCGGGCGGCATGGTGATCTGCGACCGCCCGGTGGCCGACGTGGTGCCCGTCGAGTGGGCGCGCATGCCGGGGCGGACCGTACTGCAGTGGGACAAGGACGACTGCGCGGCGGTCGGCCTGGTCAAGTTCGACATGCTGGGCCTGGGCATGCTCACCGCATTGCACCACGCCATCGACCTGGCGGCCGAACACAAGGATCTCGACGTGGACCTGGCGCAGCTGGACCTCGCGGATCCGCAGGTCTACGAGATGCTGTGCCGCGGCGACTCGGTGGGTGTGTTCCAGGTGGAGTCCCGGGCGCAGATGGCCACGTTGCCCCGGCTGCGACCGCGGACGTTCTACGACCTGGTGGTGGAGGTGGCGCTCATCCGCCCCGGCCCCATCCAGGGCGGGTCCGTGCACCCCTACATCCGCCGCCGCAACGGCCGGGAAAAGGTGGTGTTCGACCACCCGGCGCTGGAAGAGGTATTGGGTCGAACCCTGGGGATCCCGCTGTTCCAGGAGCAGCTCATGCAGATCGCGACCGTGATCGCGGGCTTCACCGGGGCGGAGGCGGACCAGCTGCGCCGAGCCATGGGGGCCAAGCGGTCACCCGAGCGGATGGCCCGACTGAAGGAGCGGTTCTTCGACGGGATGCGCGACCTGCACGGGATCGGCGCCAGCCCGCCCGGGACGCCGGTCACCGGCCCGGAGGTCGGGGAGCGGATCTGGGAGAAGATGTGCGCGTTCGCCAACTACGGCTTCCCCGAGAGCCACTCCCAGTCCTTCGCCGCGATCGTCTACTACTCCGCGTGGTTCAAGTGCCACCACCCGGCCATCTTCTGCGCGGCGCTGCTGCGCAGCCAACCCATGGGCTTCTACTCGCCCCAGTCCCTCGTCGCGGATGCCCGCAGGCACGGCGTCACGGTGCACCGACCGTGTGTCAACCGTTCGATCGGCGGCGCCACCTGTGAGAACGAGGGCACCGAGGTGCGCCTCGGACTGGAGTCGGTCCGGGCGATCGGCGAGGACCTGGCCACGGCGATCGCTGACGAACGCGATACCCACGGCCCCTACACCTCCGCCGCCGACCTCGCCGGGCGCACCGGCCTGTCCGTCCGGCAGATGGAGGCACTCGCCACGGCCGGGGCGCTCGACTGCCTCGGCACGGGTGGCCGTCGGTCGGCCTTGTGGTCGGCGGCCACCGCGGCCCGCGAGAAGCCCGGCATGCTGCCCGGGCTCAGCCAGGTCGACGCCCCGGCCCTGCCCGGCATGAGCGTCCTGGAACTCACCTCCGCGGACCTGGCCGCCACCGGGATCAGTCCGGAGGAGTACCCGACCGTCCACGCCCGACCGTGGCTCGACTCACGTGGCGTGTGCACCACGGCCGGGCTCGCCCATGTCCCCGACGGCAGCCGCGTCGAGGTCGCCGGAGCCGTCACCCACCGGCAACGGCCCGCCACCGCGGAGGGCGTGACTTTCCTCAGCCTCGAGGACGAGACGGGAATGACGAACGTCGTGTGCTCGGTGGGCCTGTGGGCGCGTTACCGGCCGATCGTCTCCTCCTCCCCGGCGCTCATCGTCCGCGGCACGGTGGAGAACCGCTCGGGTGCGGTCAGCGTGGTGGCGGACAAGATCGAACGCCTGCACCTGGGCATGGCCATCGGTCGCAGTCGGGACTTCCGATGACCGTCCAGCCCGGGTCAGGCGACCGGAGCCGGGTGGCCCGGGTCAGGTGGCCCGGGTCAGGCGGACCGCGTCCGCGACCTCGCGATCGCGTGCACGCTGGCGACCGCACAGAGCACCCAGATGGCGATCAGTACCGCCACCGTCAGCAGACTCGCCTCCTGCCAGCGCAGATAGTAGGCACCCAGTCCACACGTCGACAGCGGATAGGTCATGGCCCACCAGCCCGGGCTGAACGGCATCCGCGCCAGGAACCCCTTGATCGTGGTGACCACCGCGAACGCCCCCAGTCCCGCGCCGGCGATCAACACGGTCGCCCCGTAGGCCCGCGCGACCCCGGACAGCGTCTGCCCCGAGAGCACCTGTGCCGCCGCCGCGGACTGCCCCACGATCCCCAGCGGGATCCACGTCGAGGTCGCCAGGGCCACCGGCACCGGTGTGCGGAACCACGCGTGGTGATACGCCATCGCGATCACCGCCCCGCCCAGCGCCAGCGCCAGGACGAAGCAGACCACACACGCCGCGACCAGCACCGTACGGACGGAGTCCGACTCGATCTGACGAGCGATGAGACCACCCGCGGTCGCCGAGACCATCGGTGGCACCATCGGCAACGCCCACGTGGGCAGCGGGTGGTCGGGACGAGTGGAGAACAACCACACCGCGAACCCCAGCGCTGTCGCCAACCCGAGCACCGTGCCCGCGGCCCACAAGGCCACATCCACCCCGAACGCGATGCGCGACAGCGTCGGGACACGGGCATCCACGACGACGAAGGTCGCCGATCCCACCGCAGCCAGGCCCATCGAGACCATTCCCCACAGCGGCAGCATCGCAGCGTCCCGGACCGAGGACGTCCACATGTCGGGGACACGGGCCACCGAGCGCGCGAACCCCGCGCCGAGTCCCAACAGAAGAACCCAGCCCAGGATCAGCATGACCGCCGCGGCCGAGGCGAAACCGGGGACCAGATCCGAGTGGATCTGCAGCAGTGTGGCCAGTCCGCCGGTGCCCATCACGGCGCCGAACCAGGCGGGACCGGGACCCGGGACGGCCGGGGCCGCGGGCGCGGATCCGGGTCCCTGGCTCGTGGTCACCAGGACACTATGCCTGCCCTCGTCGCCGTCGTCGAAAACACGGGGGGACAACGACAACCGCCCCACCTCGGCGCCCGGCAGGGGAGTGGGCGGATCCCCCGACGCCCACGCGCACGGCACCGTACGTTCGGTCACATGAGTGCTACGACCCCCGCCCGTGGCCCCGATCCGGCCACCCCGCTGGACGACCTCCGTGCCCGACTCGAGGCCTCCCGACTACTCACCGACCCGGACCTTCTGGAGGGCTACCGCCAGGACTGGGCCAAGGCCCCCGACCCGGGCATGCCCCTTGCCGTGGTCCGGGCCCGCACCACCGAGGACGTGCAGGAGGTCCTGCGCTGGGCGAGCGCGCACGGAGTCCCCGTGGTCCCACGGGGTGCCGGCTCCGGCCTGTCCGGCGGAGCGACGGCGGTCGACGGCGGGATCGTGCTGTCCACCGAGCTCATGCGCGACATCGACGTCGACCCCGTCACGCGGACGGCCACCGTCCAACCGGGGCTCTACAACGCCGAGGTCAAACAGGCCGTCGCCGAGCACGGTCTCTGGTACCCGCCGGACCCGTCGTCATACGAGATCTGTTCGATCGGCGGCAACATCGCCACCAACGCCGGCGGACTGTGCTGCGTGAAGTATGGCGTGACCACCGACTACGTCTTGGGGATGACGGTCGTCCTCGCCGACGGCACCGCGGTGCGGTTGGGCGGGCCGCGACTCAAGGACACCGCCGGGCTGAGCCTGACCAAGCTGTTCGTCGGCAGCGAGGGGACACTGGGGATCGTCACCGAGATCATCCTCCGGCTGATCCCGCAGCAGCCACCGCGCTCCACGGTGGTGGGGATCTTCCCCGACGTGGTCGCCTGCAGCGAGGCCGTCCTGGCCATCACCCGGCGGATCCGCCCGGCGATGCTCGAGTTCATGGACACCGTCTCCATCCGCGCGGTCGAGGCGGACCTGCGGATGGGCCTGGACACCACGGCCGGGGCGATGCTGCTCGCGCAGTCCGACCTCACCGGCCCCGACCGTGCGGCCGAGACCGAGTTCATGGCCGAGGCGTTCCGCACCCACGGTGCGACCGACGTGTTCGCCACCGACGACCCCGACGAGGGCGAGCAGTTCACGATGGCCCGCCGGGCCGCGTTCACCAGCCTCGGCAAGACCGGCACCCTGTTGCTCGAGGACGTGGGCGTGCCGCTGCCGTCGCTGCCCGACCTGGTCGCCGGGATCGAGGAGATCTCCGCCCGCCGAGACATCCCGATCGCGCTGGTCGCGCACGCCGGGGACGGCAACACCCACCCGATCATCGTGCTGGAGGATGACGACCCCGCCCGCGCCGAGCGGGCCCGGATCGCGTTCGGGGAGGTGATGGACCTGGCGATCGGGATGGGCGGGACGATCACCGGCGAGCACGGCGTGGGCCGACTCAAGGCGCCGTGGTTGCCAGCCCAGTTGGGAGACGACGTCATGGAGCTGAGCCGACGCATCAAGTCGGCCCTCGACCCACAGGGCATCCTCAACCCGGGGACGATGCTGTAGCGGCCGCGCGGGGAGTGCGGGCCGCGGGAATCAGGTCCGATCCCGGGGATCTCCCCGATGTGCGGCCGTCACCGGTCGGCGAGTATCGGATCCATGGCCACCGACCGACTCTGCCTCCTGCTCTACCGGGCGTTGCTCCTGTCGACCGCCGCGGTGGCACTGGGCCTGGGGGTCGCCGCCGGACTCGAGGCGCCTACCATCACCCCGGAATACCAGCTCACCGGTTACTGGCGGGCCTACGGCCTGCTCGTCTTCTCCGCCCTGACCGCCTACCTCGGTGCCACCCCGCCCGGGGCCGCGGTGTTGTGGCTGGTCGTGATCTTCCACAAGGCGTCCATGACCATGACCGCGGTGCTCCTTCTACGGCACGACGTGACCGGAGCGCCCACCGCGGCCGCGGTCGACGGGGCGATCGCCCTGGCCACCCTCGTCGCACTCGGCCTGCGATGGCCGGCCTCGCGGGCCGCCCACCCCGACCGCTCGGCGCGGGTCACCGCTGCCCGCACGAGCGCTCCGGCGACCGTCTCCCGCGCGGTCTGAGCGATCGCGGGCCGGGGTGCAACCGCAATCGTCGTCGTCGTCGTCGTCGGTCCTGGCCGTGATCGGACCTGACCGGTCCTGTTCCTGACCGCAGTCACTCCTGGTCGACAGTGTCCGATCCCGTCGCGCCGGTGACCCGGACACGCACCGCCGCAGCCACGGGGGTGCCCATCGGCACGGTGCGGCCGTTGAGCGAAACGGTGATGATCCCCAGTTCCACCTGGCGCGAGACCACCTCCACCGGCGAATCGGGGCGCAGGCCGATCTCGGCGAGGTGGCGGAGGACGGCGTTGTCACGGTCGGACACCCGGGTCACGACACCTGTAGCACCCTCCGGGGCCTGGTCCAGCGGCACGTCACCGAGCGGATCGACGCGGCCGTCGCGCGTGGGGATGGGGTCACCGTGCGGGTCTCGGCGAGGGTGGTCGAGGAACGCGTCCAGGGCGTCGACGAACCGGTCCGACACCACGTGTTCGAGCGCGTCGGCCTCGGCGTGGACCTCGTCCCACGGGTAGTCCAGGCACCGCGCCAGGAACGTCTCGATGATCCGGTGGCGCCGCACCATCGCCACCGCGAACGACCGCCCGGCACCGGTGAGTTCGACGGGCGCGTACGGACGGTGCTCGGCCAGGCCCATCGTCACGAGCTTGCGCACCCCCTCGCTGACGGAGGAGGGGGACGCGCCCAGGCGCTCGGCCAGCGCGCCGGAGGTGACGGGGTCGCCGCCCGACCCCAACGCGTGGGCGGCCATGAGATAGGCCTGGATCGTCGGTGTCAGGTCGGCGAGGCCGGTGGGTGGGACGACTCCGGGTGGGACCACCCCGGGTGGAACGGTTCCGCGTGGATCGACGTGCGGCGGGTCGACGGTCATGCCGCCATCATCCCCGACCGCCGCGCGCGTCGGCCCGCCGCCGCCCGGGGGATCACCCCGCGCCGGGGCGCGAGCAACTGCACCGCCGCGAAGATCACGGCCTGGGTGAGGACCACCACCGCGCCCGGGGGAAGGTCGGCGTAGTAGCCGACGTACAGGCCGGTGACGCCGCCGACGAGGGCGACGACGACGGCGAGGATCATCGTTCCCCGCATCGTGTCCGCCACCAACTGGGCGGTCGCGCCCGGGATGATGAGCGTGGCCACGACGAGGATCACCCCCACCGACTGGACCCCGGCCACGGTCGCGGTGGCGAGCGTCGCCAACAGCAGGGCGGTCAGTGTGCGGGTCCGCAGACCCAGGGTGTGGGCGTGGAGACGGTCGAACGCCAACATGATGAGGTCGCGGCGGAACGCCAGCAGCACGATGACGGTGAACGCCGACACCACCACCACCTGGACGAGGTCGGAGTCACGCACGCCCAGCACGCTGCCGAACAGGATCGAGTGCAGGTCCTGCTCGGTGGGGAAGCGGGCGATGAGGACCAGGCCGAGGGCGAACAGGGCCGTGAACACGATGCCCATCGCCGCGTCCTCACGGACCGTCCCGCTCTCGCGCACCGCGCCGATCAGCGTGACGGCGATCAGGGCGGCGAGCAGGGCGCCGACCGCGAACGGGATGCCGGTCATCGCGGCGATCACCACCCCGGGCAGGACGGCGTGGGACACGGCGTCTCCCATGAGCGACCAGCCCATGTGGACGAGCCAGCAGCTGAGCAGGGCACCGGCGATCCCGGAGGCCGTCACGACGAGCAGGGCGCGGAGCATGAAGTCGTAGCTCATCGGCTCGGTGAGCAGGTCGATCACGGCAGGGCCCCCTCGGGGATGGTGCGGTCGACGCCCGTGCCGTCCGTGGATGCGGGGAGTCGGGCGCCGAGCAGGGTGGACAGGATCTGGGGAGTGGTGGTCTCGGCGACCGGACCGTGGGCGACGAGGCGACCGTTGAGCAGGGCCACCGAATCCGCGAGACGCTCGACGGTCCCCAGGTGATGGGTGGAGACCAGCGCGGTACGCCCCTCTGCCGTGAGCGCGCGCAGGACGTCGATGTACACCTCCTCGCTGCCGGCGTCCATCCCGTTGAACGGCTCGTCGAGCAACAACAGGTCGGCCTCCTGTGCCAGACAACGGGCCAGGAGGACGCGGCGGCGTTGACCGCCGGAGAGCTCACCGACGCGCCGGGCTGCGAGCCCGGACAGTCCGACGCGGTCGAGGGCGGCGGCGACGGCGGCGCGATCGGTGGCCGACGGTCGGCGCCACGGGCCGGTGAAGTGACGGCGACCCTGCATGACCACCTCGGCGGCCGTGACGGGGAAACCCTCGTCGAGGCCGTCCGCCTGGGGGACCGCGGCCACCCGCCCGCTGCGCAGGGCGCGACGCACGGATGAATCGAGGATGCGGACGGTACCGGTGGTGGGCGTCACCAGGCCGAGCAGCGCCTGCAGGAGGGTGGATTTGCCGGAACCGTTGGGGCCGAGCAGGACGGTGATCTCCCCGGCGGGTACCGAGAGGGAGACCGAGTCGAGGGCGCGTACCTGTCCGCGGTCCACCGTCAGGTCGGAGACGACGACGGGGGACGGGCCGGTGAAGGGCGAGTAGGGCAGTGGCCGGTCCGTCATGTCGTCAGCTCCCGGGAGATGGTCTCGAGGTCGTGGTCGAGGAGGTCGAGGTAGGTGGGGACCGGGCCCGAGGGGGCGGAGAGCGAGTCGACGTACAGCACGCCGGCCAGGCGACTACCGGTCTCGGCCGCGACCTGCTGCATCGCGGCGTCGGAGACCGTCGACTCGCAGAACACCGCGGGGAGCTCCCGTTGACGGATCTCGTCGATCAGGGCCGTGATCTGGCGGGGCAGGCCCTGGTTCTCACTGTTCACCGGCCACAGGTACAGCTCCTCCAGACCCAGGTCGCGGGCGAGGTAGGAGAACGCGCCCTCGCAGGTGACCAGGACGCGACGGTCCTCCGGGACGGTCTCCACGGCCGCGCGGGCCCGGTCCGCCATCTCCTCCAGCTCACCGATGTAGTCCGCGGCGCGGGCGTGGTACTCGCGATCGCCCTCCGGGTCGACGTCGGTGAGAGCGGCGGCGATCGTGCGGATGTACTCGGCCCCCTCGAGGGGGGACATCCAGGCGTGCGGGTTGGGCCGACCGGTGTAGTTGCCCGACCGCACGGGTAGGGGGTCGACCCCGGCGGAGGTGACCACGTGGCGCGCGTCGGTGCCGTCGATGAAGCGCAACAGCCAGTCGTCCATCCCGAGCCCGTTGCTCACCACCAGGTCCGCGCCCTCGACACGCTTGAGATCCTCGACGGTCGGCTCGTACTGGTGCACGTCGGCGCCCGGGGTGGTGACGGATTCCACCTGCACGCGGTCCCCGCCCACCCGGCGGACCATGTCCGCCAGGACCGTGAACGTCGTGGCCACCACGACCCGGTCCGCGGGATCGATGAACCGGGGCCGGTCGTCCACGTCCGTCGCACCCGAGGGGCCGACCGTGCACGCGGACGAGACGATCGTCGCGCAGGCGACCGTCGCGGCGACCGCGGCGTTCCGCCACCGGGCGCCGCGCGCTTTGCGGCCGCCTCGTACATCGAATTTCGGCATGCCGAAATCCTAAATCAAATGAGCAGAAATTTCCTAGCCGTCGATGTACCCCTGTTGCCGCCAGGCCTCGTAGACGGCCACCGCGGCCGCGTTGGACAGGTTCATCGACCGGCGCCCCGGCAGCATGGGGATGCGCACCGTCGCCGTGACCCGATCGTCGGACAACGCCTCCTCGGACAGGCCCGTGGGCTCGGGGCCGAAGAGCAGTACGTCGCCGGGGGAGAACCGCACCTCCGGGAGCGCCAGGTCCGCCCTCGCACTGAAGGCCCAGACCCGCGCGGGCAGGAGGCTCGCGTACGCGGCCTCGAGATCCTCGTGCACCTCCACGTGGGCGAGATCGTGGTAATCCAGTCCCGCGCGTCGCAACTGCGGCGCGGACAGGTCGAAGCCGAGCGGGCCGGCGAGATGCAGTTCGCAGCCCGCACCCGCGGCCATCCGGATCGCGTTGCCCGTATTGGGCGGGATGCACGGACGGTCGAACAGCACACGCACACCCACACCGGTCATGGGGCCATTCTCGCAGCGCCGTGCCGACGGGACGGACCGGGAGTGGGATACTGGTCCCCGTGACCGCGATCAAGCTGGACGGAAAGCTCACCCGCGACGAGATCGTCGCCGACCTCACCGCACGCGTGGCCGCGCTGCGCGACAAGGGCATCACCCCGGGACTGGGTACCGTCCTGGTCGGGGACGATCCCGGCAGCCACTCCTACGTGAAGATGAAGCACCGAGACTGCGAGCAGGTCGGCATCGCCTCCACCCGTCGCGATCTGCCCGCCGACACCTCCCAGGCCGAGCTCGAGGCCGTCATCGACGAGCTCAACACCGATCCCGCCTGCACCGGGTACATCGTGCAGTTGCCGCTGCCGAAGCACCTCGACGAGAACGCGATCCTCGAGCGGATCGACCCCGTCAAGGACGCCGACGGCCTGCACCCGGTCAACCTGGGCAAGCTCGTGCTGAACGAGCCGGCGCCACTGCCGTGTACCCCCAACGGCAGCATCCACCTGCTGCGCCGCTTCGGCGTCGAGCTCGACGGCGCGCACGTGGTGGTGATCGGACGCGGCGTCACCGTCGGACGTCCGATCGGGCTCATGCTCACGCGCCGCAGCGAGAACGCCACCGTGACCCTCTGTCACACCGGTACCCGCGATCTCGCCGCCGAGACGCGTCGGGCCGACGTGATCGTGGCCGCGGCGGGGGTCGCGCACATGGTCACCGCCGACATGGTCAAGCCCGGAGCCGCGGTACTGGACGTGGGCGTGTCCCGACTGGACGGCAAGCTCGCCGGGGACGTCCACCCGGACGTGTGGGAGGTCGCGGGCGCGGTCTCTCCCAACCCGGGTGGCGTCGGGCCCCTCACCAGGGCATTCCTGCTGAGCAACGTGGTCGAGCGGTGCGAGCGGCTCGACTCCGGTAACTGAGACCCCCGATGACACACCCGGCTCCCGACCGGCCCCTGAACGGCACGACCGACGCGCGGCCCCGCCGTACGCGGCCCTCGCGCCTGACGTGGGCGCAGGTGCGGGCGCAGTGGCCGCTCGCCCTGGTGCTGGCGGGGGTGGCGGTCGCACTGGGGTTCGTGATCCTCGAGCGATGGCGGCGCGGGGCGTTCCTGCTCGGCGTGGTGGCACTGGCGGCGGCGATCCTGCGGGCGGTGGTGCCGGACGAGCGGGCCCGGCTGCTCGGGGTTCGCGGCAGGGGGTTCGACGTCGCCTTCTACACCGCGCTCGGCGCCGTCATCCTGTGGCTGGCCACGTCGATCGACTCGCTCGGCACCGGCTGACGGCGGCCGGGTCTGCGCGGACGCCTACGCCGAGTCGGCCGGGTCTGCACTGGCCTGCCGTCGCGCGCCGTTGCTAGTGCGGGCCGTAGCCGTCGCGCGCAGTTGCTATCGCGGGCCGTAGCCGTCGCGCGCCTGTGTTCCTTCACGCGCGTGCCCTGCCGCATCCGCCGAACCCCAGCGCCACCTATCGGATGGCGAGTCACCCAGCGGGTCCGATAGGTGGCGGGCGATCTGATAGGTGACGGGCGATTCGATAGGTGGCGATCACGTGGCGTTGCATCTGGCCATCGTCGGCCGGCAACCCGGTCGGCGATCAAGCACGTCGGGGCCGAGGCCGCTCACGCGAGGGCAGGTGGGCTGGTCACGCGGCTGCGGAGAAGAGCACCCGCTTGATGCGCGCAGCCAGGACATGAGGCTCCTCGAGATCACGCCACCGCCAATGTAAGACTCGATAGCCGAGTGCCATGAGTTCGGCATCGCGATCCTTCTCCATCCCCAATCGATGCCGTGTCTCTGCGGGGGTCAGCCCCTCGAAGTACTTACCGAAACCGTCACATTCTCCGACCACGCCGTACTCGGGCCACAGGAAATCCACGCGAGCCACTCTGATGCCGCGGGAGTTGACTATGTCGACCTGGATCTCCGGCTCCGGCAGGCCGTGGTCACGGAAAGTCAGCCGGCTCAGGGTCTCTGCCACGCTCTCGCTCCGCCCGTCCGCGAGGCTCAGCGAGTGTCGGGCGCGCCTGATCCCGCGACGGCCCGCGGACTTCTCCAGAGATTCTTCGAGCGCGATCCCGGTGACGAGTTCGCCGTGGAGCGCAGCATCGGCAACCGCGACGCAGGCATCCCTGTTCGTCGAGATCGCGATATCCGTCACTGTTCGTGCCGGAGTGGTGACCCGCAATCCGTTGACCGTCGTGACCTCACCGGCGAGATCAGGCACAAAGCGGAAGGTCGTCAGATCGGTGGTGCGGGATCGCGGCGACGCCCCCTCGTCGCACACCGCGACCTTTCGCAGCGGCAGACCCCAGTCCGGAAGACCGTGGATGAGAGCCGCAGATGCGTGAGAGAACACCAGCGAGTCAAGTGCAGTTTTCGTGGCCAGAACCGACAAGAGGTGGCGGTCACGCCTGCAGAGATCGCGTGCTCTCTTCTCTACGAAGAATCCGGGTCTGAGCCGGATCAGATCGCCGGACCTCACAGCGCGGCTCAGGCTGTGGCTCGTCATTCCCCGGCTGAGCAGCCGATCGGTGGTGAGGAGCAGAGGGATCAGATCGTCTGGTGTGTTCATACCCCGATGATCACGGCCATCTCGCAGGGAGACCGGCTCAGTGCCGTCTGACGACGGCCGCCTGTGGACAACGGAGGGTCTGGGGTAAGAGGGCCCGCCCTTTACGTACCCCGCGCGGAGCAGCGAGAACGGCGTCTGTCGCGATCCACGGGGGACGATCTCGCGACCAGCGCATCGCCGCAGAGCAGATTCCCTCCGCGGCCCGATTTCCTCCGCGCCGGTGCGGATCACCTATCGGATCACGCGCTGCCCATGGCGCCCGATGGGTGGCGCGACGTCCGATGGGTGGCGCGATGTCCGATGGGTGGCGCGACGTTCGATGGGTGGCGTTCTGGAGGGGCGGCGCGACGGAGGAGAGCGAGTCAGCGGAGCCTGAGCGGTACGCCCTCACGGACGTGCTCACGAACCGAGTCGGAGACGAGGAGATACCCCATCGCCGTCAGGGCGAGCAGGGACAGCACCGTACCGACGACGGAGATGAAGGTGACGCTGTCCAGCACCATCCGCGCCAACGAACTGAGGGCGAGCAGGGCCACGGCCGTCCCGATCACCACGCGCGAACTGCGGTGGGCCCGCCACAACAGCACGGCCCCCACGACGAGCAGTGTGCCCATGACGAACGAGGACGCGGCGGTGGCGGCGGCGGGTCCGAAACCCATCGTGTCGTGACCGCCGGTCGCTGTCGCCGTGAGGCCCAGGAGGGTGGCGAAGCCGATCGCCATCCCGATGACGCCGAAGCCCGCCGCGAGGCCGGCGAGGCCCATCACGGCCGGGCGGGGAGTGTGGTCGAATTCGGTCACGCGTGTCCTCGGGTGCGGTCTGTGGTGTCCTGCTCGGCCAGTTCGAGAGTGCGCTCGAGCATCGGTCCCACCACGTGGTCCTCGGTGAGGAAGCCGTCGTGGCCCGCGGGACTCTCGATCACGACGAGCGGGTCCGCGCCGGGGAGCAGATCTGCCAGTTCCTGCTGCTGACGTAGCGGGTACAGGCGGTCGGTGGTGACGCCGCCGATCACGCACGGGACGGGACAGGACCGCAGCGCCTCATCGACGCCACCCCGATCCAGCCCGACGTCATGACGGTTGAGCGCGTCGGTGAGCAGTACGTAGGTGCAGGCGTCGAAGCGGGAGACCAGCTTGCCCGCCTGGTGATCGAGATAGGACTGCACGGCGAACCGGCCCGACATGGACAGGTCCTCACCCCGCGGATCCTCACCGGGCTGGGGCCGGTTGGCGAAGCGCTCGTCGAGTTCCACCTCACCCCGATAGGAGAGATGCGCGATGCGCCGCGCGATGCCCAGGCCGGTGACCGGCGTGCGGCCGGTCCCGTGGTACCCGCCCTGCTGCCAGTGGGGGTCCGAGGTCACGGCCATGATCTGGGCGGTCTGGATGCCGATCTGGTCGGCCGAGGCGCGGGCACCGACGGCCAGGACGCAGGCCGCTCGGACGCGGTCGGGGTGGGTGACCATCCACTCCAGCGTCCGGGCCCCGCCCATCGATCCACCGATGACGGCCGCCCAGCGGTCGATCCCCAGGAGGTCTGCCAGGACGCGCTCGGACTCGACCATGTCGCGCACCGAGACGGCGGGGAACCGGGCTCCCCAGTAATGGCCGTCAGGGTGGAGCGAGCTCGGCCCGGTCGATCCCCGGCAGCCCCCCAGGACGTTGACCGACAATACGCAGTAGCGGTCGGTGTCCAGGGGGAGTCCGGGCCCGACGAGCCCGTTCCACCATCCCGGGGTGGGGTGCAGGGAATCGACCGGACCCACGACGTGCGAGTCGCCCGTGAGCGCGTGCTCGACCAGGACGACGTTGGACCGGTCCTCCGCGATCCGCCCCCACCGCTGGACCGCGAGGGTCACCCCCGGGAGGACGACACCGGTGACCAGCGTGATGTCGCCGAGGGCGACGTGGCCGAGGGTGCCGTCGCCCGGGGGCAACAGCGCGAGCGGATCGGAGGAGCGGACCATGGGGGACGGATCAGGAGATCGCGGCGAAACCGAGCTCAAGGTCGCCGATGATGTCCTGGACGGACTCGATGCCCACCGACAGGCGGACGGTCGCGAGGGTGACCCCGGCGATCGCGTTGGCCTCGGGGGTGCCCTGCGAGTGGGTGGTAGTCGCGGGGTGGCACACGAGCGACCGCACGTCACCGATGTTGACCAGGCACGAGTGCAGCTTGAGGGCGTCGATGAACGCCCAGGCGCGGGCCTTGACGTCGTCGTCGGACGTGCCCTCCGGCACGGCCAGGTCGAACGTGACGATCGCGCCGGCGCCCTTGGGGGCCAGCTTCTTCTGGAGCTCGTTGTAGGGCGAGGAGGCCAGGCCCGCGTACTGGACCTTGGCCACGTCGGAACGGGCCTCGAGCCACTCGGCGATCCGCTGCGCGTTCTCCACGTGGCGCTCGACCCGCAGGCTCAGCGTGTCGATGCCCTGGGCGAGGGTCCACGCGTTGAACGGGGAGGCCGCCGCGCCGGTGTCACGCAGGAGGGTCACCCGGGCCTTGAGCGCGAGAGCGGGCGCGCCGAGATCGGCGTAGACCAGGCCGTGGTAGGCCGGGTCCGGGGTGGTGAAGGACGGGAAGACGTCCTCGCCGTCGCGCTGCACCCGCCAGTCGAACTTCCCGCCGTCGACCAGGACGCCGGCGAGGGACGAGCCGTGCCCGCCGAGGTACTTGGTGGCGGAGGAGACCACCACGTCAGCACCCAGCTCCAGCGGGCGGATGAGGTAGGGGGTCGCCACGGTGTTGTCGATGACGAGCGGGACCTGGTTGCGGTGCGCGACCTCGGCGATGGCCGGGATGTCCAGGATGTCGTTGAGCGGGTTCGAGATCGACTCGCCGTAGAAGAGCTTCGTGTTGGGACGCACGGCCGCCTCCCACGAGGCGGGGTCGTCCGGGTTCTCGACGAACGTGGTCTCGATGCCGTACTTGGGCAGGGTGTGGCGCAGCAGGGTGTCGGTCCCGCCGTACAGGCGGGGAGAGGCGACGACGTGGCCGCCGGACTGGGCGATTGCCTGGATGACGGCGGTCTCTGCCGCCTGGCCCGACGCGAACAGCAGTCCCGCGACGCCGCCCTCCAGTGAGGCGATGCGGTCCTCGACCGCCGCCACGGTGGGGTTGGTGATACGGGTGTAGATCGGCCCCATCTCCGCCAGCGCGAAACGGTCGGCCGCCTGCTTGGCATCGGCGAACACGTAGGAGGTGGTCTGGTAGATCGGCAGATTCCGGGCGCCGGTGTCGGAGTCGACGGGCTGTCCGGCGTGGACCTGACGGGTCTCGAAGGCCCAGTCCGTGTTGCTGTTGTCGTAGGTCATAGGGGCGGAGCCCCTCCTCTCATCGAAAAGGGTCCGCCCGCTTACCGTCAGCGGACCCGCGCTTGCCCGTCACCCGGTCGGGTGGGGGCCAGGTCGTCTCCCGGGGCACCCCACCGCGGTGGAGGGTTGCCGTCCAGCGAGCCGGGGCTTGTCGCTGGAACTCATGACCTGGGGTCAGGCTAGCCTAAGCCGCTCGACGGCTGCAACGAGGGGTTACCCGTCGCGGAGGCCGCTCCGGACCGTGTCGGGGCAGTAAAGTGAGACCTACATCACGTATGAGCCGACACGTCGGCCCCACAAGGGCCGGGCGGGAGAAGAGGGTCCGATGTCGAAGATCAAGGTCCAGGGAACCGTCGTCGAACTGGACGGCGACGAGATGACGCGCATCATCTGGAAGTTCATCAAGGAGGAGCTGATCCACCCCTACCTGGACGTGGACCTCGAGTACTACGACCTCGGGATCGAGAGCCGCGACGCCACGGACGACCAGATCACCGTGGACGCCGCGAACGCGATCAAGAAGCACGGCGTGGGCGTCAAGTGCGCCACCATCACTCCCGACGAGGCCCGCGTCGAGGAATTCGGACTCAAGCGGATGTACCGCTCGCCCAACGGTACCATCAGGAACATCCTGGGCGGGACGATCTTCCGCGCGCCGATCATCATCTCCAACGTGCCGCGCCTGGTCCCGGGGTGGACCAAGCCGATCATCGTCGGCCGCCACGCCTTCGGCGACCAGTACCGCGCCACGGACTTCAGGGTCCCCGGTGCGGGCAAGGTCACCATCACCTACACGCCGACCGACGGCTCCGAACCGATCGAGCACGAGATCGTGGACATGCCTGACGAGGGCGGCGTGGTCATGGGGATGTACAACTTCACCAAGTCCATCGAGGACTTCGCGCGCGCCTCGTTCAACTACGCCCTCGACCGCGGTTACCCGGTGTATCTGTCCACGAAGAACACCATCCTCAAAGCCTACGACGGCGCGTTCAAAGACATCTTCCAGGACGTGTTCGACCGTGAGTTCAAGGAGGAGTTCGACAAGGCGGGTCTGACCTACGAGCACCGGCTCATCGACGACATGGTGGCCTCCGCGCTCAAGTGGGAGGGCGGCTACGTCTGGGCGTGTAAGAACTACGACGGTGACGTGCAGTCCGACACCGTGGCCCAGGGGTTCGGCTCCCTCGGTCTGATGACCTCCGTCCTGCTCACGCCGGACGGGAAGACCTGCGAGGCGGAAGCCGCGCACGGCACCGTTACCCGGCACTTCCGCCAGCATCAGCAGGGCAAGCCGACCTCCACCAACCCGATCGCGTCGATCTTCGCGTGGACCCGCGGCCTCGAGCACCGCGGCAAGCTCGACGACACCCCCGAGGTGATCGAGTTCGCGCACCAGCTCGAAGACGTCGTCATCAAGACCGTCGAGGGGGGCCAGATGACCAAGGACCTCGCGCTGCTCGTCGGGGAGGACCAGGACTACCTCACCACCGAGGAGTTCCTCGCCGCGCTGGACGAGAACCTCAAGCGCACCCGCGGCGAGGGCTGACGCCGCGCCGGGGGTTTCCGACGGTCCCGTCCCGTCGGAGCCGCCGCGGCGACCGCGATGGGTTAGCGTAACCGGACAGTGGTCCACATCACAGGGGTGGACCTCCCTCGCGACGCGACCCCAGGAGTTCCCGTGGATCAGAGTCCCCTGGTCGATATCGGCCTGCCGATCGCCCTGGCGATCATCATGGTGGGCATCGGCCTGAGCCTGACCAAGGACGACTTCGCGGTCCAGGCCAGATCGCCGTGGGCGACGATCGTGGGTCTGTTCGGTCAGCTCGTCCTGGTCCCGATGGTCGGTGTCGGTGTGGCCCTGCTCTTCGGCCTCTCGCCGATGCTGGCCCTCGGCGTCGTCCTCGTGGCGGCGACGCCGGGAGGGGCGACGTCGAATCTCATCACCTACCTGGCGCGGGGGAACGTCGCTCTCTCGGTGATCCTCACCGCCCTGACCTCCGTGGCCGTGATCCTCACCCTGCCGCTGTGGTTCGACATCGGTGCGCGGATCATCCCCGGGGCAGCCGAGGCCGAGGTGAGCGTCCCGCTCGGCCAGACCTTCGGGCTCCTGCTGGGCGTCATCCTCATCCCAGTGGCGATCGGCATGGTCCTGCGCGCCAGGACACCGGGTTTCGCCGCCCGGGTCGAGCGGTTCGTGGGGTTGGTCGGGCTCGTCGTACTCGTGCTCCTCATCGTGGGGATCGTCCTCGGCGAACGGGACCGGATCGTCGACCTCGTCGCCACGGTCGGACCCGCCGTGATCGTCCTCAACCTCGCGCTCATCGTCCTCGGCGGCCTCCTGGCGTGGCTGTCCGGGTTGGGGCGCGCGGAGCAGATCGCGATCGCGGTGGAGTTCGGCATCAAGAACACCACCCTCACGTTGCTCATCGCCTTCACGGTGATCGGTGACGAGGAGGTCGGGCTCGCGGCCGCGGTCTACAGCATCGTCATGTACGTCACCGCGTTCCTGCTGGTCTACGGCGGTCGGCGCCTCATGCGTACCGCCCCCTGATCGGGCTGGTACGGCATGGCCCGCCCGGCTGGTGGGCGTAACCTGCTCCGGTGACCACGACCCCCGGCCCCGCCGCCGAGCCCGTGACCGAGCCCGCCGCTCCCACCCCCCGGCGAGTGACGCTGGCGATCCTCGCGCTCGCGCTGGGAGGGTTCGGCATCGGCGTCACCGAGTTCGCGGCGATGGGTCTGCTGCGCTCGATCGCCGACGGGTTCGGGCTCACCGAGCCGCAGGCAGGGAACGTCATCACCGCCTATGCGCTCGGCGTGGTGGTGGGCGCGCCCCTGCTCACCGTGTGGACATCGCGCTGGCGGCGGCGCACCCTTCTGCTCGTCCTCATGGCGCTGTTCACGGCGGGCAACGCGGCGGCGGCCTTCGCCCCGTCCGCGGAGATCCTGGTGGCGGCCCGGTTCATCGCCGGCATCCCGCACGGGGCGTACTTCGGGGTGGCCTCCCTGGTGGCCGCCTCACTCGCCGGACCCGGTCGGCAGGCGCGGGCGGTGTCCCAGGTCCTGCTCGGTCTGTCGGTCGCGACCGTGATCGGTGTCCCCGCGGCGACCTGGCTCGGCGACGCGATCGGCTGGCAGTCGGCGTTCCTCGCGGTCGGGGTGATCGGCGCACTGACCGTGGCGGCGATCTTCGTCGTCGTCCCCGAACCCACCGGAACGGTCGTGGTCAGGGCGCGCGAGGAGCTCGCGGCGCTCGCCCGGCCTCAGATCCTGGCCACGCTGGCCGTGGGCTGCGTCGGGTTCGGCGGCATGTTCGCCGTCTACACCTACATCCAGTGGACGATGGTCGACGTCGCGGGGGTCGACCCCGGATGGATGCCCGCGGTACTCGCCGTCTACGGACTCGGCATGGTGGCCGGCAATCTGCTCGGGGGCGTGGTGGCGGACCGGGACCTCGACCGGGGCCTGGTCGTGATCGCCTCCGCCATGACCGTGGTGCTGGTGCTGTTCTCCGTCGCCGCACTGCACCCCGTGACCGCGCTGGTGGGGCTGTTCCTCGTCGGGTCATCAGGGTCCGCGTTGGTGCCGGGGCTGCAGTCCCGCCTGATGACGTACGCGGGCCGGGGACAGACCCTGGCGGCAGCGCTCAACCACTCGGCGCTCAACGCCGCCAACGCCCTTGGTGCGTGGCTCGGCGGGGCGGTGATCGCACTCGGCTTCGGGTACACGTCCCCGGCCCTCGCGGGCGCGGCGCTGGCGGCGGCCGGTCTGACGATTCTCGTGGGCGCGGTCTGGGCGGCGCGTCGGACGGCGCGGGACCAGTCGGAACAGGTGTGAGCCGGGGACGGTGTGAGCCCGGGACAGTAGGGACTCAGCGCGGCGTGGACTCGGGGAACTCAGCGCGGTGTGCACTCACGACGGGGTGAGCGCCGGCACGAGCCAGCGCTCGACCAGCGCACGGACCTCGTCCTCCGGCCGCGGGACATCGGTGGACGAGTCGAGAAGCGAGATGAGCAGACGCATGATGACCTCGGCGAGACCGTCGAGGTCGGCATCGTCGACCCCGGCATCGGACCACCGCACCGGGAACCGGCGGAGCATCGCCGACCCGTACCCGAGCATCAGCGGCGAGGTGGCGGCGCGGTTGAACGTGGCGGTGTCCCCGAGTTGGAGCAGCAGATTCAGGCGCGGGTCGTGCGGCACCGTGCGGAGGCAGTAGAGGATGCCCTCGACCACGGCCTCGGCGGGGGACCTGCTGCCCTCGAGGTGAACGACGAGCCGGTCCACGAAGTCCTCGGCCCCGCGCGCGGCCACCACGCTGACGATCTCGCTGATGTTGCCGAGATGCCGGTACACGGTCTGGCGGGTCACACCGAGCTCGGCCGCCACGTCGGACAGGGTCGTCTTGGCGACCCCCTGACGGTCGATGAGTGCAGCGGTGGCGTCGATGATGCGCTGACGCGCCTCCTCCTCGTCCGCCGGGGGCCGGCCGCCCCACCCGTGTCTGGCCATGAGGTCAGGGTGTCATATCGGCCTCGCGGGTCGACGGCCCCTCGGTCGCGGCGGGAGCGCCGCCCGGGACCCTCCCGGACCGGGCCGGGGAGCGGGTCGCCCGGATCGCCGCGACGACGAACCACACGGCCACCGCGAAGCAGGCGAGCGCGTACCACCCGTTCCCGATCGGCGTGCCCGCCTCGGTGACGCCCCCCGTCGCGCCGACGAAGGCCGGGAGTGCCGCGATCCAGAACACCGCGTGCACCACCACGTAGGCGGCGGGGTAGAGGCGGACGAAGGCGGGTGAGGCGACCGGCTGCGTGGAGCCCCGCCACGTCCGGCGGGTGGCCTCGGCCAGCAACCACAGGCCCACGAGCCACAGGATTCCGAGGAACGTCCACAGGATCACCTTCTGGAGGGTGCCTTCCCCCTCGGCGTCGACCCCCACCCTGGTGGGCGCGGCCAGGATGACCATGAGCACCGGGGTGAGGACGCCCGCCAGCAGCGTCCGCCAGGCCACCGAGCCGCCGCCCATCGGGGTCCCGGTGCGCGCGGGGCCGCCGAGGAGCTTGACCACAAGCCACACCATGACGCCGAACGAGACCGAGGCGAACACCCACATGCTGTTCATCGGCACGGAAGCGAACATCGGTGTGTTGATCATGTTCTCCGGGTTCCAGGCCCACCACTTGAGCTGCGGCCCGAGCTGGTCGAAGATCTCGTAGAACACCTGGCTGGCGAACGCCGTGGCGATCGCGCCGATCGCCGCACCGCGTCGGGCGAAGATCCCCAGTGCGCGGACGAGCTCGTAGGTGATCTGCGAGATGACCGGGTAGAACGCCACGATGTACAGCGGTAGCCGGTCGAACATGAACTGCACGGTGAAGACGTTGTGGGAGAAGATGAAGCCCACGTAGTCCTGCAGACCGAACCATTCGGGGAAGTACAGCGGTGGTTCGATGACGGCGAGGTAGACCAGCGAGGCGAACCACAGACCGAGGTTGATCGGGTCGCCGTCGCGTCGCCAGCGCCGCCACGCGTGGACGAGGGCGAAGACGGCGCCGGCGATGATGAGCACCTCGAGCAGGGGCATCGTCCAGTGTTCGAGGGCGAACGGGGAGCGCACCGCGCCCACGGGGTTCGCGTCGTCGCAGACGAAGCCGAGGAAGTCGGCCACCTGCCGGGCGTGGGGTTCACAGGTGTACGCCATGGGTCAGCCCAGATTCTGTCGGGTCGCGCCCTGCGGGGAGGCCGCGAGCTCGACGGGGTTGGCCGGGTCGGAGTAGTCGGTGCCGGGCGGGTCGAGGCGGATGTCGAACCCGCCGGGGACGCGGGTGCGTCCGAACAGTTCGCGGACTTTGTGCCGGAGGAGCCCGGTGACGAACCGGGGGTCGGTCATCATCTCCTTGAGGGATTTGTCGAGGTTGAACACCGCGGTGAAGGTCTGCTCCACGTAGTCGTCCTCGCGGGAGGCGGAGGTGATGGCGTTGAACACCGGCCACGACACCTTCGCCATGATCTTGCGGCGCCAGGCCGGCGCGACCTCGGTGCCCTCGGCGAAGTCGTAGCCCTGGTCGCGGGCCATGGCGAGCATCCACGGCACCTCGAGGGACGTGCGCTGCCGGTCGAGGAAGGCGCGGGTGAACGAGGAGTCGAGTGCCCGGCGCTCGGCGAGGACGTCGGAGAGCACGACGGCCGAGCGGGCGGCCGAACTCATGCCCTGCGCGTAGAACGGGTTGAATGCGCAGGCCGCGTCGCCGATGGCCACCAGGCCCAACGGTGGGTGCGCGAGCTCGTCGTAGCGGCGCCACTTGTTGCCTGTCGCGCGGGTGAGGTGCACCTCCGAGATCGGGGTGCTGGCCCTCATGGCGGCGGCGAAGGTGGGTGCGCGGAGGCGGCCGGCGGCCGCCTCGAACGTCTCGGGCTTGCGCGGCATCTCCAGTCCCCACGAGCCCATGCACGCGATCGCGCGGTCTCCCTCCACGGGGAAGAAGTTGGAGAGGAACTCGTGCTCCTGCGGATGGGGCCCGGTGTCCTGGGTGGGGGTGAGGACCAGGTGCTTCCACCACCAGTGCGCCGGCCGCTCCGAGGCGTCCGGGAGCTGGTACCAGCGGGAGGTGTAGGTGACCTTCGCATCGAGGGTCTTCTCGGGCACGGTGGCCCACCCGGCGGCCGCGAGCCAGTCCCGGACGGAGGACCCGCGACCGAGGGCGTCCACGACGAGATCGGCGTCGAGGATCCGGGTCTCGCCGCCGGCATCGCGGTACTCGACCCCGGTGACGCGCCCGGCGGCCGTCCCGCCGCCGCTGGTGGACAGGCCGGACACGGTCGCGCCCTCACGGATCTCGATGTTCGCCAGGTCGCGGACCTTGTCCCGCAGGACGCGTTCGATGAGGATCCGGGAGGAGTAGATCATCGTCATGGTGCTGGCCTTGCGGGGTCCCCACCCGTCCATCTCGCCGTAGGCGGCTTCCATCGAGGGCATGAGCAGCATCCCGCCCGCCTCGATGAGCGACTCCTCGAACCCGGGGAAGATCGCGCCGATCGCCCGGCGACCCGCGTTGAGGACGAAGTGCGGGTGCTTGCTCTGGGGGACCCCCCGCCGGTGTTCGGCGCCGGGCGGCAGCTCGTCGCGTTCGAGCACGATCACCCTGTCGAAGTGCGGGGCCAGGACGCCGGCCGAGCACAGGCCCGCCACGCTCCCGCCGAGGACCACCGCTGTCGCTCCGTGCATCCCGAGTTCCCTTCATTCATACATTGATCGTTCAAATGTATGATTGGCGGCCGAGTGTGTCAACGGTCACGTTCCCGGCGATCGGTAGCCTGTGGGCCGTGAGCCTCACCGTCAGCACCGTCAACGTCAACGGGATCCGCGCCGCCGTCAAGCAGCGGTCGGAGACCAACCTCGGGTTCCTGCCCTGGCTGGAGAGCAGCGGGGCGGACGTCGTCGCACTACAGGAGGTGCGCGCCGACGAGGACCAGACCCGCAAGGCGCTCGCTCCCGCCCTCGACGCCGGATGGCATCTCGTGGGGGCGCCGTCCTCGCTCAAGGGCCGGGCCGGCGTGGCGATCCTGTCCCGGCACGAACCGTCGGAGACCCGCATCGGCCACGGGGACCCGGAGTTCGACGAGTCCGGCCGGTACATCGAGGCCGTCTACCCCGGGGCCGTCGACGGTGAGACCGTCACCGTCGCCAGCCTCTATCTGCCGTCCGGGTCGGCCAACACGCCCAAGCAGGACGAGAAGGACCGGTTCCTGGCGACCTTCCGCGAGTATCTCGCCGAGCGGGCCGGGCACCTGAAGGGGCGCGACGGTCACGAGATGATCATCTGTGGCGACTGGAACATCGCCCACCGTGAGGCCGACCTGAAGAACCACAAGGGCAACCACAAGAGTTCCGGTTTCCTGCCGCACGAGCGGGAGTGGATGACCGACGTCTTCGCCGACGGCAGCGGGTGGACCGACATCGTGCGGTATCGCCGCCCCGACGAGATCGGCCCGTACTCGTGGTGGAGTCAGCGAGGCAAGGCGTTCGACAACGACGCGGGCTGGCGCATCGATTACCACGTCGTCTCCGACGGGCTCGTCGACCGGGCGGTGTCCGATCGCGTCGACCGGGCGGGCGCCTACGACCAACGGTGGTCCGACCATGCGCCGGTCACCGTCGTCTACGAGTAGGGACGGGCGAGAAGGCGACGACGACGACGAGGTCGACCACTGCGTCCGGGCCCGCGTTCGCGGATGCCGCGAGGGGGACGGGTCCGTAACCTCGGCACCATGCCGAAGTATGCGACCGCCGAACGTCCCGATCGAGCCGGCCTCGACGATTTCGTCCGCCCCCGGCACCGCGCCGTCCTCATCACGCGCCGCTCGTCCGGCGGTCTGCAGACCTCGCCGGTGACCTGCGGTGTCGACTCCGAGGGCAGACTCGTCGTGGCCACCTATCCGCAGCGGGCGAAGGTGGCCAACATCCGCCGCGACCCGGCCGTGAGCGTGTGCGTGCTCTCCGATGACTTCAACGGCCCGTACGTCCACCTCGACGGCACCGCGGAGATCGTCGACCTGCCCGAGGCCGTCGAGCCGCTGGTGGAGTACTTCCGCAGCATCGCCGGGGAGCACGACGACTGGGACGAGTACCGGGCGGCGATGGTGCGGCAGGGCAAGTGCCTCATCCGCGTGGCCATCGATGACTGGGGACCGATCGCCACGGGAGGCTTTCCGCCGGAGATGGCGCCGCCCTCCGGCCGCTGACGCCGCGGCGACCGCCCGCGCGAGGGCGTGAGCGGTGGGTGGTCGGCGACGTGGGAAGATGAACGCCATGTCTGAGCAGTCCTCCTCCGCAGTTCCCGCCAAGCGCCAGCGTGTCCTGTCCGGCATCCAACCCACCGCCGACTCGTACCACCTCGGCAACTACCTGGGTGCCGTGCGGCAGTGGGTCGAGCTTCAGGACGACTACGACGCGTACTACTTCATCCCCGACCTGCACGCGATCACCGTGAAGCAGGACCCCAAGGAGTTGCGCGAGCGCGTGTACCGCGGCTGCGCGCAGCTGCTCGCGCTGGGCGTCGACCCCGCACGCTCGGTGCTCTTCGTGCAGTCGCACGTGCCCGAGCACGCCGAGCTGGCATGGGTGTTGGGGTGCATCACCGGCTACGGCGAGGCCGCCCGGATGACCCAGTTCAAGGACAAGGCCGCCAAGCAGGGCACCGACGGCACGACCGTGGGCCTGTTCACCTACCCGGTGCTCATGGCCGCCGACATCCTGCTCTACCGCCCGCACCTGGTGCCGGTGGGGGAGGACCAGCGTCAACACCTCGAGCTGACCCGCGATCTGGCGATGCGGTTCAACTCCCGATACAAGAAGACCTTCGTGGTGCCGGAGGGCAAGATCCTCGAGGGCTCGGCCAAGATCTACGACCTCCAGGACCCCTCCGCCAAGATGAGCAAGTCCGGAGAGAACCCGAAGGGCATCGTCAACCTGCTCGACGATCCCAGGGTCTCCGCCAAGCGCATCCGCAGCGCGGTCACCGATTCCGACGGCAGCATCCGATACGACCGCGAGATGAAGCCGGGCGTGTCCAACCTGCTGGCGATCCAGTCGGCGTTCACCGGCCGGCCGATCGCCGACATCGTGGCCGACTACCAGAGTGCCGGCGCGGGATACGGGGCGCTGAAGACCGACACCGCCGATGCGCTCGAGGCGTTCGTGACCCCACTGCGGGGCCGGTTCGACGAGTACATGTCAGACCGCGCCGAGCTCGAACGGATCCTCGCCGACGGCGCGGACCGTGCCCGCGCGGTGGCCAGCCCGGTCCTCTCGCAGGTCTACCAGGCCGTGGGCTTCACCGCACCGCGCCGCGGCTGACCAGCGACGATAGCTTGAGAAACATCTAGTCAGGTGTAGTAATTCGCTGGCGACCGAGTTCACGATCTCGATCGACGACAGAAACGTCAGCGTCACACTACGTCCTTAGAGTCGGGCCCAGCTCATCGGACAGGAAGAACCGACGAGCAGTCGTATCCCACCACCTGACAAGCAGTCACACTCATGGGTCTAGTTGCCGGTCTGATCGGAATTGTCGGCGATCTCCTCCACTTGCTTCTCGGTGGCCTGTAGGCGCGCAACTGCGCCGAGAGATGGTGCCCCTCACCGGACGCGGTGAGGGGCACCATCTCTGTGGCAGGAGGGGGCTCAGGCCTCCGGCGTCCCCTGCTGGAACGTCTGACGCCAGGAACCACCGGAGCGGACCCAGACGGAACTGCGCAGCGTGGCGCCGTCACCCGACCGCTCCCGCCACACCAGCAGGATCGAATCCGCCCCGATCCGGCGGGCCTCGATGAGGTCCATCGTGGGCTCGACCGTCGACGGACCGGATGCTCCGGCCGCGGCGAGCCTGTCCGCGCGGGACCACACCTCGCCCCGGGCGCACACGTGGCTCCACTCGGGATCCAGCAGCGCCTCGAGCCGTGCGCGGTCTCCGCGCACCGTCTGAGTGAGCAGCGATCTCTCGAGCTCCACGACCAGATCGAGGTCCGTCCGCCCCGGCGCCTCGTCGGCGTCGTCGTCGAGGGAGAACAGATCGGGCTCGGCGGCCGAGGAGGCCCTCGTCGTCGTCCTCGTCCTACCCTCGCGTGCCGGGGCGGACGCCGACCCCGATGCGGACGCCGACCGCTGACCCGCGCCACCCGCGGCGGGCGGAGCGGCCGGGTCCTCACCCGCACCGACATCCTGCGCGCCCGGGAAGCCGGGCCCGGGCTCGGGCTCCTTCTTCGCGGAGTGCGCCTTGGCGGCGCCGTTGGCCAGGACGTCGGCCTTCTCGTTGAGGTCGTGACCGGCATGGCCCTTGACCCACTCGAACGTCACGGTGCGGTCCTGCATGGCCTCGTCGAGGGCCTTCATCACCCCGACGTTGAGCACGGGCTTGCCGTCGGCCTTCTTCCAGCCCTTGCGCTTCCACCCCGCCATCCACTTGGTGATGGAGTTGATGACGTACTGCGAATCGCACAGGACGTGCAACGGCTCGTCGGTGTGCGCGGTCTGTCGCAACAGGTCCAGCACGGCGGTGAGCTCGCCCTGGTTGTTGGTGCCGCGCTTCCACCCGCCGCAACGCCACGTGGAGTCGTCGATGTACCAGGCCCAGCCGGCGGGGCCGGGATTTCCGAGGGCGGAGCCGTCCGCGGCGGCGATGATCGTCACGGTCGACGATCCTGCCACCGTGGCCGGCGCCACACGGCACCGGCCACGGCCCGGGCGCCCGAATCCGGCTCGCGGGGAGGCGGTTATCCCTGGAGTTCGCCGTCCTCGATGTCGTCGAGATCGATCGGCCAGGAGTCCTTCTCGCCGCCGGGTCGACCGCCGCGCTGCTGTTCCTCGCGCCGGGAGATCTTGGCCGCCTCGCGCATCTCGATGCCC